>JASJCX010000055.1 GCA_030065255.1 Calothrix sp. MO_167.B42 | reverse complement strand
GTTAGTAGGGTAATTGCAATCAGCTTTGGTGGTTTGACATTGGCTTTGGTGGCTCCTTCCAGAACCGCCTCTGTGGCAGCTTGGAGGGCATCTTTACCAGCAGTGGAGTGAATTGTCAATAAATCCACTCCATAGCTAGCAGCAGCACGACAAGCACCAGCTACGGTGTTGGGAATATCGTGAAACTTCAAATCCAGAAAAATTTTCTTGTTGCGAGACTTGAGAACCTCCAGAATTGTTGGCCCGCAACTGGTAAACAGCTCTAAACCAACTTTCCAGAAACTAACCGATGTTAGGCGATTCAAAAGAGCGATCGCATTTTCTGTATCTGGTACATCTAAAGGGACAATAACCTGTCTTTCTTTACTCATTTATGACGGTTGACAGTTGATGGTTGATGGTTGACGGTTGACAGTTGATGGTTGATGGTATTTAACTTTTAACTCTCAACCCTTAACTCTCAACTCTTAACTCTTCACTCTTAACTCTTAACTCTTCACTCTTAACTCTTCACTCTTCTCACAGCACGAGTCGCACAAACTTATTTTTTCCTAGTTGTAAAACCTTTCCTTGTAACTCACTTGCTTGTTGAAAGTTTGTGTCAATATCGGTAATGCGATCGCCGTCTATTTTTACACCGCCTTCCTTAATTTTACGCTTACCTTCCCCACCACTTTTGCACAAACCACTCAGATTGAGAATTTGGAACAACTTGGTGGGAAATTCTACGGTAGCCAGGGAAAATTCTGGTAAATCCCCTGTTTCTCCCCCTGAGTCTGCGGCTTTTTGGGCCTCATCCGCAGCTTCCTTGCCGTGGTATTGTTGGACAATATCCCATGCCAATAACTTTTGGCGATCGCGGGGATTTTCTGGTAACTTATCTAAGGGGAAATTTGTCAGCAGCTCAAAATACTGTTCTAAAAGATGATCGGGAGTACCCTGTAGCTTTTGGTACTTTTGTGATGGATGTTCGGATAAACCAACATAGTTATTCAAGGACTTGGACATCTTTTGTACCCCATCAGTACCAATTAAAATTGGCAATAGGAGTCCAAACTGGGGTGTTTTGCCAAAATGACGCTGTAAATCTCGCCCCACAGCAATGTTAAACTTCTGGTCAGTACCTCCCAATTCCACATCAGCATCTATCGCTACAGAATCATAGCCCTGCATCAACGGATAAAGGAACTCGTGAATAAAAATGGGATTCTCTTTTTGATAACGTTCAGCAAAACCTTCCTTTGCTAACATCTGTCCCACAGTCATAGTCGAAAGCAATTGCAAAATTTTGCTTAAATCTAACTCAGAAAGCCATTGGGAGTTGTAACGTACTTCTAACCGACCGGGAGTGTCAAAATCCAATATAGGTCTTACCTGTTCTAGATATGTTTGGGCATTTTGCGCCACTTGTTCTGGTGTTAATTGGCGACGTACATCTGATTTTCCCGAAGGATCGCCAATTTGAGCCGTAAAATCGCCAATAATTAGAACTGCCGTATGTCCCGCATCTTGGAATGCTCGCAATTTTCTCACTGGTATGCTATGACCAAGATGAATATCCGCACCCGTAGGATCTATTCCCAATTTTATTCTTAAAGGGCGATCGCAATTTGCCAAGATGTTTTCCAGGCTGTCAACTTTATTTTCAGGGTCCCTTGGTTGTGGGAAAATTTCAACAGTACCGCGATGCAGCCAAGAAAAATTTTGCTCCATAATAAAATATTGATTATTAGCTATACTTTTGACAAAAACAGTGGGATTAAATGTAGTCACTCCGCCAAACTAATATAATTGCAAAAAATTAGCCAGCCAAGAAACTAGAATTATTATTTACAAGTGAGGAAGTGAGAGCATAGTGTCTTCTAGAACTTTTGACAAAAAACGAAGTCAAACCCAAGCTTCATCAGGGTTTGAATTTTTAAAAGGAGTTGGCCAGGTAACTGGCGGAACTTTACTGTCCATAACCATGCTGACTAGCTCAATTGTAGCTGGGGGTTTAGTTGGATTAGCCATTAGCTTCCGCAATTTGCCGGACGTGAGACAGTTACGCAATTACTTCCCGTCAGAGACATCATATATTTATGACATTAAAGGGCGGCTTTTAGCTAGTCTCCACGGGGAAGCTAACCGGGAAGTTGTACCCATAAATCGCATCTCACCATCACTCAAGCGAGCGGTTTTAGCAAGTGAAGATAGTGATTTTTATTACCATCATGGGATTAACCCCAAAGGTGTAGGAAGGGCACTTGTCACTAATTGGAGATCTGGTGGTGTACGCGAAGGTGCTTCCACCGTAACCATGCAGTTAGTCAAGAACCTCTTCTTGTCCCATAAACGAGCCTTTACCAGAAAAATCGCGGAAGCAGTATTAGCCATTCGCTTAGAACAAATTCTGGAGAAAAATGACATTTTTGAAATGTATCTCAACCAGGTGTACTGGGGCCACAATAATTATGGAGCACAAACAGCTGCCAGGAGTTATTTTAATAAATCTGCCGAGAATTTAACCCTGGCCGAATCAGCGATGATGGCGGGTTTAATCCAAGCACCAGAGCAGTATAGTCCTTTCGTGAGCATGAAAAAAGCTAAACAAAAACAAAAGGAAGTGCTCGGACGGATGCTTGTGTTAAATTGGATTACCCAGAAAGAATACGACCAAGCCCTCAAGGAAAAAATTAAACTGGGTAAAATCAAATCTTTCCAAGGCAGTGCCTTACCCTACATCACTAATGCTGTATCATCGGAATTGACTAAGAAATTTGGTCGTGATGCTCTAATTAAGGGCGGAATGCGCGTGCAAACAACCATTGACACCAAATTTCAACAAATGGCAGAAAAAACGGTGTCTCAGTGGCATTACAGACTTTTAAAGCAAGGTTTATACAAAAATCAAATTGCTTTGGTGGCTGTAGATCCCCGGACTCATTTTATCAAAGCCTTGGTGGGTGGTGTGAATTCTAAAACCAGTGAATTCAACCGGGCTACCCAAGCTTTAAGACAACCAGGATCTTCTTTTAAGCCATTTGTTTATTACACAGCTTTTGCAACTGGGAAATATACACCAGAGACTAAGGTATACGATACCCCTGTGCGCTATCGTGACGGTAGTGGTTGGTACTATCCGAAAAACTACGATGGTAGCTTCGGGGGAGCCATGACTATCCGCAGAGCTTTATCCTTATCCCGTAACATCCCAGTGATTAAACTTGGCAAAGCGGTGGGAATGAACAGAGTTGTGGAAATTTGCCGGACTTTGGGAATCATGAGCCCCATGCAGCCTGTCACATCTTTACCCCTAGGAGCCATTGAAGTTACACCCGTAGAAATGGCGGGGGCTTATGCTACCTTAGCTAACTATGGATGGCAGTCACCCACCACTGTAATTGCCCGAGTAACCGATAGCAGCGGTAACGTTATTTTAGATAATACTCCCAAACCCCAACTAGTTCTTGATTCCTGGGCCGCAGCAGCCACCATAGATACCATGAGAGGGGTAATTAACGGCGGTACTGGTAAAAAGGCGGCCATCGGCCGTCCCGCAGCCGGAAAAACTGGAACGACTTCCTCGGAAAAAGATATTTGGTTTGTCGGCACAACACCGGAGCTCACAACTGCTGTTTGGGTGGGTAGGGATGATAACAGAACTCTTTCTCGGGGTGCAACTGGTGGCGGTATGGTAGCGCCTATTTGGCGTAGTTTTATGTTGCAAGCACTCAAAGGAGTACCTAGAACTAGTTTTAAGCCACCCTCCAAATTCCGCCGTCCCCGAGCCAAGTAAGTTTTGCATGAATCACTTACTCATATGAAATCCGGATGATTAGTTACCACAAAAACCTCACACCCTTCCCCTTACTAAGGAGAGGGGAGTCGGGTGAGGTGACGACAATATGGTAAGTCCCCGAAAAGAATATATAAAATTTAGTTTGGAAATGTAAGAATAGGTGTGAAAATCTATAGATTCCTTGGATTCGTTGTTGATTATTGCCCTAATTCGGATTTCATCCGTTCTAAGGTTAATTGCATTTGATCGAACATTTGTTGCGGAGTCACGCCAAATTGATTTAACTGAGTTTTCAATTGCTCCATAGTCATTTGTGCCATGAAGTCTTCAGAAAGCTCAAAGCGTTTCATAAAAATGCGATAACGTTCCATCATGGTTTCCATCTGTTCAATGAACAGCTTTTTACCTTCGAGATCGAACTTACCGTAGCTATTACCCAACTTCATCAGGGCTTGATAGTCTTCAAATAGCTGTTTTGCTTCTTGTTGAACTATATCAGAGTCGAAAAATCCCATTGTATTTGTATTTAATTGCTGACTGTATTTAGTAACTTTCTGATGTATTATTACATGGTAATTAGCAGACATACCTGGTAATTACCGGTAATAACTTCTTACTTCAACGGGAGCATGGGAGCGGCTATCCCGAAGGTAAGCTTAGACGCTACATCCTAACGCCTCAAGATTTATAGCTGCATTCAAATCCCTATCTAAGCTAAAACCACAATTCTCACAATCAAAAATCCGTTGGGATAATTTCAAAACTGATTTTTTATGACCACAATTACTACAAGTTTTAGAACTTGGATAGAATCTGTCAGCTATTATTAAGGTACTACCAAACTTTTTACATTTGTATTCAAGTTGTCGCCTAAATTCATAAAAGCTACAATCTGATATTGATTGGGATAATTTATGGTTTTTTACCATCCCAGAAACATTTAAATCTTCTACTACTATTTTGGCGTGGTTTTTGCATAAGTAAGTAGTAATTTTATGAAGAGTATCTTTTCTGTTGGTTGGCGATATGGGCGTGTAGTTTGGCTAGTTTGTTTTTGGCTAACACATAATTGTTACTACCTTTTGGTTTACGACACAACTGTTTCAATAAACGCTGTAATTTGGATAGCTGTTTCAAGTAGTATTTCGGATTCGGAAATACTACCCCAGTGCTGAGAGTTGCAAGAGTTTTAACACCTAGGTCAACACCTACAATCTCATATTGCTGAGTTGTTGGTTGAGTGTCTACTTCATAGGCAAAGGCTATAAACCAATTATTTACTATTCTATAAATAGTTATAGATTTGGTAACTGTATGAGGTAAACCTTCATAGGTTTTAACCCAACCAATGGTCGGTAATTTAATTCTAATACCGCCGATATTTATCGGTTTTCCACCTGCATCAATGGTAAAACTATCATGCTTTCCCTTCTTTTTAAAGGTTAGTCTTTCTCCTAACTTTTGGAAATATCTTTCAAAGGCCTTACCCAAGTTCTCAAAAGCATATTGGGTTATCTTTTGACAAATACCTTTTTCTTTTATCCATGTATATTCTGGTTTTACATAGTTGTTAAAGAATTTTTTGAGGATAAATTTATTTGGCTTAACTCCGCTTTTATACATATCATTCCAAGTTGCTAAACCCCAGTTATAAGTAAACCTGGCAATCCCAGCGTGCTTACTCATAATTATTTTTTGTTTGTGAGTTAGATTTAACTTGGTTTTGATAGATAAAAGCATGAATTGAGACCAATTATCCAACAATGGGTGGCTCTTGGATGATTATATAGCTATTGACAACCCAGATCCAAAAAAAGCAATAGAGGAATTGATAGATTGTTTAAGGGAGAAATAACCAGAAATTACCAGTTATTCACTCTCTTATCATTAACTCTCAAATTTGTGCCTCTAGTTTTATTTTAGTTTAGGGAATTAATCTAGCAAACCAGTTTCGTCAAGTGTACGGTTTTCGACCGATATTTCAACACTTGACAAATATTTCATCATGTTGGCAATGGTACTTATAAGTAGGTGGGTAAAAAAATTTATAACTACGTCATTGCGAACGTAACGAAGTGAAGTGAAGCAATCGCAAGGCTTTCAGCAATTTTACATTCCTTTACATAGTTTGATTTATTTGTGCCTACCTACTTATAGGAATCCGGTTTGATTTGTGAATTGACTTGTAGGGGAAGGGAGCGGGGAACGGGGAACAGAAAGTCTACTGAGTTCTGTAAGCGCAAGCGCAGGCTACGCCAACAAAAATCAAATAGTAATCCTATATTGGTTATTGGTTGAACATCAATTAACATATCAACGGTAAAAAAGTCTATTTCATCCAGTGACGAGTACCAAAAGATCCGCAGGACAAAGCCGCAATGTCAGCCGCACATGCCAAAGCATCAGTAAAATTACGATTCTCCTGGATAATGTAGTGGCAGAAAGCACCATGAAAAATATCTCCTGCACCTAAGGTATCTACAGCTTGGAGCTGGGGAACCTCAATTTCACCCCTTTCACCTCTAAGATTGTATGTAATTGGTTGTTCCCCGTGGGTAATAGCAATGTAGGGAATGGCAAACTCACCCAGATAGGTAAAAATATCAGCTTCTTGGCGACAATTAGGGGGAAAAAAATTACTCGAACAAATGGCATAGTCAACATAGGGCAAGATATGCTCAAAACCAGACTTCCAGCTACCACCATCAATCGCCACAGGAATATTTTTGGCCTTAGCTGCGATCGCAATTTCCTTACCTACGGTCATCTGATGGCCATCAATTAATACAATATCTACATTATCTAAAATGTTAGTTGGTAGGGAAGCACTACTGGTTTGAATTTTCGTTGCATTCATGGAAATTACTGCTCGCTCCCCCGTTCCTTGGGTAACAATAATGGAAGACACAGGGGGCGGACTATTGATGGTGGGGTGTAAATCCACGATTTGTACTTGTCTATCTGCCAAATCGCTTTTAATTAAATGTGTCATGGAGTGGGAACCAACTACCCCTGCAACTGTAGCTGTATTACCCAAATAACTAAATGTTACCCCGGCATTGGTAGCAGGGCCACCAGCTGCGGCGGTATAATCTGTAGCGACTATTTTCTGATTATTTTGGGGAGGAGAGTCAGCCAAGTAAATTAAATCTAGGGTGACTAAACCCACAAACAAGCCATGATATGATTTTGCCATTCGATTTTCAATTTTATATCAGTTGACAGTTGGTAGTTGACGGTTGACAGTTGGCAGTTGACGGTTGAACAATACTTTCCTTACCAATATGTCCATTGCTATAGATTGGCTTCACGGATGTAGTTTGTCATCCACAAGGCAATATAAGGCAATATTAAAAATTATGAATTATTGCAGCTATGCAAACCGACCCCAAACCAGGAACACTCTACGTTGTAGGCACACCCATTGGTAACCTAGAAGATATGACCTTTCGGGGCGTGCGAATCTTGCAAACAGTAGACTTAATTGCTGCTGAAGATACCCGCCATACAGGTAAATTATTACAACATTTTCAAATTCAAACCCCCCAAGTCAGTTACCATGACCATAATCGCCGCAGTCGGATTCCAGAATTAGTCCAAAAGCTACAAATAGGACAAGCAATCGCTTTAGTTACGGATGCTGGAATGCCTGGAATTTCCGATCCTGGCTACGAATTAGTCAAAGCTTGTATTGATGGGAATATCTCAGTGGTTCCCATACCTGGCGCAAGTGCAGTGATTACAGCACTCAGTGCAGCTGGACTACCAACGGATAAGTTTGTATTTGAAGGATTTCTGCCAGCCAAAACCACACAACGCCGCCAACAACTAGAATTACTCAAAACAGAGACTCGAACCCTAGTATTTTATGAATCTCCCCACCGTTTAAAAGCAACTTTACAGGACTTGGGGGAGATTTTTGGTCATCAGCGCCAAATTGTCATGGCACGGGAATTAACTAAATTTTACGAGGAATTTTGGCGCGGTGCCATCGCCCAAGCAATTTCTTATTACCAAGACAGGGAAAAACAGCCCCAAGGTGAATATACTTTAGTAGTGGCAGGTACTCCACCCCATCAAGCCCAGCTTTCATCAGCCGAATTAACCGCAGAATTAGCTCACATGATTAGCCAAGGGATATCCCGCTCCCAAGCCAGTCGAGAACTGGCGAAAATGACTTCCATACCCCGTCGCCAGCTCTATCAACTAGCATTGGAAATCGATACTAGTGAATCCACTTAGCGGTGTCATTCAATTTTGGATTTTGGATTTTGGATTTTGGATTAAAGAATTGACCCCATGTCTAAAGCCAGGGGCTTGGAATAATGATAAAATCCTCTGTTTTTTCCACGGATAAATCCGGGGGCTTGTATCCATGTTTATTTTTCGCTCAAGGAGAATTTAGAATTTAGAATTTAGAATTTAGAATTTAGAATAATGATTTGTGCAGTTAAGGTAGCGTACTATTTATGACATTATCTTTGTAATATAGTATCTGTACAGCTATTATTGTTAACGCCTGAGTAGGAGTGATATTTTTCCTGAGGAAATTGAGTCTGTAAGGGAGTATTTATTCAAACTGAAGGTTGATTACAATAGTTAATTATTGACGAATCAGACGAATAAGGAACGAGTAAGAATGACCCAAGTGGTTTTAGGAGAGAATGAAGGGATAGATTCGGCTTTACGCCGCTTCAAGCGTCAGGTTTCCAAAGCTGGTATTTTGGCAGATGTTAAATATCATCGCCACTTTGAAACACCAATAGAAAGGCGTAAGCGAAAGGCAGTTGCTGCTAGACGCAAGCGGCGTTTTAAATAATCTCTTTTTAGATGCAGCAAATTGCTTGACGAAATTTTCAGCAAGTCATAAAACTCAAATATTACTCTCAAGTAATCATGGTTGGATGGGACAGGATAAACAACTGCCCATCAACCATAATTTTTTGGGAAAATTTAAGCATATCTTAAGATTTCTGCTCAGTTTCAGGAATACTGAAATTACCACTATTACAGCGATTCATTGCCTTCTCTACCCCTTGTTTTAGGCATAGTTCCACACATTCAACCATAAACTGGAGTACCTCAGACATCAGTTGTTTTTCTGCACCGGAAAATTTTCCGAGTACATGGGAAACTGTTTTTTTCTCATCTTCCTTCACCCCACCCTTTGGTTTGCCAATACCAATACGTAAGCGAGGGAAGTTTTGTGTATTCAGATGGGAAATAGTACTTTTCATCCCATTGTGTCCCCCAGCCGAACCAGACAAGCGTAATCTGGTTTTACCTAGGGGTAAATCCATATCATCATAGATAACTAGTACGGATTCAGGAGACAACTTATACCAGCTGGTAACAGCTTGTATTGCTTGTCCCGAAAGGTTCATATAGGTTGATGGCTTTAACAGGCGGATTTTTTGACTGTCAACAGGTGCTACACCTTCTCCATAATCCCCTTGAAACTTACGATTTCCCGCCAAATTAATTTGCCAGGAACGGGATAACTCATCTACCGCGGCAAACCCAATATTATGGCGAGTTTGGTCGTATTTAGGTTCTGGATTCCCCAAACCAACAATTAACTGGGGAATTACTAAAGCTTTTTTGGTAGCAGTCTGTGTCATTCAATGAAAGGATTTTGGATTTTAGATTTTGGATTTTGGATTTTGCAAAAAGTTATCAGGAAGAGCTGGCGTTGTAAAATGGCTTCCCGTCGGATGCGACTGGCGGAGCGTTTCCCCCCGTAACAAACTTTCCCAGACAGATTTTGAGTTTTGGATTTATCCAATGTCTAAAGCCAGGGGCTAGAAATAAATAACTGGAAATAAATAATAAGTTCGTTTTTTCTCCACGGAGGAACACAACACAGCATGGCATTGGTAAAATTTCCCCGCTTCAAGCAACTGCGGAGGGTTTGTATCTGTGTTTATGTTTTAGTTATTCGATTTTGGGTTCTTCGTCTTCGTTGAGAATAATTTATCCCTTATATAGCTTATACCTGTTCTTTTTCCTTTTCTTTTGTCCCTGCTTCAATTTGCTTGGATTCTAACTCTGCTGTAGTACTGATAGCTTCTTCTAATTGCTCTGCTTCCTTTTGAAATTCATTTTGAAACTCCTTAGAAGCTTCTTGAAAACCCCGAATGGCTTTTCCCATGCTACGACCAATTTCCGGTAACTTCTTGGGGCCAAATATCAGTAGTGCTACACCCATGATGACGGCCATCTCAGGAAGTCCGATACCAAATATATTCATTAGATGTTGTCTCCTATAAACTCAAATAGTGCCAAATTAAATCCCCACTTTGTAGTGTAATCAAAAATCTGGAAATTTATAATCAAATTCAATTCTCAATTTGGGAAAATTGGCAGTCGGAACTTTCTTATACCAAGGTAAAGAGCAAAAAACCCGGACAAGCCGGGTTATAGAATATATTTTTACCAAGCCCTAAGTGAGTAGGCGCAATTAAATTTCAAGCTGAACCTCACCCCCAGCCCCTCTCCTTATTAAGCACAGGGGTATTAAAGGGAGGGGTAACCTCAGATGGGGTGAGGTTCTATATTTAATTCGACCGGTGTTACTTAATTTGCTTAAACTCTACCAAACCACAGGTACACCATCAAGAATGAGTGACTTGTTATAGATTTGTAGAATAATCAGCAGAAAAACGAAGAATAAAAGCATAAAAACTCCCATGAGTGTGGTTGTACCCCAACCAGGAGAGACTTTACCGTATTCAGAATTTAGGGGTCTGAGGATATCTCCTAACCAAGTCCTTTGTGCCATATTTCACCTATAAGACGAATTAACAAAGCATTTTGTAATCTTCTGTAATATTCTATAAGAATACTACTCATAATCTATTTTTTTATTATGGAAAATATGGAACCCGCAACAGTTCTTAGTATTTCTGTCTGTGCTGTGTTGATTGTAATCACCGTAATGTCGATCTATACGTCCTTTGGACCCCCTTCTAAGGAATTGAATGATCCTTTTGACGATCATGAGGATTAGAAGAGGAGGGATGGAGTGAGGGAGTGATGGAGGGATGGAGGGATGGAATATAACATAAACCCCACAGCGTTCATCATTTTCCTCATCTCCTCGAAATTCTTCATTTTCTGCAATTTGAGTTATTAGTTAAGGACAGCGAGGATGGAGAGCACCTTGGGTACAAATGTAAGCTATCTGCCTGATATCTAAATTTTTAACTTGAGTGAAATCAACCCCCTGTACTACCGCCGACTCTGCTCCCACCGTTGGAGTTTGGATGAATTTATCAGCTCGATTGGATTTACCAGAAGAAAGAATTGCTCCTTGGAAATCAGCTCCTGTGAGATTAGCTCCTCGTAAATCTGCTAGACTGAGGTCTGCATTCCGGAATTTAGCATTTTCCAGATTGGCATGGCCCAGATTAGCCCCTTTGAGAAGAGTTGCACTGAGGTTAGCATTACGCAAGTTAGCACGATGTAAATCCGCACCTGATAAATCTGCGGCTTGCCAATTGGTGTTGGTTAAGTTGGCGTGGGATAATTGGGTGCCAATGGCGATTACCCTTCCTAAGCTTGCTCCATATAAATCGGCTTCGTTTAATTTGGCATCACCTAAATCTGCCCCCGTAAGACTGGCATTTTCTAAGACAGCACCCCGTAAATTTGCTCCCACTAGTTGAGAACTACTGAGATTGGCATTAACCATGCGAGCATTAAGTAAATTTGCTCTGTTGAGGGTAGCTCGGCTAAGATTGGTTTTTACCATCAACACGCGACTGAGATTGGCATCTGTCAAATCTGCCCGTTGCATTTGAGCGCCACTCAAATCAGCAATCCAATCATCATAAGTATCCCAACGCCCATCTTTACCTGCTCCTCGAAAGCGACTACCTTTAAAACTGGCTTGATTAAGATTGGCGTATTTAAAGTTGATTCCCCACACATCAACTTTGTCTAATATTAGTTTTAAGGATGGTGTTTTTGGGCTGTTGGTAACTAATTGAACGCGACTAAGATTAGCATTATAAGTATTACCACTGTGTACAGCGAGAATTTTGTTGATTACCTGGATATTCAGCTGTAAACCCTGTTGTTTTAATTTCTGTTTTTGGGCAGAAATCTTTTTCCCTGTTTCTGATGGACTCGAAAGGGATTGATTGGCACGTTTTAAATCAGGGATGGCTTTCAAACCCAAGTTAACTAAAGCCTGGGCGATGGTATTACTTAATTGGGGATTATTTGCTTCTTTGACTAGTAAATCTACTAGAAACTGATTCGCCTGGGGAGTATCAAGGGTTCCCATAGCTAAAATCGCGTTACGTTTTTCTTCATTACTAGCCCGGGGTTTGGAATTTAATTTTTGTAGTAAGGATACAAATTGTTGGCTATTACGCTGTTGGTCGGCTCGGCGATTTTGCTGAATTTGAGTGTAAATTTGCACACTTATAAGTGCCCCTAAGACCAGGGTAATACTAGCGATCGCGGCCCCAATTAAGGTGAGACTAGGATATTGCTGGAGGCGCTGCCAAATAGAAGTCTTGGGGCTTGATTCTGGCTGGGATTCTGGGGTAATGACAATGGAAGCGATCGCTTCTTCTTCATCTGCATCTGTCCATTGATTTTGACTACTGAGTTGTTCTGGTGTAAAAGGAAGAGTGCCATCAATGGTGTAAGTTCCCGCCAAGCGATCGTGCCAAGCACGCCGAGGTTTAGGTTTGGGCAAGCCAGTGCCATCTACTAACCAGATTGCAGCAGTGATAGCCATGAATACCCCCAGGTTGGGGAACGCAAAACTACTGCGCCACAAAATATAAGTCAGGGTTATGGGCACAGTCCAGCGACCGATTAATTCCCGTTGTCCCACTGCTAATATTCCTGGTGCCATACCCTGTTTGTTGACAACTCGGATTCCAAACCAGCGTTTAGGGGTAGTACTGCCAGTTGTTGCCAGTAAATATAATTGCCATCCGGAAACACCCAGGGGAGCTAAAATAGCTAATGACCAGAAAAAATTTGTTACCCAAGCTACATTCCGGGTTCCATAGCTAACGGGCAAAGCTAGGGGATAAGCGATCGCTTTTTCTGTAGCGACTAGAGCTGGATGCAGTGGAACGCGATGGACATCGCTGTTGGAGTTGGCGTATACCCCAATCCCGAAGGGAACCAACCCACTGACAACTAATAACGTAAATTCCACTGCCCAAGCTGCAAAACGTCTAGTTTTCAAGGGTAATAGATTAGGTTTTCCTGTTGTACTGGGCTGGTTGGATTGATTACTATTTCTCCTCACAATTGGGGTTGCCATGAAATAATTCCCTTTAATTTTTTTAATATGCCACACCCGTAGGATTTTGCTATTGCTTACCTGACAAACTCTTGGATATAACAAATTTGTATCCAAGGTATAGTAATACTGCCAATATTGCCAAGCTAATGGCGGCAGTTACTAGCTTGAACACGGCTTGTAATATAGTCAGGGAAGCTAAAAAGCCTACCCCACACACAATCACTTGTACTGGCTTAGATAAGCCCTTAAACCATTGCACAATTCGCCCTACATGAACATTTGTACTAGTAAATTTCGAGCGATCAGTATTAGGAATTTTATGTACTTGGTACTCTGGTACAGATGAGGAATTAATTTCTGCCTCTAAGTTTTGTAGACGCTGCCGCAATTCTCTTTCTGATTCATTATTCATCAGTATTTTTCACCTCATTCAAGAAACTTATGCCATTACCAGGCAAAAACCTAGTATTCTGGCCTTTATACTGGGGCTTGCCTGGGGTATCCACAGGATTTATCCCTACCCTATTGCCTTCCCAAGACCACACTTTTCGCTGTGCCTCTGTGGTTTCTTATTCTACCTCTCATAATTTGTGTGGTGAAGTACCAGTGGTGAAGTACCAGTATTGGGGGTTAGGGCGTGTTTTCTTTCCTCAATTTTATTGTGGTTGTAGTTTGAAAACACGCCCTAGTCCCTCACCGCAAGATAAAAATCAGGGTTTGAGATGTTTCCATTTGATTTTTGTTGGCGTAGCCTGCGCTGTGCGCTTACAGAACTCAGTACACTTTCTGTTCCCTATTCCCTGTTGTGTTCCCCTCACTCCTAAAATATTTTCAAAACATTCCTTTAGAGACCAAAAATAGCTATATGAAAGGAACCTAGAGGACAATAAGATATTTCCAATTTGACAAACAAATAATTGTTTTGAACATAGGGGAACAAAGAAACACAAAAAATATATATTTTGCAGAAATTAGACAATCTATATTTTATATCTTTTTTTGACTTTCTTAATGGAAATATTCTAGCATTTTCTGAGATTAAAAATGTTGATATAAATCTGCCTTAATTCTATATTTTACTAGGAAAATATAATATATAAAAAGCTATGAATTAACTTGTATAAATACATTTTGGTACAATTAATGCTTCATTGTATTATTGATATATATTAATATTAAAAATATCCATAAAATAGGTGTATTATATTATGTTTTGAGATTATAAATTTTAAGAGCTATTTGATTAAATTTATTTTTGAGTTTGTAACCGTTGAAATTTACAACAAAAAGCAACAATCATGTTAGAATAGGATAGAATTATAGCATCTATTCAAGCTGAGTTTGAAATAATTTTGCTATTGCCAGATTGCAACGCAAAAAATAACTATATTGTGGAGTTTTTACGGTTATGACAACCTCCCAGGAGAGGATCATTCCTACGGATCTACGAAGCGAAATGTCCAGGTCTTACCTGGAGTACGCCATGAGCGTGATTGTAGGTCGGGCGCTGCCTGATGCCAGGGATGGTCTTAAACCTGTGCATCGACGTATTCTTTACGCCATGCATGAATTGGGGTTGACAGCAGACCGCCCCTTTCGTAAATGTGCCCGGGTAGTAGGGGAAGTATTGGGTAAATATCATCCCCACGGCGATACGGCGGTATATGATGCATTGGTGCGGATGGCCCAGGATTTTTCCATGAGAGCGCCCTTAATTCAAGGGCATGGAAACTTTGGTTCTGTAGATAACGACCCACCTGCGGCAATGCGTTATACGGAATGTCGTTTGCAAGCCTTAACCAGTGCGGCACTATTACAAGATATCGAATCGGAAACCGTAGATTTTAGCGATAACTTTGACGGTTCCCAACAAGAGCCAACGGTAATGCCCGCCAGATTGCCACAGCTACTACTGAATGGTTCTTCTGGCATTGCCGTGGGTATGGCAACTAATATCCCCCCCCATAACCTGGGTGAATTAATAGACGGGGTTGTGGCGATGATTCACAACCCGGAAATTACTAGTACAGAGTTAATGCAGTATATCCACGGACCAGATTTTCCCACTGGGGGGCAAATCCTGGGAACTGCAGCAATAAAAGAGGCTTACACCATAGGCAGGGGTTCCATCACCATGCGGGGTGTGGCGAATATTGAAACCATAGAACAACGGGGCAGACCCGATCGGGAAGCCATAGTCGTCACGGAATTGCCTTACCAAACTAACAAAGCCGCCTTAATTGAAAAAATTGCCGAATTAGTTAACGACAAGCGGATTGAGGGAATTGCAGATATCCGGGATGAAAGTGATCGCGATGGGATGCGAATTGTGATTGAACTTAAGCGTGATGCCTATCCCCGGGTAGTATTAAATAATCTATATAAACAAACACCAATACAGACCAACTTTGGTGCCAATATGTTGGCATTGGTGAACGGCGAACCCCAGGTACTCGACCTGAAGCAGTTTTTACAAGTCTTTCTGGACTTCCGAGTGGAAGCCATTACCAGGAGAACCCAGTATGAATTGCGAAAAGCCCAGGAAAGGGACCACTTATTACAGGGTTTGTTAATTGCTTTATCCCAGTTAGATGCAATTATTGCTTTGATTCGCCATGCGGCTGATACACCCACAGCGAAAGGAGAATTAATTACCAGTTATGGTTTGTCAGAACCTCAAGCAGACGCAATTTTACAAATGCAACTGCGGCGATTGACAGCCTTAGAAGCAGATAAGATTCGTAAGGAACACGAAGCATTACAAGCACAAATAGCCGACTTGCAGGATATTTTGGCAAGACGGGAAAGGATTCTGGAACTCATTGAAACAGAAGTTACTCAACTTAAAGCCGCCCACGCCACACCAAGACGGACAATAATTACCCCCGCTGAAGGTGATATTGGTGACATTGATTTAATTGCCAACGAAAAAGCAATTATTTTAATCACCGAACAAGGGTATATTAAGCGGATGCCAGTGAATACCTTTGAGGCACAAAGTCGGGCAACTAGGGGGAAAGCCGCAGCCAAAGTCAAACAAGACGATACCGTAGAACATTTCTTGAGCTGTTGCGACCATGATAGCGTGCTTTTCTTTAGCGATCGCGGTGTCGTTTATTGCATCAAAGCTTATCACATACCAGTAGCTTCCCGTACCAGTCGGGGCACCCCCATCGTGCAAATGTTGCCCATTCCCAAAGAGGAAAAAATTACCTCCATCGTTCCAGTGAGTGAGTTTAGCGACGATGAATATTTAGTCATGCTCACCCAAAGGGGTAACATTAAGAAAACGTCCCTGGCAGCATTTAGTAACATTCGTGCCAACGGTTTAATCGCTATTTCCCTCGAAGAAGGAGATCAACTACGGTGGGTGAGAAGAGCCAAAGCAGAAGATTCCGTGATAGTGGGTTCTCACCTTGGTATGGCGATTCACTTCCGTTGTAGCCACGAACAATTAAGACCCCTGGGAAGGGCAACCAGGGGGGTAAAATCCATGAAATTGAAAAAAGGCGATCGCCTAGTGGGTATGGATGTTATACCCGCCGCCGTACTTGCCAACGTCGCCAGCACTTTAGACAGTGAAAATGAAGAGTTGGAAGCAGAAGATACGGAAGATATTGCTGGGGAAGAAACCATGGAAATCGTGGACAGTAATATTAATGACCCTTGGGTACTAGTAATCACCACTGGTGGTTATGGTAAACGGGTTCCTGTAGCTCAATTCCGGTTGCAAAATCGGGCGGGTCAAGGTTTAATGGCAACCAAATTCAAAAACCGTAAAACCAAAGACACCTTAGCTACCTTACAGATTGTTCACCATGAAGACGAAATCATGATGGTAACCAGTCGCGGCATCATCATTCGCCAATCAGTGGATGCAATTTCCATTCAATCCCGTTCTGCCACTGGGGTGAGGGTACAGCGTCTCGATGAAGACGATGCCATTACAGGAGTGGCAATTGTTCCTCCTGATACTGGGGAAGATGAGGAAGAATCTGATTCATAAGCTGAAATTATGATTGTAATTATGAGATAACTTTAAAGTCATCTCATAACTACAAATCAATAGGGTGTTGCAGATTTGAAGTACAAATTTATCTCACGCTCCAGGCGCAAAGACGCAGAGGGTAAGAGTTTTGGGAAGAAAGTGTTAAAGCAATGAAAATTGCATCTGGCAATAATATAGCTGTAGCCATTTTGATTAGGACATTGAAATAGTTATAAACAAATGGAGAATCTTGAAATCTACGTCCTAACTTACCTGGCTACGGCTATAATTTCCATTATTCACTTGGTCAATCTGTTAAAAACATTGCTTGGCTTGACTTATTAAAACGAATAAATACAAATCCAAAACATATATTTATGGGTGATGTTGGTTAACAACTGATTTTAAGGTTAGGAGTGATAAGTTATACATGATAAATTTACAACATTTCTTACAGCTCAAAACCTTCAACTCCAAATTGATTACGGCCTTCCTCAGTGGTATTGTCATGGGGTTAACCGTTGCTCCCGTAGAAGCATGGTTTTTAGCATGGTTTGCCCTAGTACCTTTATGGCTCATACTTTTTGGTGGAAAACCACTCAAAAATCCATCTCTCCGTTTCTCCTTACTGCCCCTTGCTTGGGGTATTGGCTATCACGGTGTCGCCCTTTCCTGGATTACCGGCATTCACCCCATGACATGGATGGGGGTTCCTTGGTTAGCAAGTTTAGGGATTGCACTGTTTTGTTGGGCATTTATTACCATGTGGGGAGCGGTATTAGTTGCAATTTGGGCAATGGGAACCCTGTGGCTGACAAACAAGCAAAGGAATGGGAAACCCACAACTAACTTGCATGGATTAGTTACCGTTCTCATTGGTACAGCCCTATGGTGTGGTTTAGAAGGAATTTGGAGCGCAGGTCCTTTGTGGTGGACTTCCCTGGCTTATACCCAAAGTCCCCATAATTTAGTCATTTTACATCTGGGGCAACTTTCAGGTCCTAGTACCGTCACAGCAGCAATCGTGGCAGTTAATGGTTTAATTGCACAGGCATGGATATATACTCAGGCCAAAGGAAACAGCAAAAACTTCACTCCTTATCTATTACCTTTGATCCTATTTTTCATAGTCCATGTAATTGGTTGGGGTTTGTACAGCATTCCCTTAAATCAACCAACAGCCACAGCCTTAAAAGTGGGAGTTGTTCAAGGGAATATTCCCAACACTATCAAATTATATCCCGAAGGCTTTCGTCGAGCGATCGCAGGTTACACTAGGGGGTATTTAAACTTAGTAGAACAAGGGGTAGAAGCAGTACTTACCCCAGAGGGAGCTTTACCTTTCTTCCAGCCCCAAATCATGGCTAGCCCTTTAGTAGCAGCAGTCAAGGACAAAGGGGTGGTTGCTTGGATTGGCGGTTTTGCTGCCCAGAACAGTGGTGAATATACCAACAGTTTATTTACTGTTACAGGTAAGGGAGAAGTTTTTAGCCGTTATGACAAAGCGAAATTAGTCCCTATTGGTGAGTATGTTCCCTTCAAAGAAATTTTGGGTGGTGTTATTAACAGATTGTCACCCCTCAAAGAAAATCAAGTTCATGGTGCTGCCAATCAGGAGTTTGATACCCCTTTTGGTAGGGCAATTGTTACCATCTGCTACGAGTCTGCATTCTCAGAAAGATTTCGTCGCCAAGCGGCTGCGGGGGGACAGTTTATTCTTAGTCCTTCTAATGATGCCCATTACAGTGCTGCTATGCCTTCTCAACATCATGCTCAGGATATTATGCGCGCCATTGAAACCGATAGATGGGCTGTGAGGGCAACAAATACTGGATATTCGGCGTTTGTTAATCCCCACGGTGAAACTCTATGGATATCGGGGCATAATACCTATGAAATTAAAGCAGAGACAATTTATAAACGGCAAACCCAGACTTTATATGTGCGTTGGGGTGACTGGTTAACGGCGGTGTTATTGGTGTGGGGTGCGGTGTCTCACGCAGAGGCGCAGAGGCGCAGAGGGTAAGGCAGAAGCATACTTATAATCCTTGCTCGAATTCATCAATGGCTTGAATTGAGTCGGAAATTGTCAGACATCGTTCAAATAAAGCAATATCTAATTGGGGGAGTAGTTCGCTGGTGAAGATTAGTTCGTAGCCATAGGTGTCAGGGTAAACAGTGGCTTGCTCGTTTGGGGATTTGTCTCGTAGATGGTAGAGCTTAAGCTGGTTTCTCTCCCAGAACCAAACTTCTACAACACCTAATCTTCGGTAAATTTCCAGTTTGTTTGTGTTACCACTGGTGACTACCACTTCTATGGCTAAGTCTGGTATGCTTTTTTGTTCCCCTATGCAATAACATTCATCTGGTTCAGCACCAACTTTTTTCGCTTTATTTTTAAAAGTAGAACTTCCCATGGGTATAAAGCGAATGCGTTTGTTGTAAAAGAAACGTTCTAACAGCATCCCCAAATTCGTCTTGATATTTTCATGTCTGATTGACGGCGACACGATTTCTAATACCCCATCCAAGTAAGTAAGGCGATAATGGCAGTTATCCTCCAGTTTAGTTAATAGCAATTCATAGCTAGACCAGCTTACACCACTACTGATAAATATTTCCTCTGAGTCATCACCATGATTTAGTTCTGCTTCGTTAATTAGTTTTTTAAGACTGCTAACCATGTTGATCTCTGGCTTTATATTTAATCATGCCTAACTATCTTAAATAGTAATCGAAGATTATTGTTCGCTGTCTGTAGAATCTGGTGTTGGTGTTGGTGTTGCTGCTGGTGTTGGAGTTGTCGTTGCTGCTGGTGTTGTTGTTGCTGCTGGTGTTGGTGTTGGGGTTGTTGTTGCTGCTGGTGTTGGTGTTGGGGTTGGGGTTGTAGTATTCCTTACCCTAGGTTTAGGTGTAATTACTCGTTCTATTTCCTGGGGTATAGGTTTGAGGAACCGTCGCCAAGTCCTAATTTGCTCCCTTGCGGCACTATAGGCAGCAGTACCCCTAGGAATCAGTTTAGCTGTATTAATACCTCTATTTATATCCGATACTCCTTGGGAACGGGCTATATCTAGGAGTTGCCGACTCCATTGATCCATGGCGATATTGGCATCAAGTCGTAAAGCATTAGTACGGGGTACGCGACGAGCCAAGCGGATAGCTCTAGCTAAAGCTTGCGGAGTCCCTTGCAATGCTGCTTCTTTCGCCCTTCTCCAATTTTGTTTAGCATTAATTTGGCTTTGCCATCTGTTAATATCCCTTCTGGCATCCTTAGAAAGTGCCCTACCCCGGGAAATTCGATTGGCCGTAGCGATCGCACCATTTAAGTTACCACTATCAGCTAGCGATCGCGCTTGATCTAATACAGGGCGATCCTGAATCCTCTGCACCCGACCCCTCCATCGGGAAATTTTCCGGCGGGCATCTCTGTATAAAGCACGACCCCGGCGAATTTGACTGGCTTCAGCAATTGCCGCTTGTAAGGAGTTAATATCTCCTAACAAAGCTATTTGTTCGGCTCGCTCTAAATAGGGACGATCTTCAATGGTTTGAATTTCAGCTACCCAACGTCGAATTTCCTGTTTAGCTTCTTGGGAACGGGGGTTGTTCGCGGGAATAAGTTGTGCTTCGGAGATGGCCGCACTTAAATCTCCCACTGTTCCTTGACTAGCTAGGGATCTAGCTTTATCTAACCTGGCAACATCTTCTATCTCCAACTGCCAGCGAGCAATTAATTGCTGTGCTTTATCATAAACTGGTCGTGAAGCATCAATTTGTTGTGCTTGGGAAATAGCTACTTCCAAACTGTAAACTGTGCCTAGCCAAGCACTATTTTGGGCTTCTGCTAAGGCAATGAAATCATCTTTTTCCTGGGTTAACCCAGTGCTATCTGGAATTTCTTGGGCAATGGCAATTGCTTCATCACCGTTGCGCTTGTCTAACTGAGATTGGGCTAAATCTAACATTGTTTGCCCAATGTCTGGAATTATTTCCTGGGCTTTCGGGTAAATGTAGCTATTTTTACCAATTGACTCTGCTAACTTAATTGCTTTGAGTAAATTTTTTACCTTGGTACTCTTAGCCAGGGATTTAGCTTGAGCCAACTTATTCCCATCTTCCCTGGTTTGGGTAATTAGCTGATTGAGTTGGTTATATTTTGTAGTTGCCCAGTATTTGTTATCTACACGTAGTAATTTCGCTGCTACCAAGAAAGCTTGATACCAGCGTTCCTCCCGCATATGATCCTCTGATGTGGTGTAGAGTTCTTCTGCCTTCGACCATGTGGAGCGCCAGTCTGCTATCTTTTTATCTACAAGCTCATAGGCAGCTAAATCCTGGGGAATTTTTTGGGCTGTAGCGATCGCTTCCTCTAATTTCCCATCCTGAAAACGTAAATCCGATAACTGCAAGATATCCCGTGACCATTCTTCTATGGAACGGTCAATTTCTCCCCTGAGGGGATGACTTTGTGGCAGATGCTTAACCAAAGCGATCGCCTGTAATAAATCTTTAACATTCTCCTTAGAAGCTGCCAATTGAGCGCAATGTAATCTCACCGATGCGCTAGCAAGGGGCCAAAAAATTGAGGGACAATTGGGGGCTGAAGGTAACTTCAGCAGCATAGACATGGCGAGAAATGCAATGCTACCTGGAGCTAATGCCAATATTACCGTCCACAAAACCCAACTTTTTGCCCATCGTGGCAGTTTCCGGGATACTTTACCGGGAACTTGGCTAAATGGAGCCTTGTCATCGGGCTGGCCATCCATTCTAAAATGCTTATCTGTAGCTCGGTTCACAGGATTTGAATTAGAACTAGTTGCTGGAACTTGAGAATGCGGTGTATCAACGCTCTCGCCGATTCGGGATAACCTTGCCATCATACCTGGCTGTTCAGTTTTGTCTAGGGACCAACTCTCTGGAATATCCCGCTCTGCCATTGCTCACACCAAAATAATTTAACAGCGATCGCTAAACGATCATAAATTCCATTGTTGCTATAGTAACTTTCTACGTAGGAAAAAGCTACTTTACATTCACACCCTTCTACATATATACCACTATATACAAAATAAGCTAGTTTCTTTTTATACAATTATACTGTAGCAGAAGATTCTGCTTGTAAATCAAAAATGAGTTGTGAAAGATGATCCTTGTTAGCTTGGTAGACGGTGCCGCAAAAGTCGCAGGTTGCTTCTGCACCATTATCTTTGACAATCATATCTTGTAATTCATCTTTCCCTAACATTTTCAATGCTCCCAAAACGCGGTCGAAAGAGCAACCGCAATGGAATTTTAACATTTGGGTTTCGGGAAATATGTTCAGACCCATATCTCCTAAAAGGCCTTGGAATATTTCTGGTAATGTCTTGCCAGCTTGCAGTAAAGGGGTGAATCCAGTCAAAGTTGACACACGGGACTCCAGTTTTTCTACTAGTGCTTCATCTCTAGCTGCTTTTGGTAATACCTGCACCAATAAGCCACCGGCGGCGGTAACACCAGAACTATTGACAAACACACCTACAATGAGGGCTGAGGGGGTTTGTTCCGAACGCACTAGGTAATTAGTAACATCATCGCCAATTTCACCGGAAACCAGCTCTACGGTACTTGAGTAGGGGTAGCCATAACCAATATCCTTGACAACATAGAGGTAACCATTACCGACTGCACCACCAACATCTAATTTACCTTCGGCATTAGGAGGTAATTCGATGGCAGAATTTTGTACATAGCCGCGCACGGTTCCGTCTAAACCAGCATCAACTAAAATACCACCTAAAGGACCATCACCTTTGACTCGGATATTGACTCTAGAACCCTGTCGCTTCATACTAGAAGCCATCAATAAACCGGAAACCATAGTCCGCCCCAATGCGGCACTGGCTACATAGGAAAGCCCATGACGTTGGCGTGCTGCTTCTGTCAATTGGGTAGTAATAGCACCTACCGCTCTAATGCCTCCCTCAGCCGCCGTCGCGCGAATTAATTTGTCTGCCATGAAATGACCTTACATTTCTTAACATATTCATCTTTCCTATTGTAAGGCTTTTGGTATCCACCGAACATATTGGCTAATTTAAGATATTTGTTAGGGTTGCTCCTGTTTAAGAGCCATTGACGACTTTAGACTGAATTAATATTTAGGGCGGTTGACGGTTAAGAGTTAAGAGTTAAGAGTTAAGAGTTAAGAGTTAAGAGTTAAGAGTTAAGAGTTAAGAGTTAAGAGTTAAGAGTTAAGAGTTAAGAGTTAAGAGTTAAGAGTTAA
>JASJCX010000054.1 GCA_030065255.1 Calothrix sp. MO_167.B42 | reverse complement strand
CAATTGTCCCCTCACCTGATTAGTAAAACCTTGCCAAGTCATTTTCTCAATTTCATCCAGTAAAAGCAGCAACCGGGGACGTTGTTTATTCAAAGCTCTAGTCAAACGAAAACCCTTGCATTGCTCAATTCCTACCTCAGAACACAGGGCATAATAAAAGTCCTCCTCATCATAAACTTGGCTCATATCGAGATAAATCGGTTTACGGGGAGGCATGAGTTGACTTTCCGCCTGTTGTTTAATAGCCCAAAGTAGGGAAGACTTACCAATCGATCGCTCCCCAATCAATGCTACACTGCTACCACTATTCAACGTCTCAAATACTCGCCGGATTTCTCGCTGTCTGCCAAAAAGCTTTTGGGAGTCTTCCACCCTACCAGTTTGGGGCAGGAAGGGATTCGGGGCTATTGCTTGTTTAGAGGCAATTAAATCTTTTTTTACATGAATAACTGGTTTATCGTGCTCTGGAATGCCCTGCAAGCGAATTTCCACACAACCAAACTTGTAAGCATCTTCAATGGAACGATTTGCTGCTAATGCTTTATAGAAACCCACCGCAAAATTAATCGCTGCTTTATCCCCAATGGCATCATTCATGCCAATCACAAAGGGGATATGCTCCACAATTGCCTTTGCCTGAATCTCGGAATAGCAAGCATTTAATACCACACAGTTGACTTGTGTAGCAAATAACTCAAACATGGCAGCCAAAGCATCTGCTTTCACAGGCTGGGATGCACCCATCTCGTTTTCAACACAAAGCTCGCCCTTTTGAGTACCATGCCCGCAGAAATGTATAATTTGGGGTTCTACGTCAAATATCGCCTGAGTTATATCCCCTACACGTACCGAATGTCTTTGTTCTAGCTGATACTTATCCCGTTCCTTGCCTAATTGCAGCTTTTCACTGATATCTCGGAATTCTTGCCCCAAACGCAAATGAACACCATCACAGGGATCTGCTGCTAGGAAGAGGATTTTTACTGGGGTATTGCGGTTCATTCAGGCGATCGCAATCGTCAAGGTTAAATTTATCACGAAAATTATCAGTTAGTTTCTGGATTATATCTTTAATCTCACGCAAAGGCGCAAAGACGCAAAGAAAGAGAAGAAGAAGATGGAGTAGTAATATATGGGATTATACAATTAGGTACAAAGTATGAGGTATGGGAGCAATACAAACGGATGTAGTTATCATCGGTAGTGGAGTAGGCGGACTGAGCTGTGCGGCTCTGCTCGCAAGATATGGCTTTGATGTGATTGTCTGCGAAAGCCACTCTATCGCTGGTGGTGCAGCCCATAGTTTTGCACGTCATGGTTTCAAATTTGACTCTGGTCCATCTCTGTATTCGGGATTATCTTCTAGCCCTTCCCCCAATCCCTTGCGCCAAGTATTAGATGCCATTGGTGAGGATATACAGTGGGCAACATACAATACTTGGGGTTGTTGTTTGCCGGAAGGTGATTTTGACACTTCCGTGGGGGCTGACCAATTTTGCCAAGTATTGCAACGGTTGCGGGGCGAAACCGCTGTAGCCCAATGGCGAGAGTTACAAAGAGTCATGGCTCCTTTGGCCAATGCTGCGATCGCAATTCCCCCAGCTGCCATCCGCTCGGATTTAGGAGCCATGATAACTATGGGGAAGTTCATACCTTCCCTGGTAAAACAATTTGGTAATGTGACTAAATTAACGGGACCTTTCAGTCAAATTATGGATGGAGTTATCCAAGATCCATTTATCAAAAATTGGCTGGATATGTTGTGTTTTCTCCTGTCTGGATTACCTGCGGATGGCACCATTGGGGCTGAAGTGGCGTTTATGTTTGCCGAATGGTACAAGCCGGGGGTGGTGTTAGATTATCCTGTGGGTGGCAGTGGGGCAATTATCAATGCTTTGGTGCGGGGACTGGAAAAACGCGGTGGTAAGTTAATTTTGGGCGATCGCGTTGAGGGAATTATCGTTAAAAATAATACGGCAGTTGGGGTAAATCTGCGTAGTGGTAAGGAAATTGAGGCGCGGAAGGCAGTTATTTCCAATGCATCGGTATGGGATACTTTAAAACTAATACCACCGGGGGTAATGCCCAAGGGCTTTCGGGAAAAACGACAAGCGATTCCAGAATGTGAGAGTTTTATGCATCTCCATTTGGGTATCCACAGTCAAGGAATTAGGTCAGATTTGGCCTGTCACTATATTGTGGTTAATGACTGGCAAAAAGGGGTGACAGCACCGCAAAATGTGGTTTTAGTTTCCATTCCGTCTGTAATCGATCCATCCGTTTCTCCACCGGATAAACACGTAATCCATGTCTATACACCCGGTAACGAACCATACAGTTTGTGGGAGGGAATGAACCGTAATAGCCAAGGATATGCCCAACAAAAACAAGAGCGTGCAGAGGTGATGTGGCAAGCCTTAGCCAGAATTATACCTGATATCCGCGATCGCTGTGAAGTGACCATGGTAGGTACGCCCCTCACCCACGAACGGTTTTTAAGCAGACATCGGGGTTCCTATGGTCCTGCAATCCGGGCTGGAAAGGGTGTGTTTCCCGGTGCGACTACACCTGTGCGGGGGTTATTATGCTGTGGTGATTCTACATTTCCTGGTATTGGTTTACCTGCTGTGGCTGCGAGTGGCATGATTGCAGCCAATACTCTTGCATCTGTGCAGCAGCATTTGCAAATGTTGAGAGATATTGGCGTTTAGCTCTTCCATTGTCAGAGAACATCAACCATAATCCCCGTGTCCCTATGTCCCCGCGTCTCCGCGTCTCCGTGTCCCCGCGTCTCCGTTTCCCCCAGTTGAAGGGCAAAGTCTATTACCTTCTCCTTGATTTGTCACAATACAACCTGTATACTTCCCAGATGGTGTGTTCGATGGGTTAAATACCAGCATCGCTTGTGTGCCTGATGCATCCCCATGTTCTACTAATAGTTTGTCACCAAAATAACCAAGATTAGTAATACTACTGAAGGGATAGCTAGAAAATTCGTGGGGTAATGGACGTTTTCCTGGAACTTGTACCCGGTAAATTGCATAACCAGCCCAAGTTTTTTGTGGTTGCAGCACAAATACCGCACTCACCTGAGTTTCTAGGCATTCTTGCAACAACACACCCACTGCTAAATTACCAGTTTCGCGATTGAAACTAATAGCTCCTTTAACGAAAAGTTTACCAGATAATCTTTGCTGAGGAGATATTTTGACCTGTTCACAATTGAGTGCGTCTAATACTGCGATGCTTAAACTACTGGCTTTAATTGTTTGAGTTTTTCTACCATAATTAATTCTTAGCTTAGTTCCATTCTCGACAATTTGGGCTGTGGGGAAACGGCGAGGAACTCTTTTAAAGTTTACTTGGCCTATGGCTGTTGTAGGTATCAATAAACTAGTGAAAGTAGCTAAAATGGGTACTAATTTAATGGGATTCATAAAAAACCTCCCCTACTTTGAGAACCATAGTTTTATGATACGACTTGGGGATTGCTACTCTCCCAGAAACTACCATGGGTATACCCAGCGTTGCAATGACTATAGGCGTAGGGTGCGTGAGATGCGAAGAAAATATTTGAACGTAGCAAAACGTAGCAATAAGACTTATAACGTCATGCACCAACCACCGATTGTGACAATTGCGTAAGTCCTGACTACGTAAAAATTTTTCCCTCTCCTTAATAAGGAGAGGGATGTCCGATAGGACAGGGTGAGGTATTTTACTTTATCTTCAATCCTTAGCAATCCTATTTCACAAATACCTCATCGGTAAAAGTCCCATGCAAGCTGTAGGGAATATGATTTTTCAGATGCAACCGTGCTATGGGTTGCCGATGCAAATCCTTAGCATCCAAAATCACCACATCAGAACGATGGTGTGCTGCATCATAAGTTACAGCTAATACCCAACCATCATCCTCAGCAGTACCATTGGGACGAGGCACAAATACAGGTTCACCAGCAAATCCCCGCGGTGCAACGCTCCATATTTGTCTTTCTCCCGTCTCCAAGTCGATTTTTTGGAATGCTTGCAGAGGTGCATTCCCTGTGGATTCATGGGCTGCACCGATGTATAAATATCGATAGTCCCGTCCCACATTATCCCGATTAATACTGGGAAACTCACAACAGCGACTTTCCAGCAATTTTCGATCAACTGTACCATTCCCCAGGTTAAGATGGAAACGCCACAATTTTCCCGGTGCGATCGCATCAAAGTCAACTTGACGAAAATCGGAGCCTTGTTCTACCTCTGGTAAGGATTCGTAACATACTGAATCCATAATAATCTTGTCGTCCTGCTCAAAGGCATTAACATGGTGGAAAACAAAACCCGCCTGGGTTTCTAGGGTTTTGATTTCCCGATTTCCGGGGTTGCGAGGGATGATAATCACCCGGGTTGGTTTATTTGGTTGAAATTTCACGCATTGTCCCGCACCAGCCATTCCTGTAAGAAAAGGTAGGGGATTGAAACCTACGGGATTTTGGAAGAAAATACAGTAGTTGGGGGTAATGGCAAAGTCGTGGATAAAGGCGAATCCGGGAACAGCATGGGCGTGTTTTCTAATGACTTTGCCCGTTGTATCCAATTCAAAAACGGTAATTGTGGTGGATAGCCCTGTGGGTTTAATGGAAAAGTTGACTAAACAAGGCGCTCCACCATCTAGTTGACTACTGGGGTCGAATCGTGGATGGGCAGAGAAGGCATCACCTTCTACTAATCCCCCATCCAAGTATTCTTTACCCAAAGTTTCTAGGGTTTGGGGATCTAGGCCATAGGGTTCGCATGCTTCCCATAATGCCAGGAGTTTACCACCCCAGTAAATAACATTGGTATTAGCAATTTCTTTGTTCTGCAAGTCAAAAAAGTTAGCCAGCCATCCCCCCGGTTTCTGAGTGCCGAAAACGCCGCGATAGAGAATTTTACCGGCCTTTTGCTCTGCTACATAACCTGGAGTACGTACATAACGGTTGCTAAAATGGGCACGTCCATTGGTGAAGGTAAAACGGCAAATCATCCCATCTCCATCAAAGGGGTGATGAATATTTTGTCCATTAATATCCAGTAAACCAGGGCCATTTCTAAATAAAGTCCCGTTTAGCTCTGGGGGTATTTCACCTTCTATATCTTCTATCCAATAATTAAATTCTTGTTTGAGGGACTGGTATCCTGCTTGCCAATCCTCACGGGTATAGGATGTTTGTGTAACGGTAGATGTATCTTGGTGATTAGGAAAAGTCTGCATATATAATTTTGGGTTTTTTGATTTGTATTTAAATTGAATAAGGCAGGAGGCTTCAGGGCAGAAGGAAAGGGACTTTTGAGAACTTTACTTTCTGTTATATACTTAGGTTTTTTGGCACTGTTCTACTTACAAGTAATTATTTTTACTATCATATTTTATGAGACAGACCACTAGTACTCCACCACATTAATTTTGACCAATCGTAGGTATTTAGATCCCCGACTTCTTAAAGAAGTCAAGGATCTGTTGCCCTTCATTATTCTATAGGTTCTTCCACTGGCTGTAGAACTAATTGTGTCATTGTATCCGATGTAAATGTCTCTTGTGTTTCCTCATCTTGGAAGTTTGCAGCAGGCAACCAATTGATGAATGGTAAAGGTAATAATGTACTCAAGTTGGTTATCAGTACCAGCACCCATAGAAGCTCAAAATTAGTTTCATTGATACCCAAGAAATGCATCAGTCCAGCACCTAACTCGTAAGAAAGCAAACCTGCCAAGTTAGCAGCGGACATCAACACAGCAAATAATGTAGCTTCTACTCCAGGGGGACACAACCTTGCTGCTAGGACTAATACAGGCATATAGGCAATCTGTCCCATCACAGTTAAAATTAGGCTATCACCCAAACAAAACCAATAGTCATCAATACCAATGGCGCGGTTGGTGTGAGTTACCAGTAACAACATTGTCATCCCTAAAGCCGATGACATCACCGTACTCCAAGCAAAAATGATGCGGAAGGGAATGGTTTTCAGGAAACGCTGAAATATCCACACACCTACTAAGGATGCAATACTAGTTACCAAGCGAACTCTCCCTAAAAATTCCGGTTGAAAGTGGAGTTCGTTAGTTGTGAAAAAGAAAAATGCGGAATCTGCTGTGGGGGTGGCTTGCCAAATAAATACAAAAGCTGTGGGTAACCAAATAGCTTTTTGTGTTATGGCTTGCTGTATTTGTTTGAGTTGACTTATGATCCTATGAGTATTTCCATCACTTACATCATTTCCGTTTTTTTTAACAGGGGTTTCAGCGATTAAACAAGCAATACCCGAAACTAATAAAGGGAAAGAAGCGGCAATCCAAAATACAGTACGGGTAGTAAAATGTTCTAGGATTAGACCGCTAAAGTAAGCAGTAATTAACCCTCCCAAGGCAGCTGCACACCAACAAAGAGATTGTAAGGAACCAGCATCACCTGTGGATTCTAACCTGGCTCGTTCCACTACTACGGAGTCAACAATCACATCATTCACAGCTACTGACAGAGAACTTAACGCGATGGCTAATGTGGCTGCTATGGGCGTGTGAACTACCGTTGCTAAACTAATCCAAGAAATTGCTCCCAAAAATCCTGATAAAATTAAGTAGGGGCGGCGGCGATAGCCAAATATGGGCAATCCGTCAGATACAAACCCAAATACAGGTTTAATAATCCAAGGTAAGGAAACAAAACCCAACATGGCCGACACCTGGGCCGGACTTAACAAAAGTTCATCTTTGAGAAAGAAGCTTACGGCTAGACGTGCTAAACCTAAAATTCCTTGGACAAAGTAAACAGTAAGAATTACAGTTAGTTCGGTACTCGGTTCGTTACCAAACAAAATCTTTTCCTTGACTGAATCTTTAACCTTGGACAAGCCAGAGGAGGAGATGGCCATTGGATAAACAATTGTTAAGATTATTCTACATTTATATAATCATATCGACTTTTTCTGAAAAAAGAACACACACCACGGTACTAGGGTAGCAGGGAGCAAGGGTCAGGCAGAAGGGAAAGAAAATTTAGCTTCATTATTTCTTCACTCTTCCGATGGCGATCGCAGTATTTTGTCCTCCAAATCCAAAGCTCAAACACAACACCTTTTCCACCATTGCTTCACGGGCTGCGATCGCAAAATTCAAGTCAAATTCCGGTGTTTGTAATCCTACACATGGAGGTAATATTTGTTGCTGTAAAGCCATTAAGGAAAAAGCTACACCCAAGGCTCCAGATGCTCCCAGGGTATGTCCTGTAGCTCCTTTGGTTGAGCTAACTGCCACTGGATGCTTAAATTTTTTTTGTATCAAATTGCTCTCGAATTTATCATTGAGTTGGGTAGCAGTACCGTGGGCATGAATATAATCAATATCATCTGTTGTCAGATGGGAGCGTTGTAAACATTGTTGCACAGCAGCGATCGCACTTTTGCCTTGGGGTTCTGGTGCATTGCCATGATATGCATCTGCGGTCATTCCACAACCGAGAATTTGCCCATAAACCCTGGCTTGTCTCTCCCTGGCTAATTCTGCGGATTCCAACAGTAAGACGGCTCCTCCTTCGGCCAACACCAAACCCTCTCGATATTTATCAAAGGGATAGGCTCCTGTTTTTGCCAAAGCTCCCATTTGTCGAAAACCAGCAATAGTTAGGGGTGTAATTGGAGCTTCCACCGCACCAGCAATTACCCTTTGACATTGACCAGTTTGAATCAAGTTTACACCGTGGGCAATACTCCACATACCCGTAGCACAGGCTGCCATAGGTGCCATCACTATACCCGTAGCACCAACTTGCCTAGCTGCTGCGATCGCATTCATGTGGGGCAAAGTATCCAACCAATTTTCTAATTTTAATTCCTTCCCTCCTTCACTCCTCCCATACATCTCCCAAGTACCCTGATAACCGCGACTAGAACCAATTACTACGGCGCAATCGGGCAAAGGAGCAATCAATTCCCCGTCTTTAAGCGCGGACTCAACAACCAGGTGAGTTAACTCACTTAACCCAGCTGGTTGTTTATAAATCAATCCTAGGGGCAGTAATGGGAGTTTGGGAAATGGTTGATGCAATTGAATTCCAGATTTACCTGTAATTAACCTTTGCCAACTATCCCCTAAGTTAGTACCTAGGGATGACACCAAACCAATGCCAGTAACAAGAACCTCAATCAATTTTGGATTTTGGATTTTGGATTTTAGATTTTGTCAGTGGGAAATAGAATATTAATACTTATTTCCCATTGGCAAATTATTATTCTCCAGGTTGTTTGAGATTTTCTGCACCTTTAGTTACTTTTGCAGAATCAATGCGATCGCCCTGATCGATTTTATTAACTACGTCCATCCCTTCAGTCACATAACCAAAGACAGCATAGTTCCCATCCAAAAAGGCTAAATCTGCTAAAGCAAAGTAAAACTGGGAAGAAGCAGAATCAGGCATTTGCGATCGCGCCATGGATAAAGCGCCTACTGTATGGCGTAATTCGGGGGGTTTAGAAATAGGTGTACTGTATACTGGCTCTTTTTCTCCCTTTGGGGTAATTTCTAAGGGAATATATCTAGCATTACCTGTTTTAGGGTCTATAAAGCTACCAGTACCCAAATTACCAGAAAATTTAGGATCTTTGCTTTGGGGGTCACCACCTTGAGCTACAAAAGGATCTTGCCCAGTTGTAGGACCAATAACCCGATGGAAAGATAACCCGTCGTACACACCCTTCTGGACTAAATCCACGAAATTCCCGGCGGTAATCGGGGCATTATTTCCGTCTACTTCAATAGTTATGGGTGAGCCTTTAACAGCCATCACCACAGTGGCTTTGCCTTCTAGCCTTGGTAAACCTTTCATTATGTTGCTCTCTTTAGTTGAAACAGAGGGTGTCTGTGTGGCTGTTGTATCAGCTGGATTTTGAGTGGTATTCTCAGCAGCAATGGAAGTATCAGAATTTGCCTGGGGTGCTGAACATCCGTTCAACATTAAGGCACTAACCATTACCAGTGCAACTAAAAACTTAGTAATTTCTAACCGCATTGCTAGTTCCACAAAACAACCAGAGTATCTTAACCTTTCTGGTGATTTTTAACTAAATTTATAAGTCTAGTGGCAACCGATCCCCGACTTCTTTAAGAAGTCGGGGATCGGTTAGACCCGCGACTCGTTAAAATTAATGTGGTCTGTCCCATAAAATATGATAGTAAAAATAATCACTTGTGGGTCAGGCATCCCTGCCTGACTATTGCACAGCCAAGATGGCTGTGCCACAACCCATCAAAACTAATGGGACAAAGCACTAGTGTTTCATCGCATAAAATATGATGGTAAAAATAGTCACTTGTGGTTCAGGCATCCCTGCCTGAACATTTTGCACAGCCATCCTGGCTGTGCCACAGCCACTCAAAACTAATGGGACAAAGCACTAGGCATTTTTGAACAGGGAGTGTTGATAAATTTCATACATGAGTAGGCTTCCTGCAACCGCAAGATTAAGGGAATCAACCGTAGAAGCAATGGGGATACGAACGAAATGCTGGCATAAATCCCGTTGCTTTTGAGTCAATCCTTGACGCTCTTCCCCCAGACAAATGAGTGTTGTAGTGGGATAGTTAAATTTATGGCAATTAAAGGCACCATCGGGAGAAGCACCAATTACAGTGTAGTGCTTATGGTACAACCATTTACTTAGTTTAGAGAAACCCGTGCGGATAAATTTTTGGTTATAAATAGACCCCATAGAAGCTCTAACAACATTAGGGTCAAAAGGATCTATGCTATTGCCCAATAGAATAAAGCCAGCCCCTCCGAAAGCCTCTGAGGTGCGGATCAAAGTACCAAAATTTCCAGGAGAGCGGACTGTTTCCAATATTATCCAACATAGGCTCTCTGGGGAAGAAATACGATCCAACTTTTGCCAATTTTGATTGACAATTGCACCAATACCAGAAGCTTTTTCTGTATGGGAAATATGGCGGAATTGTTCGGGGGAAAGATTTATGCAGGGAATGCCAGCACGACGGCTTCGACGAACTAATTTACGAGCGATCGCAGATGTCAGTAATTTCTCGCTATAAACTATGGTAGAAATATCAAATTTATAATCGATAACCCGAATAAAATTGCGAACACCTTCGACATAAAACTGTTTAGATGCATCGCGGTAGGTTCGGTGAGTTTGCAGCTTTTGGATTTCGGCAATTTTAGCTGCGTTAGCTGTAAATTTTAATTGTTGTGTTGCATTAGAAACATTACCATGAGCCATCCTCCTTCAGAGCTACTTGGCTCATAACAAAATTTACTTGATTTACCATGGAATATTACGAAAATCTTTGGTAGCTAATAATTTTAGATATCTTAGCATAGGTCACCGAAGAAGCAGGGGAGCGGAGTGTGGGGGAGTGGGGGAAGTAATAAGTAAGAAGTAAGAAGTAATAAGTAAGTTTCCCTAATACTGTCAACTGTCAACTGTCAACTCCCAACTCCTACCTGTCAACTATCAACCGTCAATTGTCAACATTTACAGACCTTCTAGGGGTACGCCTAAAAACTTAGCTAATTTAGCTGCCAAAGTTTCCAAATCCTTTAAAGGCATTGGTTGACCAACCCTAGTTAAGGGAATATCACGACGACCTTTTACTTTCAAATAAAGGGTACGTAAGGGATTTAAGCCCTCTTTTATCTCAATGCGAATTGATTGCACATCTTGGATACGACAGCTAATTTCAATGCGACGGTTCTTTCCGGGGAAACCCCAACGAAATATTTTTATCATTCCCGTTTCGCGGTTGAACTCATTAGATCCACCACCTACATCCAACAGAATAACCAACCACAGGTACAGTGATAACAATGAACCAGCCACTCCATATAACCCCATTACCAATCCTTGGGGGAAAAATATCAATTGAGTGGGGTCAGTAACCAAAAGCAAATTAGTCTGTAAATAACTGGATATGCCAGCCAGCAAGAAACCCACACTTCCTAGGGATACAACTGTTGCCCACAAGTAATTACTAAATCGCCGCGAACCCAGAACCTTTTGAGACAGGACTTGTTCGCTTTTATCTGTGGTTGTTAATGCCGTCATTGAACCATCCTGGCTTTGAGATGTTCTATTCGATCAGTTTGCCATGTTACTAGGAACTGTTGCAAGCAAAATTTGCCATGCTTTTACAATTTATGAGAAAAGTTGTATCAGATTGTAAAAATTCTGATATTTATTAAGATTTTGATATTTATTATAAATAATACTTGACAGACAAAATACGCGATCCATATCGGTAAATCTGTCACAAAGCCAGAATAAATATGGTAAGTTAAGAAAGATTAAGATACCAAAGACTGTTGTATACACAGTTGAGGTAATTACTTTGGCATGAGCCTGAGAGTAGTAAACTCTTATAAGGTGTATATATTCTCATAATCCCTGCTGCTTGCTTGTTAAGTAGCAGAGCATGTCAAAAACGTTTTGATAACGTTGCAATTTTAGTTAAAAGAGGATTTTAGTCCAATGACCATCGCAATTGGACGCGCCCCCAGTACCAGAGGGTGGTTTGACGTTCTCGACGACTGGTTAAAACGCGATCGCTTTGTGTTCGTAGGCTGGTCAGGGTTGCTTCTGTTCCCCTGTGCCTTCTTATCATTAGGCGGTTGGTTTACCGGAACTACATTCGTCAGCTCCTGGTACACCCACGGGTTAGCGTCATCCTATCTAGAAGGATGTAACTTTTTAACAGTAGCTGTATCAACCCCAGCAGATGCCATGGGTCACTCCCTACTATTTTTGTGGGGACCAGAAGCTCAAGGAGACTTCACCCGTTGGTGTCAATTGGGCGGATTATGGCCTTTCGTGGCTCTCCATGGAGCCTTTGGATTGATTGGCTTCATGCTCAGACAGTTTGAGGTTGCTCGTCTAGTAGGTATCAGACCCTACAACGCGATCGCATTCTCAGCTCCCATTGCGGTATTCGTCAGTGTATTTTTGATGTATCCCTTGGGACAGTCTTCTTGGTTCTTTGCTCCTAGCCTTGGAGTAGCAGCAATCTTCCGTTTCCTATTATTCTTGCAAGGTTTCCACAACTGGACACTCAACCCCTTCCACATGATGGGTGTAGCAGGAGTATTGGGGGGAGCTTTATTGTGCGCCATTCACGGAGCTACAGTAGAGAATACCCTGTTTGAAGACGGAGATGCTTCTAACACCTTCCGGGCGTTTGAACCTACCCAAGCAGAAGAAACCTACTCCATGGTGACAGCAAACCGATTCTGGTCACAGATTTTCGGGATTGCTTTTTCCAACAAGCGTTGGTTACACTTCTTCATGCTCTTCGTACCCGTAACTGGGCTATGGATGAGTGCAGTAGGAATTGTGGGTTTGGCATTGAACTTACGTGCCTATGACTTCGTGTCCCAGGAATTGCGGGCAGCAGAAGACCCAGAATTTGAAACATTCTATACCAAAAACATTTTGCTGAACGAAGGTATCCGTGCATGGATGGCACCTCAAGACCAGCCACACCAGAACTTTATCTTCCCTGAAGAAGTACTGCCTCGTGGTAATGCTCTGTAATTTTTTACTCAGGAACCAACCAGTAATCACCCGCCCACAGGCGGGTTTTTTATTAAACAAGTAATGAGTAATGAGTAATGAGTAATGAGTATAGAAATAGACATATTGGTTAGGGACAGTATTGTTCGACTCAACAACCATCAACCCTCAACCATCAACCATCAACAGTCAACCATCAACCGTCAACCTGCTATAAAGAATACATACGAAGGCAATCAAAAATGCGATCGCACCTATAACAGCGGCAAATTCTGGTGTAATAGCTTGGGGTTTGGCAAACACTGAGCCAAAAATACTCATAGCTAAACCAACACCACCAAAATACATCCCTACGCCCAAACCTCCACGATGGGAAGGCACCATTTCTAAGGCGAAGGGAATTGTACCATTCAAAACAAAGCTAATGGCAATTGCTAAAGGGGCAAGAATTGCTATGTTTGCGCCAAACACAGGTAACAGTAGCATCAACAAAATCGCTACACCAAGACTACCAACCATGGCGTTACGGTTACCAATCTTTTTGGCAATTAAACCAGCAGGTAAAGCCGCAATAGCCACTGTCATCCCGAAGAGAACCATCTGTAATTGGATGTTATCGCTATTGAGCTGAACTTTGAGAAATTTACCTACTCCATCAAGTAACAAACGATATCCCCAAGCAAAACTACCACCCAAGATAAAAATTAATCCCAGTGCTTGAAAAGATACTGGCGGAGGTGATGCTGCTCGGTGTCGATCGACTGGTTCGTCTGATACAATTTCGGGGGGATGGATAAATCTTAATATAGTTGCTGAAGTTAACAGTACAAAGGAACCAAAGGCAAAGGTAATAACTGGACCAAAACTAAGCAGCAAATTATTCGCAGTAATTCTAAAAGAACCGATAGTTCCACCAATTAAGGTAAGGACACTGGCAGCCATTGGTAAACTTTTTGGCATAGCATACCGTCCCAACAAAGACAGCACTGGACTGCGAAATACAGTCATTGCCAAAGCCCAAGCTACTACTAATACTGGCAAAATATATTTTAGTACCGTTGTCGGTGGAACAAAAGTGACAACACAGGGAATAGCAATAAATAAAGCTGAAGAAAGGAGAACTCCAATTGTAATAAAAGGGAAGCGGCTAGCAAACCAACGTTGATTGTTATCGGAAAGGGAACCCATCAAAGGCTCCATGAATACAGCTAAAGCGTTTTCTAAAATTAGCAGACTGATGGCCAAAGACTGAGGGAAGCCGAATTGCACCAATAACTTAGGTAAATAAAAATTGTAAATTACCCAGCTCAGTGTAATTGCACCCTGCACCATCGCTAAACCACAAACCTGCAACCATAAAACTTGTTTTTTACTAGTCATATTTCTACGTACTATTTTGAGTTATGGGATGTGTTGAAATACTATAACCACAATAGTTTGTAGGATTCGCTCTTTATGCAGTTCCTCTAGAAACAATAAACTTTACTAATTCAAATAATGTTTACGACACATAAATTTTTCGTCAGGGCACGGCACCAGTAAGATAATTTTATATATTGAAAGATTGACCGATGTTCCCTACCCATCTGATTCTTGTTTCAAAATGGTATGACTAAGAGGGTGTTTATAAATAAAGATGATCCAATCTTGTGGGATGGGCATCCTGCCCGTCCTTGTATTATTAGCACGTATTTACCCATCTTTAACATAGTTTGATTTTGTTACCTCTTTTTACGTAAATCTTGCTTTGTGTATTGTATATATTTGTATGGGAAGATTGAAAACGCAGCCTGACAAAAGAATAAGGTAATACCATTTCTTTGTCAGGCTGCGCTAAATTTTTACCCTGAGCGGAGTCGAAGGGTAAAACTCTCCTATTTTATTTTGCTCAAAAAAAAGGATACAATCCCCTGACTTGCTGGCATGGGAGCATTCCAAACTCCAGAATCTAAAATCCAACGGATTATCTGTTTATCAAAATCCGAAATTGATATAAATTCCAACTAAAAGGAGAAAAGATAATGGCTCGCAACTACGACATTATTTGTTTCGGGGATGAAGTTCCGGGGATACTAGCCCTAGTGTGTGCTGCACGAGAATATCACCGGCGCACAGGTAAATATCCCAGTAGCTTGTTAATGCTTAAGGGTAACTCTCAATTGGGTATTGGTGGCCATTTAGTTAGGGGTGGTTTATCCTATTTAGATCGATCTGCGGTTCCCATTCCCATTCGCCAATCTTACAATTTAGATACCTTTGGTGATTCACCAGCAATTTATCAAGAATTTTTACAACGTTCTGCTGTGCATAAAATCGCCCTCGATCCCCTCAAGGCGGATGCTGCTCTCAGGGGAATGTTAGGGGAAGTTCATGCAGATATTATCAGCAATATTGAAATAGAATCGGTACTCAGGGAAGGGGAAAAAATTACTGGGATTAAACTTGTTAGAGAAGAAACCTATTTAGCCAAGCAATTTATTGATTGTACTGTGAATGCGGAATTAGCCCAAGCTGCTGGAGTCAAAAAACTCAAGGGTTTTGAAACCTTTGGTTTACCAGACTCGGAACTTGCGGTAACTTTGGTGTTTGAAACCCAAGGTTTGGAGATAGAAAAACTCACGTGGGTAGAGGAGCAATACCTAAAACGTTTTACAAATCTTGCAGACACAGATGCTCAAGGTTGGATTAATATTGCCGCAGGTTTTGATGGTGCCCTTGCCCAACGGTTGAGAGATAGCCTCAAGGACGAACAAGGTAAGCTCAAAACCATGTATGTAGGGGACGATTATATTGATGTGCGTTCCAAAGCTCTGTCTATTGCTTACCACGCCTTTCGGGATACTCCCCTATCCTTAGAGAAAAGTGGTACCATTCTTGACAATGGAAATATAGCAATCCTTGATGGTGGACGGTTATCTTGGAATGCTGTTTTATACAATGTCAATGCCGATCAAGCGGAAGCATTAGCTAGGGCAAAAGCCCAACCCACCCCAGAAATGCTGCGGGAAATGGAACAGGTGATTAAGTGGTTTAAAAGTCTTGGTGCAACCGATGTTAAACCTGCTCATGAATTATACATTCGCCATGCAGGTAATATTACGGGGGCAGTAGAGCCTTTAACTGGGGCAAAAATGTTAGCTGGTGGGGTACCGGATAATGAAGCATTGGGAACCTTTGGTTATCACTTTGATATTCGTGGTGGGATTGAAGGTTTAGATATGAGGGCTGCAAGTAAAGGTCTTGCTAGTTTAGTGTTTATCGATTTACCCTTATTTAATATTGGCATTCAGCATGCTTTAATTAAAGACACCCCCAACTTAGCAGTTGTGAGTCCGGCTTCGGGATTTGAAGGTTATGCTTCTTCGGCTGGCAGAATTGTGGAATTTAATTGTGGTGTGGGACAAGGTGTGGGGATTGCGGCGGGAATGGCACTATTTGCTAATTTCAATATGACCGATTTTTCTGACAAAAATGTGCGTAATATTCTAGTGGAGACTGGAAGGTTGCCAAAAATCTATGGGGCGACGAAAACTGTCCAAGCACGGGAGTTAGGCAATTTTGAGACTCAAATCATTGCTTAGAATTAGCGAGATATGAATTTGTCGGGATTACGCCCCGCTTCGCTAACAGGCAGTAAAGCCCCCTAAATCCCCCAAGTTTGGGGGACTTGAAATTATCTTTCTCCCCCAGAATTGGGGGTTGGGGGGCAAAATCATACCTGTAATTATGCACAAAAAATCATCCATCAGATTAGATATCGCATCAATGCAAATGCAATTATAAACACTCGCAAAGCCGCGAAACTGGATCGAGCATGGGATGATATCATGTCTGGGTAATTAGTTACGATAACAACTCCTTATTCTCTCTGCGTCTTTGCGCCTCTGCGTGAGATTTAATGATAAGTGTTCACGCGGACATGATATGATAGCCCTCTAGAATTATTTCCAGAGGGGCAAAGTTTAATTACTTAATTGCAGACTCCTTTATTGAAAGAATATTCAATCCCCCAACCTTTGAAATCAAGGGATATTAAATTGCATCGCCAAGCGAATGTAGACAAAACAATCGGAATCAAAACTAAAACAGCAATGAAAGCCAACCGATTATTAAAATGTTTCATCGTTCCTCTCTAAGTAGGTTTATGAGGAGGCAGCCCACTTGGGAAACAAACAAGAAGAATAACCACAAACTTCAAAAATTTGATTCCACCTTGGGAGAAAGTTTAATACTCCAAAAGCTAAAGCCATCCTTATGTGGGACGGCTTTGGGTTTTATGTATAAACAATAAAAATCGCCCCGCTAAATATAGTGTAGCAGGAAAATCTTATTTTTGAAGTTTGTGGCTAATTCAATAATAGCATAAGAATGCTAAATATTAGCACAAAAGTACATTAGCACAAAAGTACATTAGCACAAAAGTAGAAAGGATATAATACCACAAAATAGGACAAAAAAATTCATGCACCTTATTTATGGTGTTCTGTGCCTTACACTTCCAAGTCTCATCCTCTAAATCTGCGAAATCTGCGGTTTATCATACAGATGCGATGGGATTTGATATAAAATCATCTCCGTTTATATCGGAATTATTTAAATTTCCTCTCTCTTCCTCTTCCTCTGCGTTCTCTGTGTCTCTGTGGTTTTTTTATCATTCCGGTGTAACCGGATTTGATATTATCCCTTTTTCAGCAACGCCTGATTTCTGAGTCATTTAACCTAATTATGCTGATGATGGTGAATTGCAATTTATCTTGGCAACCTGTAAGTTGTAAAATCTTTGTTAAATTAAACAAATTTTGATAGCAGTTCCTCATACTTACATTAGGTAATCAGCATGACAGCAGTAACGCCACAGACAACTTCCGCACTTCCAAATTTTTGTGAAGGCATTCAATATTTTGGGGAAACTCTACCAAATTTCGACAAATATGGGGCTACATCTGCCATCGATTCAGCCACAGGTGCGATCGCAAATTCTACAGATCCAGCCGCAGTATACCAAACTTTGCTCGCTGCCGATGCCCTACGCTACCTCACCCTACAAATTACAGGTAGTAAGGCATCGGGACATCCAGGGGGATTTGCCAGCCAAGCGGAGGCCTATGCAGCTTTAGTTATGCTTGGTTACAAAAATATTATTACGGAAGTGGGACACCATGCCCCTGGATTCTATAGTGCCATGTTTTTGGATCGTTCCCTAGAAGACATGGGTATTTATACTGTACAACAATTGCGCGATCGCTTCCGGGAACGTCATGGATTATTAGGACACCTTTCGGGATTTATTCCTGGTATTCTCGCACCGGCGGGACCCTTGGGACAAGGACAACACTTTGCCATGGCGGCGGCGTTGTTACATAAGGATAAGCTGTTCCCTTTCACCTTGGGTGATGGTGGTTTGGGGGAACCCTACATTATGAGTTCCATGGCCCACTTTAATACAGCTTACCCCCACGCGACTAATTTCTTACCCGTGTTGGTGTGGAACGGTTACAGCCAAGAACACCACAGCATGGTTTCCCTCAAAACCAATGCACAGATGACAGCATATTGGCAAGGCAATGGTTTTGAGGAGGTAGTGTTAATTGATGCTAAGGAATTTGACGATCAGAATCAACCAGGGGATTACGTTAACAGTACAGTCTTCTCCTTTGAAAAACGACTGGAATTTACCAAAGCTGTTCTAGCTGGGGTTGATAAAGCTGCCCGTTCTGCCCTTGGTGGTAAGTTAACCGTATTTATTATCAAACAACTCAAAGGGTCTGGTGTCCATGCCACAGGTGCTAAATCACACAATTTATACCCGAAAGATACCTTAGATGCTCCCCATATCATTTCTGCATTAAAAGAACGAGCCTTACCCCAAGCAGCTTGGCAATTAGTACGGAAAAACTGCGAACAAGCCGGTGGTGGCCCTGCGGCTAAAACGGTTGTTACGGAATTTGAATTACCTTTATCAGATTTAGGGGAATTACCTTTATCCGAATATACCGTAGGCAGCGACCCCAAAGTTGCTACCACAGAGATGGGGAGATTGGTATCCGTAGTCGGACAAAAAGATAGTAAATTCATTGTCACTAACGCCGATGGTAATGCCGCATCGGGCATTGGTAACATTAACCAAGCATTGAAAATTATCCATCCCACTACTGATGATATTTATAACCAAGCACCAAACGGACAGGTATACGAACCCTTAAGCGAAGATGCTTGTGCGGGGTTAGCTGCTGGGTTGTCATTGATGGGTGGACGTACCCTATGGTGTTCCTATGAATCCTTTGCTGTCAACGGCTTACCCATTTGGCAAACTGTCATCCAAGCCATGGCAGAATTACGCCGTCCTACCCCTTCTACAATTACTTTATATACTGCGGGGGCATTAGAGCAAGGGCGTAACGGTTGGACTCACCAACGTCCGGAAATTGAAGCATATTTTGCAGCGATGATGCGGAATGGGAATGTTTTCCCCGTATTTCCCCCCGATGCTAATAGTATCCAAGTTTGCTATGAATGGGCACTAACAACTAAGAATAAGGGAATTGTGATTACAGCCAGTAAATCACCCTTACCAATTCGCACCGACTTTAACTTAACTCGCAAAGGATTGCGGGATGGTGCAGTCACCTTACAAGAAGTTGCTGGTGGGAAGAAAGTTGTGTTTGCAGTCATTGGGGATATGACATTAATTCCTGTGTTTGAAGCTGCTGCTTTCTTGGAAACCGAAGGAATTGGGGTGAAAATAGTTTCTGTGATTAATCCCCGGCGTTTGTATCGTCCTGATGATACCGCTTGGGATACCTGCTGCGAACCCGATGGTGGTTTTATTGATGATAATAAGTTTGCTGAGTTGTTTGCTGGCGATGCTTTGATTGGGGTAACTGGTGGTGCTGCGGCGATGTTGGAACCAATTATGTTGCGGAGTAATTGTAGACGGGATACCTTTGCTTGGAAGCGGGGGGAAACTACCTCTAGTGCGGGTGAGTTGATGGCGTTTAATGGGATAACTGCGGAGGCTTTGACAAAAAGGGCGATTGAGTTAGTGCATTAGGATTCAGTATTGTGTATCAGGTGTGTTTAGTCATAACACGCCTGATTTTTTGGCGAGGAATCACCAGAGACGCATTTTTTTAATTTTATATGTATTGATATGATTTACTGTTTTTGATACTTCTTTTTGTGCACTTCTACACTTTTTTATCGCTTTTTTGTATAAAAAATTTGCTATCTTAATATGAGCATCATCTATTTGTTTACTTGTGTGTTTACCCGTTTTACACCATCTGGCAAAATGCTCACAATTATTGAAGATTAAATTATATTTTTTTTCGTTTAATCTTCTTTTAGCGCGTTTAACAACACGCGATAAAGAATAATATTTTTTGTGTTTTTTGATATAAATATCTTTGCCACAACTAAATTTATTTTTTGTGGTTTTCCTAACTTTATTTTTCCAGTAATGAATTACTTCATTATTGCCGATATAAATACCATGATGGGTAAATTTAAACCCAGATTTATGCTTGAGGTATATATAAATATGGTCTCCAGCATTCATAATAATATCAATTTGACATATGAGATAATTCTTTTATAAATCAACAATAGTGGTTAAGGTTCAGTAAAATTATTTAGATAACTACAAAGGTAAGACTATAGAAACGAGATCCATCTTTGTAGGCTAAAATAGTTTCTCAAACCTGCAGAGGCAGATAGCATTAGAAATTGAGCTTTTAGCCGCAGATGTACCCAGAAGAGTCAGACATAATTGGCATTTGCATTAGTATATTTGCGGTTTTCCGATGAAAGTAGAAGTAGTTAAAGTAGATGTGTTATTCCCACTTGTAAAACTGAACTTGTGGAGAAATAAATCAATTTTTTGAGATACATAAATAAGCAAAATTATCTAATCATAACAGTGAGGTTATCAATGAAGATTAAGCTGATGTCTGTACTAATTCCTATGATGGGACTATTTTTTGCTAGTCCTGCATTGGCAGAAACATGGTCCATTACGGAAGGAGTATCAGGGGAATGGAGCGGCACATGGGATTTGCCTGTTGCAGGACAATTTTTTGATTGCAGTCAAACAAGTACAAGTGGAGATACTTTAACAGCTAAATGTGCTTTTTCTAGAGATGAAAATAATATCACAGTTAGAAAGGTTGACGTTAGCGATGGTAATACATGTAGTTATTCTGGGCGACAAAATGGCACAAATATAGTCGGAACATACTATTGCAATAGTGGCGGTCCTTATAACTGGTCAGCTACAGTGTCGAATTGAATATATGGTAGAATGGGGGCATCCTAAAATGATATTATCATTGGAGCTAATTATTTATAAAATAGGATGCTTCCCTTTATTATTTTTGAGAAATTAATCATATTTTCTCCAGTAAATCGGCAAAAATTTGCTCATTCAAAATTATAATCATCATCAATCAATTTATTTATGAATTCATTACGTTACATATAATGGCAAATATACTTACGGCTATAAAAATAATAATTAATAATCCAATTACAGATCTAGTAAATTTTTATAAAAGTCAAAGCCAAAACAAAATTAATAGCGTTGGTGATAGTTTAGAATATTTTATTAAAGATATATTTGCTGATACCTTAAGTGAAAATGATCTCAATGAAAAGAATAAAAAATATTCTGAAGTTTTTTCCTATATAGGTAATTTAAATAATCCACCAGATATAATTTTACAAAATAGCGATGCGATAGAAGTTAAGAAAATAGAATCATTAACAGCAGATATTGCCTTAAATAGCTCTTATCCAAAGTCGAAATTATATGCTGATAACCCAATGCTCACAAAAGCTTGCCGTGAATGTGAATCTTGGCAAGAAAAAGATATAATTTACGCCATCGGAGTTTCAAAAAATTCAAAATTAAAAATTCTTTGGCTGATATATGGTGATTGCTATGCTGCTGACAAGGAAATATATGAAAGGATCACAAATACAATAAGTTACGGTATCAAGCAAATCAAAGATGTGGAATTTTCCAAAACTCGGGAGCTAGGTAGAGTTAACAAAGTAGATCCTCTTGGCATTACCTATTTAAGGATTAGAGGAATGTGGGGAATAAATAATCCTACGTCTGTATATGATTACATATTTCAGCGCCAAGAAACATCAAATTTACAGATTGTAGCTCTGATGAGAAAAGAAAAGTATTTATCTTTTCCTCAAACACATATTCACGAACTAGAAAACCTTACAGAGAAAAATCTCAATATTAGAGATGTAAATATTAAAGATCCTAATAATCCCGCCAAGTTGATTGCTGCTAAAATGATAAATTATTATCGTTAGACTTATAAATCAACAAGTATGAATATTGTATCTCTATTTTCTGGGTGTGGAGGCCTAGATTTAGGCTTTAGTCAAGCAGGATTTAACGTAGTTTGGGCAAATGAATATGACAAGTCCATATGGGATACCTATGAGTTAAATCATCCCCACACAAAGTTAGATAAAAGAGATATAAGAAATATCACCTCTGATGAGATTCCTGAATGTATAGGAATTATCGGTGGGCCTCCTTGTCAAAGTTGGAGTGAAGCTGGTGCTGGCAGAGGAATTAATGATAATAGAGGTCAACTTTTTTATGAATATATTAGAGTTATTAGAGACAAAAAACCTCTTTTCTTCGTAGCAGAAAATGTCAGTGGCATTTTAGCCAAAAAACATATTCAAGCATTTACCAATATATTATCTTTATTTCAAGAAGCTGGATATAATATTACCTATAAATTACTCAATGCTTACCATTTTCAAGTGCCGCAAGATAGAAAACGAGTAATTATAGTCGGCTATCGAGAAGATATTGGGGGAATATTTGATTTTCCCCTAACAGCTAATCAAATTTTAACTCTGAGAGATGCCATATATGATATCAGTCAAATAGAACCTGTTCCAGTGGCAAGGGAAGTAACAAAAACCCATTGCTTAGTACCTAACCATGAATATATGGAAGGTAGTTTTTCCAGTATATATATGTCAAGAAATAGAGTGAGAAACTGGGAAGAACCTTCTTTTACAATTCAAGCAGGTGGTAGACATGCTCCCATACATCCCCAAGCAAATAAAATGATTTGGGTAGCAAAAGATAAATGGATTTTTGACCCAAATTCATCAAAACCATATAGGAGATTGTCAGTTAGAGAATGCGCCAGAATCCAAACATTTCCGGATGATTTCATTTTCAAATACAAGTATATTCCTGATGGCTATAAAATGATTGGAAATGCCGTACCTGTTACCTTAGCTAAAATTTTAGCTAGTAAAATATATATAGATATAAAGCAGTATCAAGAGTTGGGCTATGGCAATCAATTACGCCAGCATAAATTTAATCAACAACTCACATTATTTCTTCAGGCTAGTAGTCTTTTTCATTAGTTTTGATGGTTCAAATAATTGTAGTGGGAGCGTCTCGCTCCCTACTTAGAAATAGGGAGCAAGCCTAGCCCCTTCGGGGCGACTACGTCTACGGCGTGAGCTCAGACGTTCGGCGAAGCTCAGTCGAGCCGTCGAACGCTGCTCCTACTCTTTCAACCTTGGAAAATTCATAAAAAGAAATACTAGTAGTCCACCACATTAGCTATAAGGAATCACAGATCCCCGACTTCTTTAAGAAGTCGGGGATCTAAACACCCGCAACTTGTCAAAATTAATGTGGTAGTTCAGCATTGTGGAGCGATCGCATTATAACTAATAGTTTGAATATTTGCTGTGACTATAATCCATAGTAGGTAATGGTTGAGAACATTTGCCTGATTATTGTCTAGTGCTATTATTATATACTATCAGTATA
>JASJCX010000384.1 GCA_030065255.1 Calothrix sp. MO_167.B42 | reverse complement strand
AGCCATGTTTCAATTTCGCGTCGCTCTTCAAGATATCCAGGATGCAACCAGGTTCTTTGTCCCGATTTAGATAGATTGTTTAGTACTGCTTGTGCTTCAACGTCATCGTAGCTGCAAATATTCTTGAAGCGAATGTTTCCCTCTTGGCAGTAGTGAGTGAGATAGTCAGGAACACTATAGCTATACATTTTATTTGGTTTAATTAAATATTATCTCGTAGTAAATAAGATAATGAGAGATAGCAAACACAATATCTCTCGTAAATGAAACGAAACTGGCATCCCAGAAGGATTAATCGAACATTGGGCACTTATCTTCACTGAATTAGCTCTCTTAACCAGGAAAACAGCCACAAATCGCCTAGGAGTACCTTTGTTACTCAAATATTTTCAGTATGAACGCTAATGCTAGATAATGATTTACTAAATTTACAAGTCATCTTGGCAAATGTAGAGGCATTGTACTGTGATATTAGCAATGTACCCCATTAACGAGCACCCCATCCACAATATCTGATTTTGCTTCGATTTATTTTCACTATGGGCGGATTTCGCTTTTGGCGCTAGTAATTAGATAAATAGCCAATCTCCGCCTATTGTTCCATGTTTTTGGGTTATTGACAAAAATGTATATCACCATACATTTCCTGGGGTGAAATCAAATAATATAAGGCTTGCGCTCAAAAGTTTTATGGCTAAGATAAGCAACAGTCCCATCCCTATTGTTCCTTGTTTCTTGTACCAGAATCCATTAGAAATACAAGGATTTTCAGCCCCAGTCCCCCATTAAGATTGTACTTTTTACCGAAATCACAGCCCAGAAACTTTGATAAATCAGGGTTTTATGGTGATTCAGCCCATCCTAATATAACAACCACCTAACAACCAGCTTGCTGGCGATAAACCCGTTGGGCATCTCCGTTTCATATTTTTTAATTGCTGATATAAGCCCATATAGAGATACAACCGAATGAATATCACCCATATAAACCCTACAAGAACCCAGCGTATAGATAAAATTATTAAAAAGCGAAAGGCCTTCAGTACCAAATTACAACGGGATAAAGCCAACTTAGAAGCCCGCAAATTGGCTCTGTTAAATCTCAAAAAACACCGTGAAGAGTTGCTGGCTAGGGGAATTGACTCTAATTCTGCTGCGCGTCTGGGTGAAATAGATTTTAGTTTATTACCAAAGATTGATACCCTAATTACTTCCCTACAACAACTGTATAATCGTTGCACCCGCGACACTATTAATATTGCTGTGGTTGGCTATGCTCGCCAGGGTAAAAGTCGCTTGTTACGCAGCCTCACTGGGTTAAAAAATACCATTATTCCCGACGGTGGTGATGGTTATTGTACTGGTGCTATTAGTAAAATTCGTCACGAGCCAGGATTGCCAGAAGCTAAAGCCAAAGTACAATTTTACTCCTGGCAGGATTTCCGATCGCAGGTTCTGGGCCCTTACTACAAGACTTTGGGTTTAGATGCTGTGCCCATGGGTTTGGATGATTTCGCCCATTATCCCCCATCGGCTTTACCAGTCGATCGCCGGGATAGTGCCATTGATAAGGCTCGTTACGGACATTTACGGAAGGATTATTTTTCTCATGTGCAGAAATATCGCCATCTCTTAGATCGATCGCCCGTGGAGATTGATGAGCAAACCATTCGAGAATATGTAACTCAAGATACTAAGGATGGTAGTGGGGAAAAGATTGTCAATTATTTGGCGGTAAAAGAGGTGGAGATATCTTGTCCCTTCCCTTCAGAAGATATTGGCAAAATTATGTTGATTGATTTGCCAGGGTTGGGGGATACCAACTTGATTGATGCTGATCGCTTGATGAGTACCCTACACCATGAAGCGGATTTTGTCCTGTTTGTCCGTCGTCCGGAAGCTAATGCGGTATGGGGGGAAGCACATATCAATTTGTATCAGAAAGCACGGGAAGCACTGGGGGAATTACCTTTACATGAATGCTCATTCATGGTATTGAATCGGACTCAACATGGTGCAGAGGGAGGAGACAACATTTACCGTTGTCAAACCCTGCAAGGGGAATTGAAACAAACACCAATTCGAGTGGAACGATGTGCCATCGCTGATTGTTCTAACCCGGAGTCAGCTAATTCCCAAATCCTCGAACCGATTCTCAACTATTTAGTGGATAACATTGAGCATATTGACAGCAAATATGCCCATTCTTGCCAAAAACAACTCGATCGCTTGCACAAGGATATTGATGGGGAATTAGCAAAAGCCGAAACAGCCTTGGCCAATTATAGTGACAGCGATTTACTATTTGAGCAGTTATTTGAGGGATTTTGGCAAAAACTGACCAATGATTTAGAAAATTTATTGACCCACTTTTGCCAACATCGGCACGATCATGATGGGGAATTTGCAGAACGGATTCAGCAAGCGATCGCTAATTGTCGCCATTATACAGGAATCCCGGAAACCACGGAACAGATTATTGAACGCCGCAATCTATTTGGTTCCTACACCTCCGCATACAATGAATTTTTACATGAAATTCGCACCCATTTTTTACAACATTTCTTCTCCTTAGACCAGGGAATGCAGCAATCCTTAGAAACACGGAAAATATTAGTATCAAAAGTATTTCAGGACCACTTAGGAGAACTAGCTGAAGGTGAAGGTTCCCAATTACTCAAAGCCATCGCCACCCATTTACCAGAAAACGCCACCATCCTCAAAAATGCCTTTGGAGCGATCGCACAATTTAACGTTTCTGGGGCGGGTAGAATCCAGCGACAAATCCGAGAAAATCTCAATAAACTTAGACCAGATACTAATTTTATGACCTTTGCTGAGGTGGCTAGTGATGTGCTGACGGTGGATGCACCCCTACCTACCCAGGAAGAATTAATTTTAGCGGCTCTGCAAAAACTACATCAGGAAGCTGCTGATAAGACGGAAGAATCTTTAAATAAGGTTATTTGTGAACCCAGTATAGATTCTTACTACATGGTGGAAGAATTTGTCGATCGCATCCTCCGTACCCAAGGAGTGCAATTGGAGTGGCGCATTTTCCTGCGGAAGGTTTCTTCCCGGGTTTGGCCTGAATTTAAAGAAATGGAAAAACGCCTGCAACAGCAACAAATTTGGCAAGCGTTAGTTAAGCAGGCTCAGGAAGTGAATGAATTACAGGACAAGCAATTGATGAATTAAAATAATCAAGTATTGAACCACGAAGACGCAAAGGACGCAAAGAAAAGATTTTCACAATCGAGAGAAAAGAAAATCATCCTGCAAATTATACAACGCCAAAATAGTTCTTAGTGCACTCTTTCACAGGAGCTGCACTGAGGTAATTATTTGGCTCGACTCAACCCATTTTGTGCCGATGTTGAAGATGTTTCTCAACTTAATCCATTGCCACGATATATATTTATAGCTTATGGTTGGGACTAGAATTTTCTATCAGTTTTAGAACCTTTATCCTTAAAGATTATGCCTGCCACCAAGTTAAGTATCAGTCTGAATACGATTTTGACTTCCTTTCTGAATTTACTGGTAAGCCAGTCAAAAAAAGCAAAAGCCCGAGTATATGACTATACACGATTTACTTCTGGGCAAGATTACGTATTTGAGGCAAAGGAAGATGGCATAAAAGGCTACATAACTGCTCAGTTCTCAGGCGTTCAATCTGGTGACTATATCATATTAATTCATGGTTCCCATAAACGGTGCTACCAGGTGGAAGAAATTGATTACTACTCTGAACCTGCTGATATGTGGATGGCATTATTGAGGTTAGTAGAAGATTATGGGGTTTGATCAGTTATTTTGGACTTTTGCTTCTAGCTATCCCTAGTAATTTCAATTTTATTGCAAGAATTTTTGACTCTACCGATCCCTTTATGGAGTCTAACAATAAATAAAACAGTCTTATAAAATATGTTCCTTATATGGATTGAGTTTTTAAGCTTTTATAAACTACTTTTTGTTGCTTGTTTAGACACGAAGCTACTTATGTTTAAAATGTTTGAGCTTGAGATTCATGCCATCTTAAACTAATCAAAGTTGCAATTGATAGCATATAAGCTGGTTCTTGCATTTGTGTAAAAATAAATCCATGAGTTGCGACAGTCAACAAAAGGATCTTAGATAGGTCATCAACGCATATCTTACGCCAGATAATCGAACAAAGGTATAGGTAGGCAAATAATCCCAAGAAACCAAAATCTCCCCAAATTGCTGCCCAACCAAATGTAGGAGCAAAAAAACTGCTACCTTTAACTGGTCCAAGCCAATGTTCTTCATTTATTCTCCAAATTACCTCCGGAAGATCAGAAACAGTAGCTCCCAGTGGCTGCAAGATGTGAGTATAATCTCCAAACATCTGACCAAGACGGTCAAGGGAATTACCAGGACCAACACCTAGGAACCAATTTAAAGGAGAATGAAAACGTGAAATAATAATATTGATTCCTAATAATTTGAATTGTGTCGCCTCTCCATCTAATCCATAGAGTTCTGGTCTAATCCAGGTTTTAAAAGCTCTGAGTGCTGGCAGATTTTCCATACCCCACCAAAAAACAATGGAAAAAATAATCAAACCGATCAAATAGATGAGAGCTTTGGTAGGATCTTTAGATTTGTATAGTGAAAAAATCGCAAAACCTAAAATAAATGTTAATAAAACCTGTTTAGCATCTGCCATAACCAAATGTATGATGCTTGCTGAAAGAACTAAAAAACCAAGCCAGCGTCTCTGATTTTTGACACTAGTAAAATAGTATATACCAAAACTTAAGGAAACCGAGGATGCTACTACATGACCTGAGCCAGAGTAGAAAAATACCCCCTGCATAAAATCTCCAGCTAGGCCTAAAGCTAAAGCCTGTATAAAAGCAAGAATAAGATGAAATAAATTAAAATAAATAATTCCTGTACGAAGTTTTTGGAGACTTGTTGGTGATAAGGCTAAACTAGTTATAGCTAGTATGAACATGAATGGCTCAGTCCATAACAAAAAACTTAAAATAACGTTAATAAATCCTGCTTTATTTAGTAATGCACTACTAATAATGATTGAAAAAAATAGTAATAAGCTGAATAAAATTTCTTGAGAGTTAGCTATTTGTCGATGGTTTTTGGCTCGGGTATTTACTAAAGCGAACACACAGGCAAAAGGAACTATAGCAAAGTGGAGCAAATTAACTACAGCAGGTACTTTTAAGGATTGTAGTAAACGTGGAAAGAACGTAACGGCAAATGCTAAGAGTAAAATGGTAGAACTTTTTAGTAGTAATACCTGTTTTTTCTGTTTAAACAATGTAACTTTTGTATTCATTAATTGACCTTTATGGATTCAATTATCCAAAAACCAACAGACATCCAAATCTTATATCCAGACTGTACTAAAACGACGGCATGAGCTAAAATCCTACGGCATAAGTCAAGACTAATAAGTAGGTAGGCGTAATTAAATGTAAGAGGCGAACCTCACCCCCATCCCCTCT
>JASJCX010000053.1 GCA_030065255.1 Calothrix sp. MO_167.B42 | reverse complement strand
GAACCTCACCCCCATCCCCTCTCCTTGATAAGGAGAGGGGTGCCGTGAGGCGGGGTGAGGTTTTATATTTAATTTGACCCAGTTACTTATCATGTCCGGGTAATTAGTTACGATATAAAAATTTCACCGTTACTTTTATCGTAAGTGTTCAGGCGAACATGATATAAAATAGCTATTCTCTTGTTTCTTTCATCGTACCGAACTAAATTCTAATAATAAGTAATAAATCAACAACAGATAACAGATAATCCAAAATATACAACGGATAACGGATAACTGATAATCCAAAATTGAATGATGATGGCAAATTTTTTCCAACCACCAAGGCTACGCATAGGTGACGAAAAGACAGAACACAGACAAGCCTCATGGCTAGAACTGTTTTACGACCTGGTATTTGTCGTTGCCGTGGCACAATTAGCACATAATCTCAAAGAGCATATTTCTGTATTAGGATTCTTGGGATTTGTAGTTTTATTTATACCCCTGTGGTGGTCATGGATTGGCACCACTTTCTACTCCAATCGCTTTGACAATGATGATATTGGACATCGTTTGTTAGTACTTTTACAGATGATGACCGCAGCAGCACTGGCTATTAATATACATCATGGTCTAGGTGAAAGTTCCTCTGGCTTTGCCCTTTCCTACGCCCTTGGTCGCATTTTACTAGTTATAGAATATATCCGTGCCAGCATACATATACCCAATGTCCGTCCCCTCACCGCCCGTTATGCCATTGGATTTGCGATCGCAGCTACTTTCTGGTTAATATCAGCTTTTATACCAGCACCTTTGCGTTTTGGGTTGTGGGGAATGGGAATTGTGATTGATTTTATTACACCCTTTACCGCCAGAAAATTCCAATTGAGATTATTACCCCACAGTTCCCATTTACCAGAAAGATTTGGTTTATTTACCATTATTGTTTTAGGTGAGGCGATTGTCGCTGTAGTTAATGGTGTTTCCGAGCAAAAATGGGATATTAGTACGGTAATTGCCGCATTTTTCGGTTTAATCACAGCTTTTAGCCTCTGGTGGATATATTTCGATAACCTAGGTGGAACACCCATTATCAAAGCCCGGACGCAAGGAAAAGTATCAGCCATGAATATTTGGCTGTTTACCCATTTACCCTTTGTGATTGGCATTACAGCTATGGGAGTGGGGGTAGAACAAGTATTAATCAGTAAAACTGGAGTACCTTTAGCCGGTAACTTGCGTTGGTTGTTGTGTGGTGCAGTCGCCCTTTGTTACCTCAGTTTAGGCATTTTTCATAAATATGGGGTGATTCGTTATTGTAAAATCAGGACGAGACATCGCCTTGCCACGGCGGTGATATTAATTGCGATCGCATTTTTGGCTCAAGGCTTACCACCTGTGGCTATCATCGCCTTAGTCGCCGTAGTTTCCGTTGTGCAAGTATTTCAAGATTTATATCAACAACGTCCCACAACACGATTGGGGGATGCGGCAATGTAAACTTTAGCGTAGTAAATACTGACGATTGACAATTACTTAGAATATACTAGGTCAGAAGCAAATAAGGAATTTTTTTGAATCATCAGGTGTATACGTTCGGCTGAACATTTATCCCAAAACCTCAAGTAAAGACATACAAATTTATTGTTGTCTTTACTTGAGTTTGTTATTTTTGGTCATATTTTGCAGCTATAGCCGTAGCCAGGGAAGTTAAGACGTACAGTTTAATCTTTTCCAATTGCTTATCAATAGCGTAGGTTGGGTTGAGGAACGAAACCCAACAATTTCAAAAAAAATTTTTAGATCGCTCCGCTCTGGAAGGGAAAAAGAAAAAGTACAAAGGGGAAAAGGATTAAAGTATAAAGGGCTACCGAAGAGACCTCCCAAACCCGCAGACGACGCGAAAACCCTCATCGTTGAGGCCGTCGCGCACCACCCTATTGTTGAAGTCGCGGTACGCCGAGCGGCAGCTTTCAGAATTGTCGTCCCAGGAACCGCCCCGCAGCACGGCTGTACCAGTTTTTTGATAAAGATTATCATCCTCACTATCAAACCAAGGACTACCATCTGTGGGCGCACCTTCATAGTTACTGTGCCAATCATCAAGACACCATTCGTAGACATTACCGTGCATATCGTACAAACCAAAGGCATTAGGCAGAAATTGTCCTATTGGGGTGGTTTGTTTCCTGTATTCCTCTTTGGGTTCATCTGCAAAGGTATACATGGCATCATAATTTGCTAAGTTACCAGTAATAGTCTCGCCAAAATGAAAGGGTGTAGTGGTTCCTGCTCTACAGGCATATTCCCATTCTGCTTCACTAGGGAGGCGATATTCTTTTCCTGTCTGTTTCGATAATCTGGCACAAAATTCTACTGCATCGTACCAAGAGACTTGCTCTACAGGACGGCTCACGCTCTCTTGGCGATCTTTAAACCAGCTAGGATTGGGTTCAAGGTCGCGTTCGACTTTCAAATCTTCACGGGATGCGATCGCTCGCCATTGTGCTTGGGTTATGGGATACTTGCCCATGAAGAAGGATGGAACTGTTACTTGGTGTTGGGGCTTTTCATAGTCATATCCTTCCTCTTTTGACGAACCCATTATGAATGTATTACCCGGGATGGCGACCATTTCTAAGGTAATACCCTTACCCAAGTCTTCGTTAAAGTATTGGGCTTGCTTGGTTGCTCGTTTGATGATTTTACCGCGATGGTTGACGGTGACGGTTTCAAACTCAAAAAGTAAGTTCTGTGACGCTGAAAATGGTTGAATTTTTCTAATGCGGTTTTCTGCTTTGATGATTCCTGCTTGATATTTCTTTGATTTATAGCGTTCGAGAGCTTCTTGATAACTCTTCAACGCTTCTTCCAGCTTTTGCCCCGATTGCTGTATATCTCCCACTACCATCTTTATGTGGGCTGCCTCTAAAACTTCCCCTTCTGAGTCGTATAAGTCAAATGCCGTTAAGTAACTCCCCAATGCCTTCTCCTCGTCAGGGTATATTTCCCAAATCATGCCTATCTTTTTTTGGATTTGGGCTTTTTCTGAGTCAGAATTCAAGTCTTTACTGACAGATTCGTATCCTTCTATGGCTTGACTGTAACTTTCCTTGGCTACCTCTAACCCTTGTCTTAATTGCTGAACATCCCCTTTAGTCTTGTATAAATCTGCTTCTCCTAACTTATCTTGGTTACGTCTTGCCACTTGAACAGCACTTTCAATGCTATGAAGAGGATCTTCCCCAGGGATTACCCACTTCCAGTAATTTCCTAAATTGGCTGTAATTCTAGCACTGCGGCAAATCCCATCTTTACTGCGTTCTTGCTCATAGCCCCAATTAAGAAAGTGCTTGAGATTTGATTGTTCAGTGAAAATTTGTTGCTGTACGTCCTGTTGCGAGATATCTTCCTTCACTAACAAATCATTTAGTCTTTGGGCGAAACTGTAGTAATATTCCAGCACCCTTGGCGCGTGTGTTGCCATGGAGTCCGGTAACTGTTTTTCTTCGGCATAGCGGCGGGCTGGTTCTGGTAAACGCCAAGGGGAAGATATCATTTTCTTCTCTGCCATTGAGTAAAGCAAGAGGATTTCCAGTGATTCTTCGCTGTTTCTGCCAAAGATAAACTTAGCAGCTTCCTCCGTTAGTCCTCCAGGGAAAAGGGCTAATTTGGGAAACATTTCTTTAGCCCCTGGAGGGAGGACATTATAGGAGAGGTTGAGGGCTGCTACTAAGCTGTTTTTTTTATTTTCTTGATAGAGAGTTGGTCGTAAAGTTTGACAGGGTTCGTTTTGTAAACGTTCCCATAATTTATGCAGGCTACACCTTCTCTGCTTCATATAGGCTGCTGCTATCTGGATGGCTAGGGGGTAGCCGTCCAAGAAATCCATCAAGGCTTCCCAGTCTGATTCTGAATCCTCTTCTAAATTCCATTGCTCTTGTGATGGAGCATATTTCCGAAAAATTTGACGAGCGGTACTCCCCTCGATTGTCTGTATTTCTTTTGATTCATAAAACACTTCTGGGGGTAAAACTAAGCGAGAAGTCACCAGCAATCGCAATCGGCGACAGGACAGCAAAGCGTTTAACAAATCCACTAAACCCTGTGTATCTTGTTGCAACAACAGATCCACGTCATCTAAAATCAGCAGCAGATTCAAGTCTCTGAGAGCTTCTATCATGCCATTATTAGATATCATCCCCCTTTCTACTGCATTGGTGTCTAAAAGCAGGGTATTTATCACCTTAGCCCTAGCTGTATCGGCTGAATCCACATTCCGCAGATCAATAAACCACACCCCATCCCGCCAACGTCGTCGTTCGTGCTGCCAGCGTCCAGCGGCGATGGCTAGAACAGTCTTCCCCATTCCCCCCATGCCATGAAGGGCAATACAGTGGGGTTTACCCTCCTCCATTAGAGCAACTGCTATGTAATGAATCTCGATTCTTCTACCAATAAACGTGGGATCTTCACTGGCAATATTAGTATTTTCCCACCGGGGGGCAATGATGTTTCCTCTAGCAAGGGACTGGAGTTCCAGAATTCCTTGGTGAACCTGGCTATTGGCGGGTAAGAGGCGAAATTTGGGAGCTTCTTCTAAATTGACTCCGGCACGAAAGGTTTGGGGATTAATCAGCTTTTTGAGGTCGTCATTGACCATTACAGCACTTTGTCCCTGCTCAAATGCCTCCATCACTGCATAGCTATTAAAAAGAGCAGCGTAGAATATTTTTGCAAAACATCGGGCTGCTAGATCGAGAATGGGATCTTCTGCATTGACAGCGACAACGTGAGATACCCCAGCATTGAGCAGTTCAGCCGCTAACCCTTGAGAATGGCAGGCATTTAAGAGGGCTACCTGACTAGGGGGGGTCTGCCGATGTCTTAGCAGATTGCGTAAGTCACTAGCTGAAAAAGGACGTGCTCTTCCAACTGAATCTTCCAGTAGTAAGGAAATACCTTCCTCACTCTTCATTCCATGCCCAATAAAGTGAATAATAAGTGGATTGATTCGATTGCTAAAAGCTTCAGTAATTGATTCGGTTGTGGCTATCTTGACAATAATTTCTACTTCAATTTCTCTGTGTATATTTTTTAAAATGTCAACGATATCATCTATCTCTTTTTGAATAGACAGGGCTTCTATTGGTTGTAAATTATCATCCAACAGAGGGGCGGAAATGAGGATGAGAATTTCATTTTTAAAATATTTTTCGGAGTCAACTTCTTCGGTTAAAACTGATGTATCGGGAGGACTAGAAGCTTGGTTTTTTTCTGCTATTTCAAGTGGGCGTTTTAAGGTTTGAACCACTCCTCTAACTCCTCATCACTAGCTGTTTTCAGGTCAAGGGGAGGACGTTCTGGATGTTCTAACCTGCCTTTTGGTTCTATTCCTTTTGAGCGGAGTTTTCGCCGCCAATTATTGATAGCCTTAGTGATTTTGATACTGTATTCTATTAAATTGGCTGTTGCTGCTATCCCTCCAACGACTGTAGCGACAAAAGCTATATCATCTGCACCTACTATCCGGCCTGGTGACTTCTGCACCTTGATTGAACTCATCTCCAGCGATGTTTCTAAAGACTCTATTTCATCTGGGGGCAGTTGGGATGAAATCACTATGGTACACAGAGGAATTTCACTCATTTACACCTCTAAAATTTTTATTTTTTGATCAATATTTGCAGTTTGACTAAAGCGTAAATCCATGTTTTGCTACAACCGGTTATCTCTACTACCTCCTCTGTTTTCTTTAAGCCCTATTTAAATTTCCTCTCTCTTCCTCTTCCTCTTCCTCTGCGTTCTCTGCGTCTGTTGCGGTTTTTTTATACCATTTTAAAAAATAATGCGATAGATGGATAGGGGCACGGCACCAATAAGATAATTTTTTTATATATTAAACGATAGTGGATGCCGTGCCCTGACGAAGAATTTATGTGTCGCAAACATTATTTGGTGGGTATTTAGATCCCCGACTTCTCGAAGAAGTCGGGGATCTGTTGCCCCTCATAACTAATGGGAAAGACTACTAATGGTTCATCGCATTAGTTCACCAGGGGTTTGATAATGAACCACTCCAGGCACAGAGAGCGCAGAGGAAGAGGAAGAGAGGGCAAGTCTGGAATTTGGTTCACCCATCAAATTTAATGTGGTGGAGTACTAATCTGTGTTTGCAAACAATTTCTTTATGCTCCAGGAGCAATATCAGAAAATTGACTCACATCCCTAATCACAATCTGAGGTATACCATCGGGGCTGTCTGGATATAAAGAAACTTCCCCCGAAACGTAAACATAGCTGCGGCCATATTTTACATAACGCAACTGAATCAACTGTAAAATTTCCTGGCCCGCATCTGAACTAATATCTGGAATCCAAAGATTAAATTTTTGGAATTTAGAGCCAGCATAAATTAACGCATTATCCCCAACCCATTTATTAATACCTCGTTGAAGATCGCAAAATACAGTGATTGCATCCCTATTCTTGCCTGCTTCAACGATGGTATCGTAGTCCAAACGCACGGACAAAACACCTGCTTGCTGACTATGCCGATAATCTTCTACAACACAAGAGCGAAAATTCCACCAAGGTATGAGTTTTTCATAATCACGCTTCTCCCCACTTCCATTTGTATTTGGGTCCCAAATAGCTAACTTTTTCGATTGGGCATCAGCTTCAGCCTCCAGAAATTGATTGTGATAGAGCCGGGAACGTCCATACTTGACAAAATAAGGACTCCAGCCCTCACGCACAGCTTTGAGGTTATAATTCTCATCACCCTTGTAAACGTAGCAAATCAAACGTCCATAATTACCACGATGTTTCTTCAGGGAAACAGATACCGAATCATTGGTATCGAACTCGATTGTCACCAGCACATCTGTGGTGGGAAACCCCGCTTCATCGACTCCAAAATATTCCTTTGCCCATTGGGATGCTAGTTTACCAGCATTAGTGGCGGGTTTACCCCCTGCAAATCGGCTTTCCTCAGTATCCAGACAAACCAACCGCAGGGATTCTTCCTGCCCATCCAGCATGACTTTGACCGTATCCCCATCCACCACCTTAGTCAATTTTAAATCTTTAATAGTTGTACCTTTCATCACACCCTCCTATAAATCAGTTATAGTTGTTACCCACCCCAGAAGAAACTTCTGGGGATAATTCCTGTCTCCCATTTTCTACCGTCTTTTCATCTATGGGAGACAAGGGAACATCAATATCAGTACCGTTAATTACAGCCCCCAATAAACCCAGCTCAGATTCGAGCAACTCCTCCACTGCTTCATTCAAAATATTTTCTTGGGTATAATTGGGTCTAGTTATCAAAACCATACCATCACTGTAGGGTTGCATTAACAGAGCATCATTGGATATACTCAAAGGAGTAGTGTCTAAAATTACTAAATCAAATCGTTGGCGAGCATCTTCCATCAGTCGCCCCATCTCACTTGATTCGAGAACTGCCGCCGATTGTAATATTGGGCCAGGGCTAGGAACAATGTATAAGTTCTCGACCTGTGGAACTAAGTGGATACATTCACTCAAGCTATTGTAATAATGTAGTGGTTCCAAATTCCCATGGGCATTGGGAGTAACTTGTAAAGATTGACATTGGGAAGGCGATCGCAAATCTGTTTCAATAATTAAGGTACGTTTGCCAGCCCGGGCGGAAGCAATACCCAAGTTATAGGCACTCACAGTTTTACCTTCATAGCTGCCAGTGCTGGTAATTAACACGACTTTGACCTTATTTTCTCCCACCCGGCGGAGATTGCTACGGAACTTCTCATAAAATTCCAAATAGGGAGAGGTTGGATTCAAAACCGTTGGTAGCAACTGGGATTTTATCTCTTCCCCAGACATCCAAATCCAAGGTATTTCTGCCAAAATCGGCACTTCCTGTTGCTTGAGGCTGGTGCGAATATCCTCCCTGGTTTTGAAGGTTCCTTCCAGGGAACCCAAGAGAAATATCACCGCACCACCAACCAATAATCCCATGAATATACCTACCCCAAGGGTAATCGGTAGACTTTTAGGAACCGCGGGTGGAGCCTTTGCCACTGGATTTCTGGCAACACCTAAACTACTAACAGTTTCCGCTTCTGCGGTTCTCGCATCAATTAACTTGGCTTGGATTTTGTCATAAACTGCCTTTTTCAGTAATACTTCTTGTTCTAAACGCGATCGCTCCAACTGTTTATTTGGTATTAAAGAATACTCCCGCCGCAATTTTCGTTCTTCCTGATTTTGGTCACTTAATTGTTGTTGGAGAGTTTCCTTTTGGGTTTGTAGGGCTACCAGTTGGTTTGCCAGTTGCTGACGGGCTGGATCTAAATTACTTTGGGCGCGAATCCCTTTCACAGTAGGTGGTAGGGGGGCAGTACTACCATTTCCCCCCACAACTTCCCCTGCTCGCTGTTGCAGGAGGGTTTGGGCTGCATCCTTTTGGCGTTGTAATTGCACCATGGTTGGGTGTCCGGGGCGTAAATCTTTCTTCAACACCTCCATTTGGGATTCTACTTGGTAAATTTGCGATCGCAGATTAGCAAGAATCGGATCGGCGCTCAAGGCAGCAGATACATAAGCCTCGTCCACATTTAACCCCAATTTTTGCTGCAAACTGCGAATCTGAGCATCCAGGCCCGAAAGTGTCAGTTTAATTTGCCGTTGTTGGTTTTGACTCCCCGTAATTCCAGTTAATAAAATACCATTCTCAGCAGCTAAAATTGCGGGACCTTGTAAGCGATCGTAAGTTTCGAGTTTTTGTTCAGCTAATTTTAATTCTGTTTTTACTTGAGGCAGACGCTCGTTAATTTTTTTAATAATAGCTTTTAATCTTCTAGTGTTACGAACAGCACTCAGCTGTACCATTGCTTGCATGAATGCCGATAGGATTTCTTCAGATTGCTTGGCATTCGTATCTTGATATTTGAGTTCAATAATTGTTGATTCTAATTCCCCGGTTTTGGTTTTTCGAGGTAAACGAAGATCGATATTTCGAGCCAGGGTTTTTGGTTTAGCCTGAACTTTGGTTGCCACTGCATTAATAATGGCATCAGATAATAAAAACTCTTTCCTCAGTTCCTGGCCCTGCTGTTGAATTTGACTGCCAGTGTCGGAAAATGAAACTGTGGGTACAGTGTATGTTAATGCCCCACTTGCCACATATTTAGTTGGCGGTGCTGGTTGTAGTGCCACTACTGTTGAGCCCGCCACAATCAAAGTAAAACTGGCTATTCCAATCCATTTGTACTTTTCAAAGGCAATAATATAGCGTTTAACAATGGGTGGAGTCATTTCGATTGAGTTGACAGTTGACAGTTGACAGTTGACGGTTGACAGTTGACGGTTGACGGTTGATGGTTGACGGTTAAACCTTAAACCTCCTCCACTCCCCCTGCTCCGGTGCCCCCTGCCCCCCTGCTTCTTCTATCTAAAGGTTTCAAAGAACCGAAGAAAACTACGAATATCAAAAAATGGTCTAGTAATAGTACTGAGAGTATTAGTAATTTTGCCAATTAGTGTTCGACCAATAACGATAACATCATTGTTCTGTAATGGCACATTTTGAGATGCATCCCCTGCTAATGCTTTTTTTCCATTCAACTTTTGGGTAATTGCTTGGCCGCGCTCGGGATCAAAACGAATCAAGGCGATTCTTGTCAGTCTGGCATTGTTGGTACTCACACCAGATAGGGCATCAATAAAACTACTACCATTGGGTAGGGAAACCGTAGTAATACCACCTGCGGCGTAATTTAAGACTCGAATCCTGATTTGAGGCATAGCCAGGGATGAACGAGCTACCAAATTGCGATCGTAGTCATCATCACTACCAACTTCCCGTCGGGCAACAATAATGGCATCACCATCCTGGAGGCGTAAATTAGGAGGTGCGGTGCCGTTTTGTAAAGGAGAGTATAGGTCAATAATTTTCGATACCATTGAGCCATCAACCAGCTGGCGACGAACTGTGATTTGTCGTAAATCTGCCATCATTGTAGAACCCCCAGCTGTTAATAGCACATCTGTGATTCTGGGTACAGATGAATTTACAGGATAAATCCCTGGCCGAAAAACTTCTCCACTAATGGTAACCCTTACTGGCCGCGGACTAACCAAGGATACGGCGACTATGGGTTTAACTAAAATTTTACTCAAGCTCAAGCGGATTTTCTCTTGTGCTTCTTCTATTGTCAATCCCTGTAAGGATACTGTGCCTAATTGGGGGATTAAAATATTACCCTCAGGACTAATTGCCCCTTGGAAATTTACCCTGGGACGCTGACTCACCAATGATAGTACTAAAATCGGGTTGACCACATAACGGTTTAAACCCAAACGAATTTTTTCTTGGGCTTCCGACAAGGTTAATCCCTTTAGTGCTACGGTTCCTAATAATGGAACTACAATGTTCCCTTCGGGATTAATTGCTGCTTGGAAGCTCAAATCTGGGAAACGCTGCACCGCCACACTAATTGCATCCCCTTCCCCCAAGCGATAAGCACCAAGGGTACGTTGAACTTGGACTCCCACCCCGTCTCCAGGGCCAAGAATATAGCGATCAAATCGGGAGGATACAGGATTTACCTCATTCCCTGGTGGAGGTATAAGAGTTTTCTGTGGTACTGTGGGTGAAGATGGGCTAACTTGGGCAAAAGCAGGGTGAACCGCAGTTACAAAAAATACCCCTACTTGCAGAGCAGCAGTAGATAGGGCGCGAAATGAACGCATAGAAAAGTTGGGAATTATAGACATCAGTGCGGTGAAGCTGATTGATAATGACGGAGCGCCAAGGCCTATTCCAATTTAATCTACAAAAACGGGAAATATATTATTTTTATACATTATTTTATACCAGTGTACTCTTGGAAATTCAAAAAGTTGCATTCAGTGCAGTTTGTACTTGCTGTCCAAGGGTTTCCATCTCATGCCAATATTTTTCCACTTGTCCTAATGGCTCCATTGGTAAAATAATACTAACCGCCACCCAAGCAGCCCTTTGACGTTGCCATTGGGCTTTTTGGTCTACTATAAACCACTGCAAAGGGGATGGATGTCCACCATTTTGCCAAGCGTACCATTGTAAGGCGGCAAAGGTTTGTCTATCTGTAGAGCCACGAAAGAACCTGGCTTGGAATTGATTTTTTTGCTCATCTAAATCTGATGATGGCTGAACACTCAATTTGGCCAGACGATATTGAGCTATGTCCCAATCCCAAAAGCCATTTATAGTCGTCCACTCTACTTGGGGTTGATTCCTCGGGCCATTTTGCGGCAATAACATGATAATAGCTTGAGTTTTCCCCCCTTGTTTTTTCACTACTTGCAAAGACCATTTTTGCTTATCAATTGTTTTTTCTTGTTGTTCAACGGTTTGCCATCCCCGAATAGTTAACCCAGTCTGGCGCAAACTTTTCAATTCCTTCAATTTGCTAACGGGAGGGGGTTCTTGCCATTGCCATTTTCCTTGGAAATATCCAGGGAAAGTTCCTACAATTAACAAAGATAATAATAATAGCAATACTGCTACTTGGGAAAAATAATTTTTCTTGAATAAATTAGATGAAGTCATTGGCAACAATTCCATGGAAAAATATGGTTACCGTTACAACGAATAATTAGTTTCATTAGCTTCCATATCAATTTCTGAGATTGACATAGAATCAAAATATTGATTAATCCAATTCAAAATTGGCACTAGTGCTAATAACATAAAAGCAGAGTACAAGTCTCCTCCCCAACCATCATGTAACCAATGGAAAGCGGTGGAATTTCCTGTCCCATGGAAAAAAGTCAAAATTGTGTTGCGAATAATGTTGGCAGTGACGCTGACTATCACAGCAATGGATACAAACCAAATACTTTTTTGCCGTGAGGATAAAGTATCAGTCCAATAAAGTAACATCAGGCTGACATACAAGGTAGTAAATAGCATTTTTAAGCCTGCACAGTAGGGAGCCACTTCGACAATTTTCCCCCCCACAAAAATGTTAATCCCCTCAACATTTACTTCCATTCCCAACTGATTCAAAATAAAGCCAGCAGTACCCGCTATAAAGCTTTGCAGAGGCAGTGTTAACGGAGCTATCAAATAGGGGAGGGAATTGGGAGTAGCAAAAAATATCAAAATTAAAGGAAAACTTTGTAACTTCACACCACGAAAGCCCTTAAGCCAAAGACAAATTCCCGTAATAATAATGGGAAAGGAAAGATTTACCCACTCACTAACCCCACTAATATAAAAAATTCCTCCTAGCACGAGGAAAATAATACCTAAAGGATGGGGTTTATTTGGTAATCTTGCCCATTGCTTACGTCGAATCCAAATTAAATAAGCTGCAAATGGTAAACCGATCATCCCATGACTAAAATATTCATGTTCGAGACTAATACTTTTGTGCAACCAACCATCCCACCAATGGAGTAATATTGGCCCATACAATAGCAGTAATACTACAGCAATCAGCCTATTTAATAATAGAGATGTATTTATACTTTTGGCATTCAAAAACATAATTTGTTAGTAATTGGTGATTAGTAATAGATTGATGATTGAATATCACAGATTATCTAGATGCTTGTAGATAGTTTAAATGTGTAAGAATTTTTGTTTTTGTTGGCTAACAATTTGCATCATTGCTGTCACAACTTTTTTAACTTGACTATGGGTTAAACCCGGATACATAGGTAAAGATAATATCTGCTCAGACAATTGTTCCGCGTGAGGAAAGTCTCCTGCTTGATAGCCCAAATTGAGAAACGCTGGTTGCAAATGACAAGGAATAGGATAATGGATACCTGTTTGAATTCCTGCTGCTGTCATTTGTTCTTGGAGATAAGAACGTTGAATGCTGGAATTACCAGCTATCCTGACGACATAAAGATGATAGACATGGCCAGATTCGCTATGGTTTTGCATTGGAGTAATACCTGATAAACCCAAAGAACTCAGCTCAAGATTGTATTGCTGTGCAATCTGATAGCGATGGCTATTCCATTGGGATAAATAGGGTAATTTTTCCAGTAAAACAGCAGCCTGTAATGTATCCAAACGGCTATTGGTTCCTGGTTCTGTATGACAATATTTAGAGGATGCACCGTAATTACGTAAGCGTAGCATTTTTTGCGCCACATCTGCATCTTTTGTGACTACCATCCCCCCATCACCCAATGCTCCCAAATTCTTACTAGGATAAAAACTAAAAGCTGCTGCTATTCCCACAGAACCAGCATGATAGCCTTCTCTAGTTGCCAAATGCGCCTGGGCAGCATCTTCAAAAATGAGTAATTTGTAAGTATGGGCAAAGTCTAAAAGTTTTGTGGGTGATACCATTTGACCGTATAAATGCACAGGAATAATGGCCTTTGTATTCGGTGTAATTACCCTAGCTGCTGCTGCTAAATCAATTAATGCAGTTTCTGGTTCACAATCAACCAAAACAGGTTTTGCACCCGCACGTAAAACACCAATTAAAGTGGCTACAAAGGTATTTGCAGGCAAGATTACCTCATCCCCAGAACCAATGTTACAAGCTTGTAAGCCAAGAGCGATGGCATCCGTTCCTGATGCAACTCCGATGCCATACTCCACTCCGCAAATGTTAGCAAAAATCGTTTCAAATTCTTTGAGTTTCGCTCCCAGAATAAAATCACCTGTTTGTAAAACAGTTTGTATTACTTGTTGTAATTGTGCTTGTATTTGTTGATGCTGCAAATTGAGATTTACAAGTGGTATTTTATCAGAATTACTATTCATTTTATTAATGTTTATGAATTATAAAAATTATTTGATATCTGTTTTATTTAATTAATCACTAAAATACAATATGCAACTTTTTAAAGATCAGCATCTTGTAAGTCCACAATAATTTTATAGTGCCCAAAGAATAATTAAAATTCACACCACATCAATATAAAATTTCCAAATTTAGCACAATGAACCTGTAAATAAACCAACCATTAATCAAAGGGAAACACATATTTTCAGCTTTCGCACCTATCTATAGTCGTAATTATTGTTACCTCTACGGTTTTCTCGTACTAGTAACAGTTGACCAATATTAAAGCCTGAAGCACGGGTATTTTCAGCTTTTAAGTGACTATCTGGGTAGACAAGGAGTGTCCCTGAGTAGCTTAGAGTAAGTAGTCCCATGACAAAAAATCTTTCAGTGTCAAGTATTTTCTAACATCCCTGGTAATTAATATTACCCATAATTTTCCCATTTCCTATAACGGTAAAACTTTTTCCCAAAATTTTGTTGATTTGACCCCAAATTGGGGAATGCTTAAAAATAGCAAATAAAAATAACCCAATAAGCAGTGGTTATATAAAAAACTACAATATTGATTAATCATCAAGGTAATGATGGCAATGGTAGAGCCAGATAACAAAATGCTTAATATCAAAAAAGAATGGAGTTCTCCAGATTTACGGGAAGAGCGCAGGCTTAAAGCTTTATCAGAATTAAATTTACGACAACCAGAAACAATTCCTGTTTTTGAAGAAGCAACTCAAACAGCTGCTCACTTTTTGTCAGCACCAATTTCCATTTTAGGGTTTATCGATCAAGAATTTCATTGGTTTAAGTCCGCAGTAGGCTTATCTCGCCTGGGATTAATGAATAAATTGGCACAAACTCGTCAACTTTTACGCCAAGAGTCATTTTGCAGCCAGGTAGTGGAAAATGCCCAAATACTTACTATAAATGATACTAGTAAAAATACTTATAAAGAACTTACGGATAATAAATTAATCAAAGATTATGGTATTCGTGCTTATTTAGGCGCACCACTTATAGATGCTGCTGGTAATTGTTTAGGAACCATAGCTGTGATGGATTTGATTACACGTCAGTTTACCCGTCAAGATGAGGAGTTTTTGCAAATCATAGCTCGTTGGAGTATGAGTGAATTTGAACGCAATCGACTCTTGCAAGCATCTCCACCAGTTCCAGCTCCATCAGCCCGTGTTAATAGGGTTAGTAGGGAGGATATTTGGCAAGTAGAAGCCAAAAATGAAGAGACTCCAGCCATTATTTTATCTCCATCCATTATTCCAGAAAATCTCAATTCCACTAACCAGTTAAAATTAGAATTGTTAGGGCAACTAACTCATGAATTACGTACACCTTTAACTTCTGTGTTAGGTATGGCTAGTGTGTTAGGAAGAGAAATTTATGGCCCTTTGACAACTAAGCAAAGAGAATATTTGGAAATAATTCAACACAGTGGGCGTTATCTGCTCTCCCTAGTTAATGAAATTACTGAACTCGGAGCAATGGCAGATAGTAATTCCATGAAACTAAATACCGTTCCTGTAGATATTGAAATGCTGTGTCAACAGGCGATAAATACCCTGGAAGAAGTTGCCCATCGTCGAGAACAAGAGATTCGCTTATCTATAGAACCTGGACGTAGTCGTATTTATCTTCTGGACAGAGATAAAGTCAGACAAATACTTTATCACCTCATTTTTAGTGTGATTCAAACCTCGGCTACGGGTAGTCTTGTCAGAATTCATATTTCCTATAAGGAAGATAATCTGAATATTACCACATGGGTTTCTCATCCTTGGCTAGGAGATGGAATTACGGAGGTTGATCCTTTCTTTAACTTAAAAAATGCACCACAATTAGAGTTCAACAATCTGATTTCCAATTCCACCAGTCAATCAGAAACATCTGCTGAATTAGGAAGTCAATCAATGGGAAAAAATCATTATCAGCATATGAATGGAAACAATATTTCTCAAGATGATGAAGAAGGAGAAAAAGTAGGTCCTCGTTTGTCTCGTGAAAGTTTGGGTTTACTACTTAGTAAACATTTAACGGAATTACATGGTGGGTATATTTTCACTCAAGGTTCTCAAGATTCAGGATATCGCTACGTGTTGTCTTTACCAATGCAGCAGGAAACGACCTCAGAAATAGTTGATGAAGTTTGAAAATTTTTGGTAATATCAACTCAAGGATTTTTGTTAGTGATTAGTAATTTAACCAGTTATAGTATCGCTATGATCCAGGTATTTTCTGGTTCATAGCCTAACATTATAGTTCTAAATTTTATCTCCTAATTCTATGTGAGTAGTAAAATGAGTGATATCCAGCTCTCCTATTTTCAAGCAGTAGGGGAGCTAGATTTTTACACAGCCTTTTTCATCTGAGTGAGGTACAATTCATATCGCTTTGAGGCAGAGGGCAGAGGGCAGGAGGCAGGAGGCAGGAGGCAGGAGGCAGGAGGCAGGAGGCAGGAGGCTCCAAGGGACTCACTCTTAAAAGAGTGAGATTGAAATAATGACGTTTTATACCTAGCAGTGCAAGCAGCCTGGCGTATAATTATTGATTTTTACTGAGCTTTAAACTCAGAACGCGAATTTTTAATTAATACCTCTTACCTTCTGCCCTGGAGCCCTGGAGCCTCCTGCCTTTTTTGTAATCGTTACTATGAACCTTGAGTAAACCTTAATGTTGGTTTGATAGACTACTAATTTTTAATTGCTAAAGCTTGGTAAATACGATATAACAATTCTTCCATAGATATAGAACGAGGTAAAATTTGAGTCTCTACTTCACCCATAGCCGCTTTAATAGATTGTAAAGTATGGGAATATGATTGGTGAAATTCAGTTTTAGTATTATTCCCAGAGATTTCTGGAATGGCATCAAAATTTAAGTCTAAGTGGGTACTTAATACTTGATTAGGCAGAGAAATTATTACCAATACAGGGGGCAAATCAACAGTGATTTGCCTGAGCATTTTCAATGCTGCTAAAACTTCCGTGGGAATTGTGGATTGTGTGAAACAAATCAATAATAAATCAATGCTTTGATGGCGTAAATGTTGTAGTAACTCTGCCCAGGAGCGTCCCAATGTGGCTTTCAATCCAGCTGTTTGTAAATACTGAATCATGGCTTGTAACCATTCTGAACCCCGATGAATTGATGCAAAATTTAAGTTTTCCGATAGATGCTCATTTTCAATTTCATGGGAGGATTGGTTAGCCAATTTATTACTTTGCTTATGTTGGTTTTTCACACCAGGTAAATCCGGTAATGATGTCATATCGACAACTAGAATACTAGATGGGCAACACCTACCAGCAGCAATTTGTAATACCGATAACAGAATGTCTGTGGTTTTATTAGAGCCAACTGTTTGTGCATTTAAAGGTGTTAAACAGGGAAAAACTGAAAGTTCACGGAACTGGGCAGCAGCCTGAATACTTGTGACATCACAAATAACTAGGGGTAAACTTTTGAGGCGACGATGTTGACTGAGTTTCTGAAAATAAGTTTGTGGGCTGGGAATTTCTCGATCTAGTAAAATTAGATCGAATTGCCACACCCTAGCTAAAAGCTCTGCTTGATCTAAATCATCTACTTCAATCACTCGGTGTTCTGGTAATTGTGGATGGGGGTTGAAAAAATCCTCCTCAGAATGAATTAATCTGAGTATTCGTAATGGGGTATTTGTAACAATATCTTTTGGTTGGGGATTTTTATTTTCTGGTGATGTACACAAACTGTCTAACAACTGGGACAATAATTGATCCTGTACTGGTAAACTCAAGAAACCATCAGCCAGGTTGGCAAACGCCTGTTCTTTTTCTGCTGCTGTGGCTGTGACAATCACTGGTATTTGACGAATGATTCGATCTGATTTAATTAATGTCAGTACGTCCCAACCAGATAACAAAGGTAATAGGGGATTGAGGAAAATAGCTTGGGGTTGTAAGCGTCGCGCTTTTTCTAATGCTTCTGTTCCAGAACGGGCAATTATGACTTGGTACCCCAAACCTGTTAATTTTTCCGTGACATCTTCAATATATCGAGCCACGGCTTCCACCACTAATACTAGTCTTTGGGAAGTATGGGCGTTTTTAGTCGCCCGGAACATAGCAACTTCCCTCATGCCCGGAGCTTGTGGATAATTGAGAGTTGCTCCCTGGGAATTGGGTTTATAGTTTTCTGTCAGATTTCCCTCATTGGTTAATCTACCTATATCTTTGCCATCTTGTTCGCCAAAGCTTGTTGTTGGAGGACTAGGGGGTAAAAGCAAGGTAAATTTGCTACCTTTACCTTCCGTTGACAAAAAGCTGACATCCCCTCCATGAAGACGTGCTAAAGCTCTGGTTAATACTAATCCTAAACCCGTACCTTCAAATTGACGGGTAAGGGGATTTTCCAACTGTTGAAATTTTTGAAAGATTAAGTGCTGTTGATGCTCGGGAATACCTATACCTGTATCCCAAACTGTAAAAGCAATCCAACCTTCCCAATGGTTGACAGTTAAACCAATTTCCCCACTAACTTCAGTAAATTTGAAAGCGTTGGAAAGCAGATGTACCAACATTTGCCGTATGCGTAATTCATCAGCAATTATCTCTTGCAAACCTGGTTCAATAGAGAGGGTAAATTTGTGTTCCGGTGAATTAGTTGGTGTGGTAGAGGCGTTTCTACCTTTGTAGGTTTGGTTGTGTAGTGTATTGGCTTCAGTATAAGCGCGATCGCAAACTGTGCGAATATTAACTTGTGTCAGTGTCAATTCCATTTGACCCGTTTCCATGCGAGTCAAATCTAAAATATCGTTGACTACACTCATCAGGTGTCGCCCACTTTGATGGATTAATCCAGCATAACGGGCTTGGCGTTCGTTGAGTTCTCCTAACTGTTGATCTACCAATAGTCTTGATAGTCCCAAAACCGCAGTTAGGGGGGTTTTCAGTTCGTGGCTAATACAAGCTAGGAACTCGTCTTTGAGGCGATTGAGTTGAATCAAATCGGCGTTTTTCGTTGCCAATTCTTGGCAAAGCTGTTGTTGTTCGGTAACATCAGTAGCCAATATCAGCCAAAGATGATGATCGGGATTTGGTATTTGGGAATTTGCCTGTACCCTAGTATCGGGAATATCTAAGGGAATTTTGCTAAATTGCCAAATGCGCTCTTGATTATCTTGCATTTCCACAATGCAAATACAATTACCCAGTTTTTTATCCCAAAAGCAGCGATGGGTATTAGTAGCTGTGGAGAATAATTGTTCCGATGGCTGCTGCTGTGTGGTTATAGCTGTCATCGGCTGTAAGCTAGACTTGGTAGTTATATCTGGATTCTCTTCCCCAGAAAAATTATGGTTTTTCCTTTCCTGTTCCCTATGGATACTAATATCACTCATAACTTGGGAATAATTTACATCTCCAGTGGATGTAACATCCCTTGTTAAGGCAAGTATTGCTTTTACTTGGTGTCTAATTCCATCTAAATCTTTTAATTTTCCTAATTGCTGCCACCAGGCTGGATTTTGCATCACAATTTCCCCAGTACTGGTTTCCAGCATTAAAGGCCACGGCAATCTTTCCAATAACGGTATTAATGCCTTATCTTCTTGTGTGAGAAATGTTTTTTGGGACTGCTGGTAACTATTTATACCCACACCTGCATCAGTGAAATTTTTACCCTGTTGTGTCAATAAAAATTGCAACAATCCGCCACTATCTAGTAGGCCTAGGAATTTGCCATCTGTATCAGTCAATGCCCAGTCTGGATGATGGTAATTTTCATTGTTTGCGGATGCCAACAATAAGCTTAATTGTTCTATGGCACAATCAACTGATAATGTTGGTATAGGCTCAATTATGGCTTGTCCCCACGTGGAAATTGGCTGCTGTAAATCTAATAATTGCTCACTCTCTTCTGGTTCTATCCCTTCTGGGCAGGTGTTACCAGTTGGATTGAGTACCTGTGGTACTACCTTAGCAGCACACAGTATACCAACAGGCAAACCATGCTGATTTAAGACCACCAAGCGATCGCATTTGTATTGCAAAAACATGTTCAGAACAACTGCGGTAACAGTTGTTTCTAGGCATTCTGGTACGCTTGTAATAAATTCACAAAGCGATTGATTTGGCATTGACATAAGGCAAGGCTGGGGGGGTTTTCTCCCTAGGGACATAAGCATTGGGAATTACCAATCAAAAATACATCCAAAAAAATAGAGTATGGGACATCAGGGAGCCAATTAATTGAAAATATGATAACTAGACTAACCCATTGGCTCACCCATATTCTCTTGGATTACTACTCCCTTTAGCCCCGGACAAAAGCATTCGCACTTCCATTATCCATCTATTACTACCCCCATAAAGATAGCAACAGCTAAAACAATTATGGTTCTAAAGTAAGTCTTTGGAACCTTTAGGAATTATAATGATTGAGAATGCTACAATCCTTCATTTTTGTTAAAGTATCTTATCAAGGAGTCAAATTTAGACACAGAAAATCCATATTCCCCAAACGTTGAATGATGAGCATATAAGTGTAAAAGCCTCTACCACGCCCCTTGAGCTTGGTGGTATTAACCCTAAATCAGCAAACTTAACTTGAAAATAAGAGTTAGAGGTTTGTTACTAGAGGTAGGGAAAATAAGAGGTATTTATAGCTAACGCTAAAATTCTAGGAGCATAGTCCGATCACATACCAGTAGTCACAGCAACTATTGTGTAGTCAATTATTTTTCGCGCCCAATACCCCATACCTACTCTCATAGAAAAGAGAATGTGAGGTTAGCAAGAGGAGAAGCGGTAGTGTAATGATATAAATGTGAGCTGATTTTCTGTAGTGATTAAAGATGTCGAAAATAAATTACTTTGATCGCTTTATTGCCAAAAAATTTATCTCTCAATTCCTCTAAAAACAAAAATGCAAATGGATTAAGTATTAAAGCGTCTATTTCATATCTATTGGTATTATCTAGACAAAGTATTCAATAATCAATATTTGAAAATATATCTATTTGTCTGGAAATATACCCATCAATAATGCTAGGCGTTTTTTGACAAATGAGCTTAAGAGACAACCAAGAATTATTAAAGCAATTAAAAACTGATTATCGTCATATTATTATAAATTATTTTACCACAGACAACAGCATTTCTAAAGAATTTGATAAGTTCATTAATACACTATTTCATGCTAACATTTCTGTGCCCCAAGTGATAAAAATACATATGGAAATTATTGATGATTTTTCTAAACAATTAAAATTGGAAGGGAGAGATGATGAAACATTGTTAGATTACCGGTTGGCATTAATTGATGTTTTGGCTCATTTATGTGAAACATATCGATGTTCCATATCCAAGCAAAATAACTCATCCTGAATAATGATGTAGATTATAGCTATTTATAACAATCAGCAATAACCAGAACTTATTAGTAGTATTCTCAAAAAGTAATTTATGTATCGTGGTTCAGCGTAATTCAAAAAAAATGTAGAATTGTAATAGCTTTTAGTTAGAGTACGGATCGAGATATGCTGTTGCTAAGACTAAAATACAACAGCGATAAATCATTGATTACAATGACAAAATGTAGTTCTATTTCTATTCCTAATTTTATAGATAGCCTGTGTCATATATGGATAAAGTCCGAAAAACCTATGTTCTCAAGCTTTATGTAGCAGGTAACACACAAAACTCTGTAAGAGCCTTGAAGACACTCAAAAATATTTTAGAGCAGGAATTTAAAGGGGTTTATGCTTTAAAAGTGATTGATGTACTCAAGAATCCGCAGTTAGCGGAAGAAGATAAAATATTAGCTACACCGACTTTATCTAAAGTTTTACCCCCTCCTGTTAGGAAAATAATTGGTGATTTATCAGATAGGGAAAGAGTGCTAATTGGTCTGGATCTTTTATATGAAGAATTAACAGAAGAAGAACCTGAAGAATAGGAAAAATTTAGTGTACATAGTCATTTATATTTAACAAAAGAGTATGTATCAAAACTGGGTTAAGTTTCCATCGATCGGAACCAAAAGATGAGTGAGCAAGAACAATTAGGGCAAAATCAAACAAGTGTACTTCAAGGCGTAGAAAAAATACGCACCATGATTGAGGGATTTGATGATATTAGTCATGGTGGGTTCCCCATTGGTAGAACAACTTTAGTAAGTGGCACTTCCGGTACGGGGAAAACGTTATTTTCCCTCGAATTTCTTTACAATGGAATTAGCAACTTCGATGAGCCAGGAGTCTTTGTCACATTTGAAGAATCTCCTAGTGATATTATTAAAAACGCCGGTATTTTTGGCTGGAATTTACAGCAATTAATAGAGCAAGGCAAATTATTCATCCTTGATGCTTCTCCCGATCCAGAGGGTCAAGATATTGTGGGAAACTTTGATTTATCTGCCCTAATTGAACGTTTACAATATGCTATTCGTAAATATAAAGCCAAGCGAGTTTCCATTGATTCAGTTACCGCCGTTTTTCAACAATATGAAGCCGTAGGGGTAGTACGTCGCGAGATATTTCGACTAGTAGCTCGTTTAAAGCAGTTGGGGGTGACTACCATTATTACCACTGAACGCAGTCAGGAGTATGGATCAATTGCGGCTTTTGGCGTGGAAGAATTTGTTTCCGATAATGTGGTAATTGTTCGCAACGTTTTGGAAGGGGAACGTCGCCGTCGTACAATAGAAATTCTCAAGTTACGCGGTACTACCCATATGAAAGGGGAATATCCTTTTACAATTACGAATAATGGGATTAATATTTTCCCCCTAGGGGCAATGCGTTTAACTCAGCGTTCTTCCAACGTCAGGGTTTCATCTGGAGTCAAAACCCTAGATACAATGTGTGGCGGTGGCTTCTTTAAAGATTCAATTATTTTAGCTACGGGAGCCACTGGAACGGGCAAAACACTATTGGTTAGTAAGTTCCTCCAAGATGGTTGTGTAACCGGAGAAAGGTCAATATTGTTTGCTTATGAAGAATCCCGTGCCCAGTTATCTCGTAATGCTTACTCTTGGGGAATTGATTTTGAGAACTTAGAGCGGCAGGGATTGTTGAAAATAATATGTACCTATCCAGAATCTACAGGATTAGAGGACCACTTGCAAATCATTAAGTCAGAGATTGCTGATTTTAAACCAGCTCGAATTGCTATAGATTCACTTTCTGCCTTGGCCCGGGGGGTAAGCAATAATGCATTTAGACAATTTGTGATCGGTGTCACAGGTTACGCCAAGCAAGAGGAAATCACCGGATTTTTTACCAATACCACAGATTTGTTTATGGGTTCTCATTCCATCACAGATTCCCACATTTCTACAATTACTGATACGATTATCATGCTGCAATACGTGGAAATTCGTGGAGAAATGTCCCGGGCAATCAATGTATTTAAAATGCGCGGCTCTCCTCACGACAAGGGTATCCGCGAGTACAACATTACTGCTGATGGCCCTGAGATTAAAGATTCTTTCCGGAATTACGAACGAATTGTTAGTGGTGCTCCAACCCGCGTTACTATCAATGAGAAGGCAGAGCTTTCTCGGATTGTCAAAGGATTTGAAGATAAGGAGAGTTCTGAAACTTCAAGTTAGCATTATGCTATATTTTCTGGTGAAAACGGTTTCTGCCGCTTGATTTTTGTGTGAGGGGACGCGGTGAAAGGACAACAAATATTCCATAGCTTCTTACCTGGCGTGACAGTGGCGGTATTAACAACTCAGCC
>JASJCX010000383.1 GCA_030065255.1 Calothrix sp. MO_167.B42 | reverse complement strand
AAGAGTTAAGAGTTAAGAGTTAAGAGTTAAGAGTTAAGAGTTAAGAGTTAAGAGTTAAGAGTTAAGAGTTAAGAGTTAAGAGTTAAGAGTTAAGAGTTAAGAGTTAGGAGTTAGGAGTTGACAGTTGACAGTTAAGAGTTAAAAATATTACTCCCTCATCTCCTCATCTCCTCACTCCCCTTGTCCCCTATCCCCTGATGTATAGGAATTTCAATTACAAACTCAGTACCGTTCCCTACTTTAGAATTGCAGAAAATCTTTCCTTTATGAGTTTCGACAATAATTTGATAGCTAATCGATAAACCTAATCCCGTTCCTTTACCCACTGGTTTAGTAGTAAAAAATGGGTTAAAGATGTTTCGTATTACTTCTTCATTCATTCCTGTTCCATTATCAGCAATGCAAATTCTCACCCAATTTTCATCAACAACTTGTGTTGAAATAGAAATATTACTACTATTATCTTGATTTCTCAATTCACTTAATGCATCAATTGCATTGCCTAAAATATTCATAAATACTTGGTTTAGTTTTCCTGCATAGCATTGCACTAAGGGAATTTGAGCATACTGCTTAGTTATTGTAATCTCAGATTGAGTGGAATTATTTTTCAAACGATGCTGCAAAATTAGTAAAGTATTATCTATTCCTTCATGAATATCAACCTCCTTATATTCCGCTTCGTCCAAACGCGAAAAACTCCGCAGTGATTTAACAATTTCTCGGATGCGGACGGTGCCAATATTCATCGATACAAGTATTTTAACTGAATCTTCCTGGATAAATTCTAAATCCATATCATCTATTTTTTGTTGTAATAATGCTGGAGCTTCTGGATAATATTCTTGGTAATAAGCTATTAGTTCTAGTAGTTCTTTGATATATGTTTCAAGACACTTAATATTTGCGTGGATGAAATTGACTGGATTATTAATTTCATGGGCAACGCCTGCTACTGTTTGTCCCAAAGCAGACATTTTTTCTGATTGCAACATCTGTGCTTGAGTGCTTCGCAAATGTTCTAAAGCATCTTGTAGTTCGTTGGTACGCTCAACTACTCGATTTTCTAGCTCAATTTTAGCATTTTCTAAGCTGTTGAATGTTGTATTTAATTGCTTTGCCATTACGTCAAATGAAGTAGTGAGTCTGCCAATTTCATCTGAGCGTTTTGTTTCTACATTAATATCAAATTTACCTGTGGAAATATCGTCTGCAATAGTAATCAGCTCGTTTAGAGGTATGGCAATTTCTTGATTGAGAACTGAAAGTAATAATAGGATTTCCAGTATTAGTGATATTAGTGCTGCTATAAATATAAATTTAATAGTTTCAATCGCGAAGTTAGATAGTAGTGATTTAGGATAAACTGTAACAAAGTACCAATCCGTGCTTTTGAGACGAGAAAATCCTAAATATGTCTTGTCTTTGACATTTTCAAGCACGCCAGAGTTACTGTTTTGTTGCTTAATAATCCCAAAAGTATGGTTCAATGCTTGGTCGTTTATTTGCTGGAGATTTAATTTACCCTGCGCTTCCATAATTTCTTTCATATATTTAGGATGGGCGATTAAACGACCATTCTTATGAAAAATTAGGTTATACGTTCCTGGCAATTTATCATTGATGGTATTACTCATCAAATTAGAAAGTATAATATCTTGACCCGCAATACCTAATATATGATTGTTATTGTCATAGGCCGGTGCTAAAGCAGAAACCATCCAAATATTTACAGTATTATCGTAGTATAAGCCAGTTAAAACTGCTTTTCTTTCGGGGTTATGTTCCTCATCGGCTGCATAATAATATTCTTCTTGGTTCATATCTATAGATGGCTGGGCTTGAAATGCCCAAGGCATTTCTTTCCAATAGCCAACAAGGGAATTATTCGGAGTAATAAAATATAAATCTATAAAACGATTACTCCATGCTGGACCATAACCACTAATCAATTTATGAGCGGCAAGTAAGACTTGTTTATGCTTAGTATCAACTGTGACATTTTTACCAATAAAAGAGCCTGCTAATTGAGTAGTATCAAATTCTTTTATGGGTCTATTTTGAGGAAAATTTCTAATTGTTCCATCATCCCAAGGAAAGTAAATACGTCTGAATTCTGCATCCAAATCTTTTGTCTTGTTAAGAGATATTTCTCTGTCTATATTTTTACTCAAAAGTTTTACATTGTCTTGAGATAATTGGAATATGAAACTTTCTCGCTGCCCTCTTTGAGTAATGTATTTATCTAATTGCTGTTTTGTCTGAATTTCTAAGTTTGACATAATGTGGAAATAACTAAAAGTAGTAGATATCAACACTACAATAGTTATTCGTAGAGCCATATTGAGAAGAATTTTATAGGTGAGAGAGGATTTCTCAAATGACTTGAAAAGATTTTTAAAAACAGTTTTAGAAAACAAGCACTGGATAAAATTGGTAGGCATGAATAACTTGATAAGTAGGTAAGTGGGAAAATTTCAATGTATGTCCGCAGCGTTAGCGAAGCGGAGCGTAGGGAAGTAAAGCATAAGTCCGAACCAGAGACGCTCTGCGAATGCAAGTGTTTTACGGATTTTACATTTTGTTACATAATTAGATTTATTTTCAACGACTTACTTACAACTATATTAAGTACCCAGACAGAATTAATTACACATATTGTCTTCTGTGTTCTCCGTTCCCCGTTAAGAGGGGTGAATTTAATTTTGTCCAACTACTTATTAGTTAATTTACCCAAACTGCCTGCAAAAAATCGACTAAGATAGTGTGTTCCAATAAAACAGGGAAAAACAGGAAAATTATTGTCTTTTATTCATATGAAATAAAACCAAATCATTGTCCTATATGCAAAAGAAATAAAAATCCAAAATTTTTTATTGGCAATTCTTTTCCCAATTACCTATTGCCAGCTCCCTGACTCGCGTTACAATATCTATCAAGAAAATACTCGATTAGCACACCTGTTTACTTGCTTATGAATCCTGCCCTCTCTCGAATTGGTACACAGATGTCTAACCTAACTGGTGTTAGGGCAATTATGAAGGACATTAACGAAACTTTGCGAGCCGGTGCAGGTAAGCAATTTATTAATTTAAGTGCAGGTAATCCGTTAATTTTGCCTGAAGTGGAACAATTATGGCGGGATTCTACGGCGGAACTCCTAGCTAGTTCAGAGTATGGAGAAGTGGTTTGCCGGTACGGCTCCAGTCAAGGTTACGATCCTTTGATTGCGGCCATCGCCAATGATTTTAATCGCCGCTACGGTTTAAAATTAAGCGATCGCAATATTCTCATTACCCCCGGTAGTCAAAGTCTCTATTTCTATGCTGCTAATTGCTTTGGAGGTGCTACTCACCATGGGGAATTAAAGCAAATTGTTTTGCCCCTTAGCCCAGATTACACGGGTTATGGTGGTGTGTGTTTGTTCCCCGATGCTTTGGTTGCTTATCAGCCCACCCTCGATGTGGAAGAAGAAGCACACCGATTTAAATACCGCCCCGACTTTAGCCAATTATCAATTACCGAAGATACTGGTTGTGTAATTTTCTCTCGTCCCTGTAATCCTACGGGTAACGTTTTAACTGACGATGAGGTAAATAAAATTGCTGCCCTGGCTGCACCCTATGACATACCAGTATTAATTGATTCTGCCTATGCTCCTCCCTTCCCAGCATTGAATTTTACCCCCATGACACCAGTGTTTGGGGATAGTATTCTCCACTGTATGAGCTTGTCCAAAGCAGGATTACCAGGGGAGCGAATTGGCATTGCTATTGGCGATGAGAGGATGATTCAAGTACTAGAATGCTTCCAGACAAACATGTGCCTCCATCCATCCAGATATGGACAAGCGATCGCAGCCCGGGCGATAAACTCTGGAGCATTGGCAGATATTAGTACAACAGTTATCCGTCCCTTTTACCAACAGAAATTTGCAGTTCTAGAAAATACCTTACATGGGGCAATGCCTAAGGATTTGCCTTGGTTCCTCCATCGCGGTGAAGGGGCTATTTTTGCTTGGCTATGGTTCAAAGATTTGCCAGTTTCTAACTGGGAACTTTACCAACAACTCAAGGAAGTAGGTGTAATTGTTGTCCCCGGTAGCACTTTCTTCCCTGGCTTAAGGGGAGAATGGCGACATAAACAGGAGTGTTTACGTATTAGCCTTACGGGTAGTGATGCAGAAATTGCTACGGGGATGAAGTTATTAGCAAAGGTAGCACAAAAAGCCTATCAACGTTGATAAAAAACGCTGGTGATTACAAGTATGCTAACAGCCCCCAGCTAACAGTCCCCCAACCCCCAATTTTGGGGGAGAAAGATAATTTCAAGTCCCCCAAAGTAAACCCAAGTACCTTGGGGTAAATCTAAAATCTAAAATAGGCAACGGATAACGGATAATCCAAAATCCAAAATCCAAAATCCAAAATTGAATCAGCCAAATACCCGGTGTTCCAAACTAGGCATTTGACGACGCACCTGCTCTAAACGAGAGGGATCAATTTCTGCAATCGCTATTCCTGGTTTATCCCCTGCGTCAGCCAGAATTACCCCCCAAGGGTCAATAATCATGGCGTGTCCGTGGGTTTGGCGACGGGCATAGTGGGTTCCGGTTTGGGCTGGTGCAATTACATAACAAGTATTTTCAATGGCTCTGGCCTGTAATAATATTTGCCAATGGTCTTTACCTGTGAAAGCAGTAAATGCTGCGGGGACAAAAATCACATCTAATCCTTGGCTTGACATCTGGCGGTAAAGTTCTGGAAAGCGCACATCGTAACATACAGAAATGCCAATTTTCCCTAGGTGGGGAGAATCACAAACCTGGGGTATTTCCTTCCCTGCCATCACAGTGTTAGATTCGGCATAGGTATTGCCATCGGGAACATTGACATCAAATAAATGTGCTTTACAGTAACGGCTGATCTCTTGACCATTAGAATCAATCAATAGTGCCGTATTATATACTTTGTTGGTTTGTTCTACGGGTACGGGAAAGCCACCACCAAGAATAGTAACTTGATAACGTTGCGCCATTTTTTTAAGAAAAAGTTCGCTTTCGTCAGCGATGGTTTTAGCTTGAGCAAGTTTGTCTGCTTCTTCCCCTAAAAATGGAAAATTTTCTGGTAAGCCGACTAATTCGGCTCCTTGGCGCACGGCTAAATCAATTAATTCCTCTGCTTGAGCCAAATTTTTTTGTAAATTGGGCACACTTGTCATTTGAATAGCAGCAGCGAGATAAGGCTTCATAGATTTAGTCACCAACGGGTAGGGGAGTAAGTAGATAATAAAAATATATCTAGAAATAGTTGTAAATTTTATAGTCAAATATAACATCGACCATAAAACTTATTTGTGAGGAGTAATCCTCACTGGGGGAACTACAACCCCCTCTATCCCCTCAACAAAAGCATTAGGGACTACTTTTCTTATGATATTTCCACTTCCATTGCAATCAGCATTAATTAAT
>JASJCX010000382.1 GCA_030065255.1 Calothrix sp. MO_167.B42 | reverse complement strand
ACCTATAGCAATCTTCAGCTAGTTGGAAATTTGAATTAGTTGAAGTCAAATTTCAATAGAAATAAAATCCCAATGAGAAACAATTTTCGCAAATCTGTAGAGGATTGCTATAGAATAAATAGCCACTTGAATATCAGATATAAACTACTGAAATAGCCCAATTTGAAAACAAAAATATTACAATCAAGGAGATATCATGTCACAAGAACGTGAAGTTAATATTAACCCTCAAGGAGATGCAATTGGTATTGTTGTAGGTAATTATAATAATTTAGAAGGTGTTCTGACAAAAACTAGTGGAGATATAGCTAATATCATCAACGATCCACCTCAAGCTGTAACTCAAGCTTTTAAACCTATGAGAAAACCCCTATCGTCAGAATTGGAAAAACCAATAGAAAAAGAACCAGATATTTCCACAGAACAACAATCTAATGCTTTAGATGAAGGAAATGGTTTAAAAATGATTAATCCAGCCACTAGTTTAGAAATGGTACCTAGCAGCAGTGATGAATTGTTGTCAGATGAACCATAGAACTATCCAGATCTGATGTAATATTTCCCGAAAATACTAAAAGGAATTTGGGAGTAGATGATAAGGATATAAAATCAAAATCTTATTGTGCAGTTTAGCGTAACATAGTGTCTAGCGGCTCTATGATGTTATTCATACCTACAAAAATTGATTTTCTCTTAAATTTGGGTAAGTCCTATACTTAATTAAAACTAGACAAACATCTCAAATTGTTAAGATTATAGAACCAGAAAGCTATAAAACCTACTCTCAAAAAGTGAGTTAAAAGATTATGCCCTCGGGAATTGCTGTTGAAAAAAAGAAGTTGAAAAATCCTCCTTTACAACTTCATTATTTAGGCGATCGCGTATTACGTCAAAATGCGAAGCGAATTTCTAAAATAGATCCTGAAATTCGCCAATTGGTTCGGGAAATGCTGCAAACAATGTACAGTAATGATGGCATTGGTTTAGCTGCACCTCAGGTAGGAGTTCATAAGCAGCTAATTGTAGTTGATGTTGAACCGGATAATCCGGCTAATCCCCCATTAATTTTGATTAACCCAACGATCAAAAAATTCAGTCAAGAAATGTGTCAAGCTCAAGAAGGTTGCTTGAGTATACCAGGGGTTTACATGGATGTAACCCGTCCCCAATTTGTGGAAGTCAGTTATAAAGATGAAAATGGACGTCCTCAGACAATCAAAGCAGGAGACTTACTTGGACGTTGCATTCAACATGAAATGGATCACCTCAACGGTGTGGTATTTGTGGATCGTGTTGAGAACTCTTTAGCTTTAGCACAAGAATTATCTAAGCACGGTTTTTCTCAACAAGCTGTAAAACCAATGGTATAGGCGATCGACAAGTGAATATATTAACTCCAAAAAGTGGATTACTTTTATTAGGTTCTTGCATCACCGCAATTGCGGGAGTCGGTTCGATTTTTGAACTTTCTTCGGGAGAACCGGATTTGGGTGTCCAAGTTACTGCAATTATTCTGGGTTTGAGTATTCCTTTGACAGGATTATTTTTTATTGCCGCAGTTAGAGACGCAAGGGCTAATATTAAGTAAGCATCAGGTGCGAAGAAAGGGAAAGGGAAAGGATAAAGGAAAACATAGTCTTTTTATCTTTTACCTTTTACCTTTTATTATGACCGTGCATTGAAATGGATCAAAGCTCTTAAAATTGGTTGGGCGACTGCAGATATATCATTTTACATTTATCAATACAGACGATAACTTTGTTGGTGATGGGTATTCGCTAGAAAATATTTCAAATTTATTATTTTTAATTTTTAATTTATTATTTTTAATTTTTAATTCATTATTTCGAATTTACTATTTCGAGCTTATTGCACCTGAAAAGACTGGATTGTCATACTATCTGACTGAATAATAATCGCTGTTGATTCTGGTACTTCTTCCCAATCATCTGTTAAGTCAGTTAATGGTTCGGAAACCACCAAGCGAGAATTTCCAGAAAATAGTTCGCATTCTGGATTTAATTCCTCACAAGCACGCCAGTTCTTACTATAGTAAAGCGTGCGTGACCGTCCTATGCTTGAATAACGAACTGCAATTAGGCGTTTACCCTCACTGATTCCAAGGGTCATCTGGATAGATTTAGGTACTCTACGAGCTTGACAAACTTGTTCAATAAATCCCACCATCATCTCTAAAGCATTTATTGGATCTTCATCAAGCCCGAAAGTCAACGCCAGATAAAACATGATTTCGGAGTCTGTGGTTCCTTCAATCGCTGGGTAAAGTTCGGGTGCAATACCAAGAACAAGATCTCGCTTAATATCTTTGAAATTGTCAATTACACCATTGTGAACAAATAGCCACTTATCATATCGGAAGGGATGACAGTTTGTCTGTTGAACTGCTGTTGACGTAGCAGCTCTAACATGGGCAAGAAACAATGGGGATGCGATCTGCGCAGCTAAGTCCCTTAAATTGCTATCATTCCAAGCCGGTTGAATATTTCGATAAACTCCAGGAGTAACCCTACTACCATACCATCCCACTCCAAACCCATCACCATTAGTCGTAGTCTCAGAGGTACGGGCAGCTAGGCTTTGTTCTATAAGGGAATGTTTCGGCTTATAAATTAACTCTTCCAGATAAATAGAGTTACCCAAATAAGCAAGCCATCGACACATTGAAGCGTTTTTTACCTCATTATATGAATATCTATTGTTAATATATTGCACTTTACAAGGAGTATGAAGAAAGCCCCGTGAATTTATTCCGGGGATGAATGCTAACTAAGATTCTCTTAGAGAAAATACTTTTAACCTGAGTGTAATTTAACGTCAAAAAGACAACTAAAAGCATGTGACATAAACTACATTAACTGTTAAAATCTGGCAACAATTCAAATTCATTCAGAGTTAAAAATGAGACACGACAAAATTTCTCCTGGGTTGTTGCTAGCATTTGAAGACTTTCAGCGTGAAGGAGATGAAGCCTCTCTCACCCACAAGCGATCGCTAGGTATTGTTTCACCGAAAACAGATACTAAGCCGACACGGATAGTTGTGTTTATATACTGTGATGAAGATACTGACTTAAGTCATTTATCTGGGTTTGGGATTGAAATCAATCAATCCCGGGGTTCTGTGCGCACTGCTTATTTACCAATTGATGAATTGGACAGATTATCAGAAGAACCTAAAATTAATCGTGTAAAACCATCTCGCAAACTGGAAATGCGAATGGAAATGGCATCCGATAAAGTTTACTTACCACAGTTTAAACAAAAACATCCTGAGTTAACTGGTAAGGGAATTCTTGTAGGTATAGTGGACAGTGGTATAGACCCTCAACATCCTGCCTTTAAAGGTCGGATTTTGCGAATTTGGGATCAAACTTTACCTGGTCCAGGTGTTGCCGAAGGTTTGTATGGAGCAGAATTAAAAGGCGATCTGCTCAAAATTTCTCAAGATACTAACGGTCATGGAACTCATGTTGCAGGTATTGCTGCTGGTAATGGGGAATTTTCTGGTGTAGCCCCAGAAGCAGAATTAGTAATTGTTAAGACCGATATGCAAGATGCTCATATAGCTGACGCAATCCGCTATATTTTTCGCGTCGCAGATGAGATGGAATGTCCCGCAGTAGTCAATCTTAGTTTAGGGGGACACGCAGATGGTCATGACGGTAGCGATTCATTGTCCAACATCATTAATGACCAAACAGGTCCGGGGCGAATTGTTTGCTGTGCAGCAGGTAATGAAGGTAATGACAATATCCATGCTCAAGCAGTTGTAAAAAGTAAAAATAAGCATACAATGCGCTTTCAAGTGCCTCGCCATCAAACTGGTATAGTTTGGCTTAATGGTTGGTATGGCGGGGATTCTAAATTAGAAATTTCTCTGCGTTCCCCCAATGGTTTTGTTACTCCCTTCCAAGCAATTACCACTAAAGGAAATCCTGCCAAGGAATATAAATTATTTGATGCGCGAGTAGAAATCGTGACTCCAGGTCCCGACCCTGCAAATGGCGACCATAATTTCTTTGTCCAAATTCGCGGTCAAGGTTGGGGACGTTTTTCTGCACCCGTAGCAGGAGGCGTTTGGCAATTACGGGTACGTAATACGACTTCCAAAGATACCTGTTTGGATGTATGGACCTTAGATGATAATGGTGGTTCAGTATTTTTTACAGGAAAAAGTGTGAGTGATGCTGTCAAGATAGGCTCACCTGCTGCTGCAAAGAATGCCGTTACCGTTGCTTCCTACACCACTAAAGTTCAATATACCGATATTGATGGTGAAGCAAGAGAAATGGGTTTGGAATTAGATACCATTTCAGAATTTAGTAGTGAAGGTCCTCTGCGCAACAACGAGCAGAAACCAGATATTGCTGCACCAGGGGCAATGATTATTTCGGCTCTATCGTCCCAAGCAAACTTCGATCGCTCAATGATGCATAATTCTGAATTCGTAGCTCTTGCAGGGACTAGTATGGCAACTCCTTTTGTTTCTGGCTTAGTTGCACTACTATTACAACGAGACCCCAATCTCGATCCAGTTTCTGTTAAAGAAATACTGAGAAAGAATTCTTCCATTCCCAACCAAGCAGCCGGACATTTTGATCGCAAATGGGGTTTTGGACTGATAGACACTAAAAATCTCTGACTAGGGACTGGGGATTAGCGACTGGCGACTTGGTATTGGGAACTAGCAGCAAAAAAATGACGACAGGAAAATAGCAAGATTATTTTATCCCTATATGCCTCTATGAACGTGCGCTTTGCGTGTTAACAAAGCGGTGCGTTAGCACAGGAGGCATCACGGCTAACGCCAATCCCTAATCCCTATGAATTATCAAAAAATAGATGCTTCTTTGGCTATGGCTCTCAATCGAGTTCAAAATCCCCATGAACGCTCATTCGTAATTTTTATTCACACTCAGCCAATTTTAGAATCCACAGTCAAAATTTTTTTAATGAATTTGGGTATCAGTGAAATAACTGAAGGAGAAAGAGTATTTACTGCTACTCTATCTGCCGATACAATTTCCGAATTATCTGACCAGAGTTGGGTTGAATACTTGAAACTTTCGCAAATACTGCGTTTTGTGAATCAGGGTTAATTGCGTAAATCTTGGTTCGATTTATGGTTATTGACAAAAATTGATACATTACTGTTTGGTGATTAATGCAAATACTTGCCCCCATAAACACCTTAAGCATAAAAACTTAACTCTCGATTATTTTAGATCCCCCTTACCAGGTGCTTAACTCACAACATAAACTGTAGGTGGGATTTGAAAGGCAGTCGGGAGACATCTTGTGAAAAAAGTTTTATCAATCATTTTAGGTGGTGGCGCTGGTACTCGCCTTTATCCACTAACAAAGCTCCGGGCTAAGCCAGCAGTTTCTCT
>JASJCX010000381.1 GCA_030065255.1 Calothrix sp. MO_167.B42 | reverse complement strand
CAGAGAATATAATATTATCATTCTTATCTCTCAATAAATCAACTGGATGTTTCCCAGTCATCAGTTGAATTGCCGTGATACCTAAAGCATATATATCACAGTGAAATCCGACTTCTCCTTCTATTTGTTCGGGAGGACTATATCCTCTACTAATAATTAATGTTGGATGAGTTTGCTTTTGCTGGTGAGGAGTAAGTTGGTCTTGTTCTAATTGTTTGACTGCACCAAAATCAATTAATACTAATTGACCATTTTCTCGTCTTTTAATAATATTGGAAGGCTTAATATCTCTATGAACAATATTCTGTTCGTGAATAATTCCTAATATTGATAGTATTTGATACAAAAAATAAATGATATCTTCTCGCGACCATCTGCTTGATGTCATGCGATCTAAAGGAATACCTTCAACATATTCTTCTACGATATATAAGTTACCCTGTTCTTCAAAGTAGCCAATAAATTGAGGTATCTGATGAGTATTTTGCAAACGTTCTAAAACCTTTGCTTCCCTGTAAAATAATTTTTTGGCTGTTGTGACATCTGCTAGTTGAGGATTCAGTTTTTTCAGCACACAATGAGAGTTGCCAGACTTGAGATCGGAAGCTAGATAAGTGACTCCAAAACCACCTCTCCCTAATTCTCTGATAATTTTGTAACGACCATCGTATAATTTAGCTTCTACGTTCTCATTTGCATAATTCATTTTTGTAAATTATATTCGCGTTTTATGTGATATAAAACTAAGTCTTAACATGTATAATTTTTTGACAAATATCATTTTGACACCTGTAAGTTTTATACATATAAAAAAGCAACTCCTGTAAACTTGAATAACTGCAATATATCAATACCTATAAATGTTTATAAACTAATTTCACATATGTGAATACCATGAAAGTTACTTACTTGACAATTACCTCTGGGAATAATAATTCTTTTGTAAATCGATTATTGTTAAATAAAATTATTTTTATCCACAAAAAAACATGATTTTTTTATATATTTGTGATATTTAAAGATTACCCAGGTAATTTTTATGGTTATTTTTATAGCTTATGAGGACAACATGTGTTAAACAATTATCTTAATATCATCAAGCATAGAACAACATGGACTAATGGAAAAAAGCTTATTACTTGCGAAGGTCCCCATTTTGGAGTGCACCGTATGATTTTGCAGGGATTGAATTCCAAGTATCTACTAGTTTGTCTGCGTCAGGCATTTACATTGCAGATTTTGTTTACTTTTTGGTGCTGTAAAGCCAGTGCAAAAGATTTCTCAAAGATAGAGGTCGATACTTATCCCATTCCCAGTAATGCGAATATCAAGGACTCACGACAATCTTACCCTCAAATTATATTGTCTCAAATTATATCATATTCTCAGAGAAAATATGATGTACAAAATAGGAGCAATGAAAATACAAATAACATCATAGATATTCCCAAAACTCAAGAAAGTTTTATTATTTCTCAAGGTTCTAATCGGACTACTCCAACCCCTCCACAACAGCAACCCCCTACTCCCGAGCCATATCCTAAGCCTCCTCTGGAAATACCTCCAAGCCCTGTTCCTGGTAAACCTGGCTTTGATATTCCTGGAACTATAACTATTAAAAAGTTTGAGTTTGAAGGTAACAAAAAAGGCTTTAGCGAGCAAGAGTTGAGGGAAGTAACTAAAGACTTCCTCAACAAACCAATTTCCTTTACTAAGTTAGTGGAAGTTGAAAACCTAATTAATCAACTCTATATTGATGCGGGATATATCAACTCTGGTGCGGTGATTCCAGCTGGTCAAACCTTAGCCAAGGAAGGGGCTGTTATCAAGGTTGAGATTATTGAAGGTGGAATTGAAGAAATCAAAATCATAGGAACTCGGCGCTTAAAACCAAGCTATATCAGGAGTCGGATTGCGCTAGGTGCTTCTAGACCTTTGAATCGCAACAAGTTACTTAAAGCATTGCAATTGTTGCAATTGGATCCTTTAATTCAAAATATCTCTGCTGAGTTAGCAACAGGTTCGCGTCCAGAAGAAAGGTTGCTGGAAATCAAGGTAGTAGAAGCTGATTCTTTTAAAACAGAATTTTTTGCTGATAACGGTCGCGCTCCTAGTGTGGGAAGTTTTCGTCGTGGTGTCCGGGTTAAGCAAGGAAATTTACTGGGTTTTGGTGATGGTTTAGATTTTCAATACACTAATACCGACGGTAGTAATGCTTTCGATCTGAGTTACGCAATACCCTTAAATCCCCGTAATGGGAAACTAACTCTTGCTGGTGGAATTACTGATACAAAAGTAGTTCAAGAACCCTTTGACCGTGTTGATATTACAGGAGACTCATTTTATATAGACATAGGTTATCGTCAACCAATATTGAGAACTCCAACACGGGAATTGGCTCTTGGCTTAAATTTTTCCCGACAAGAAAGTAAGACGAAAATACAGGGAGAATCTTTTCCCTTGTCGATTGGTGCAAATGAAGATGGGGAAACGCGCATTTCAGTGCTGCGATTTTTTCAAGAATATACCCAGCGTAATACAAAACAGGTTTTTGCTTTACGTTCTCAATTTAATGTTGGTTTGGACTTGTTTAATGCCACAGTAAATGATGACCCACCTGACGGTCGCTTTTTTTATTGGCGTGGACAAGGACAGTATGTGCGACAGTTAGCAAAGGATACTTTGTTTGTATTGCGGTCTGATGCACAATTTACTACAAGAAGTCTTGTACCTTTAGAACGGTTTGGCTTGGGTGGTCTGCAAAGCGTGCGTGGTTATCGTCAGGATGCTTTATTGACAGATAACGGTTTTTTGACTTCAGCAGAAGTTAGGCTTCCTGTGTGGCGAGTGAAAAGGCTGGAAGGGCTGTTGCAGGTAGTACCATTTATTGATTTTGGTGTTGCTTGGAATAGTTCGAATGGTCCTAATAATCCCGCTCCCGATCCCAATACTTTAGTTGGTGTGGGTATGGGTTTGCAATGGCAAATGGGTGATTATTTTACTGCTCGTCTTGACTATGGTATTCCCCTAACAGATCTCAATAATGGTCCTGACGGTGACAGTTTACAGGAAGATGGGTTTTATTTTTCTGTTAATTACAGTCCTTTTTAAGGTTATATCGATCTGAATTATATCCGTCTGAATTTCTAGATAGGGTATAAAAAATTCGTAGCAAAATAAAGCTATAGCGCTATGCGCAAGTCAAAAGTCACGCTATGCGCAAGTAAAAACAGACCGCACCTACGGTGAGCAAAAGTCATTGGTGGATCTGTTCCGTTCCGTAGGTAGCGCAGCTATAAGCCTTCTCGGGTATAGTAAGTCAAAATATGACCAACACGCGATGCTAACAAAAGCTTACAAATCATAGCTTGTGGCGCGTCTATGACGAACGGTGTGTCTAAGAAGAACAGGATTTACCAATGTTCTAACCTTATTACGTAATGCTATATCTACAACAAGTAAACAAAATCATTAATTGTTGCAATCACTTATGAAATCAGTTTTACGATCTCTGTTTTATTTAAGTTTACCCATAACAACCCTATTAGCTTTTACACCTGTAGGTAAAGTGAAAGCACAAATCACTACAGACAATACTACTGATACTCAAGTTATTGATGCTGGAAATAACACATTAAACATTGAAGGTAATACAACTAATGGAGGAAATCTCTTTCACAGCTTCCGGGAATTCAATGTGGGAGCAGGAACAACGGCAAATTTTCTTCAGAGTCCAGAAATTAGTAATATTATCACTAGGGTCACAGGAGGAAAGCTTTCTGATATTTCAGGAACTTTGGGGGTTGTAGGTGGTAATGCAAATCTATTTTTAATTAACCCTGCGGGAATTGTATTTGGAGAGAATGCTCGTTTAAATGTGGGTGGTTCATTTTTTGCTAGTACAGCAGATAGCTTGCTACTTAAAGATGGTTCTGAATTTAGCGCTAGTAGTAGTGCACTACCACCATCATCATTGTTAACGATAAATACTCCCATTGGGTTACGGTTTCGGGATAATTCGGAGACAATTACCAATCGATCTGTTGCGACCGATATTAATAATAATAACCGTACTGTTGGTCTTCAGGTACAGCCAGAAAAGACCTTAGCACTGGTAGGGGGTAATGTTAATTTTGAAGGTGGGAAGATTAGAGCACCTGGGGCTAATGTGGAGATTGGAGGGTTAAAAGCAGCTGGGACTGTGGGGATTGGTAGCGATCTCAGCTTGAGTTTTCCTGAGGGTGTAGCGCGGAGTGATGTATCACTAAACGATGGTGCTTTTGTTAATGTTCGTGGAGGAGGAGGAGGTTTTATTACAATTAATGCTAATAATTTAGAACTGTCAGGGACAGGTACCTCTTTGAGGACTGGGATAGCTGCAAATATGGGGTCACCTGGGGCTAAGGGAGGGGATATTACAATTAATTCTACTGGTTCATTTACCCTTACTGATGGGGCTCAAATTTCTGCTAGTACATTTGGACAGGGTAATGCAGGTAATATCACTCTTAATGTGGATGGTGCTGTTGAAATTTTTGGTGGAACTATCTTTAATCAAGTCGGAGAAGGTGCAATAGGGAATGGAGGTACAGTTAGTATTAACTCTGGTTCTTTATCTTTAGATGGAGGACAAATAACCGCTTCTGTTTTTGGGACTGGTGATGCAGGTAATATCACTCTTGATGTGGAAAAAGCTGTCACACTCAACAATAATTCAGATATTTTTAGTCAAATTGGATCTGGTGCAGTAGCAACAGGAGAACCGAGTACAGTTAAGATTAAGGCAGGTTCCTTGTTTCTTAATGATGCAGGTAGTTCAATTAGTTCCTCAACTTTCGGCAATGGCAATGCAGGCAAGATCATTATTGATGTGGATGGTGCCATACAATTAGCTGAACGTAGTCAAATCAAAAGCATTATAGAAGCAGGAGGAGAAGGAACAGCAGGTAATATTAATATCGAAGGGCGATCGCTCACCCTCAGAGGTGGTTCTCAAATAGCCAGTGCTGTAGTTAATGCAGAAGGTGATATCTTAGCCGGAAAGGGAAGAGGGGGAAATATTGACATCAAAACAACAGATTTTGTTGATATTTCTGGTGTCGGTAGAAATCGTAGTGGGTTATTCGCCAGCGCTGAAGAAGGTTCAGCCGCAACTGGCGAGCGAGCAGCAGGAAATATTAAGGTTACGACTGGAGATTTTCGGATTTCTGACCGTGGGTTAGTAATTACCTCTACTGCCAATTCTGGTGCTGGGGGTGACATCAATATTAATGCTAAGACTTTCAGCGCTACTGATGGTGCACTAGTAAATGCTTCGACTTCTGGTTCGGGGAATGCAGGTGATATCACTCTTGATGTGGAAAAAGCTGTCATACTCAGCAATAATGCAGATATTTTTAGTCAAATTGGATCTGGTGCA
>JASJCX010000380.1 GCA_030065255.1 Calothrix sp. MO_167.B42 | reverse complement strand
TCAGCAATAGAATAATCACCAGCTAAATAATCCCGTCCTTCAAGCTGGCGATTCATTACACCATAAAGTCGGTTCGTCTCTTTCACATACCGATTTATCGCATAATCAATCTTTTGGGGAGCATACTGAGTAAAATGATGATTCTGTCCAGCCATGGGACCTAAACCACCTACTTGCCAAAACAACCACTCAGTTACTAACTTGCGCTGATGTAGATTGTTGGGAAGGAATTTTCCAGTTTTTTCAGCCAAATAAAGTAAAATCGCTCCCGACTCAAAAATTGAGATTGGCTCTCCTTCATCAATTGGAGATGTATCAATTATTGCTGGCATCCGATTGTTAGGGGATATTTGCAGAAACTCCGGTTTAAACTGGTCACCAGCACCAATATTAACTGGTATGATGCGGTATTTAAGACCCGCTTCTTCCAGAAAAATTGTAATTTTATGACCGTTTGGTGTAGACCAGTAATATAGTTCAATCATGACTGTGATTGTTTAACCTGTATCCCTTTAATAATCGCAGAAATTATCCACTCGAATATCCCTCCAAATATCAGAAATCTGCCAACCAGAATTACCAACGGAGCGAACAATAGGATTATCACGTACTGGAATATAATTTGATGTTGTTACATCCACATTAATCACTGGCTTCGTTTCAACAACTTTTTCTGCAATATCCTCTGTATCAGCTTGAATATTCTGTGATTCCAATTCCTCTATTTTCTTCATTTTATTGAGCAGAGCCTTTTCTGATTTTTTGATTAATTTCATATTCAATCTAATTTGATATAAAGCAGAGAAATTGTAGCATGGATAATCAAAATGATAAATTATATTTTCTAATGTTAAGAATCAACTTAAAATACTCATATATTATCTTCATTCAACAAAGTTGTCAGCTTTGTCCATTGACTATCAGAGTATAGGTTTTTACCTTTGAAATAGCGTGCATAACAGCTTATAAACAAGCTGTAAGCTATCAAATTTATCCTGAAAGTGACATTGACATCATACGGGTTTTGTCAGTGCTATGCCTCACTAAAAATCACTATTGACTAACTAATGTTCAAAGAATGGAGAAATAAGCTATTTGAATCGCCAAATCAAGAATTTGACCTACATCCTTTGGGATTTCCCCTATCTTTAGCAGAGGGAACGCGAATTTTAGGCATTTGTTATCGCACTTGGAAGCGTTGGGAAACCCTTGCTATGACCATCCCAGAGTATAAGTTACAACACATACTCATGCAAAAAAGAGCATCCTGTTTTAATAGCACACCACCAATTGTTCCTTACCAAGTGTGGGTTATTGGCAAAATAGGGGAAATTTACGATGGACTGCCACATGGAATTAAGAAAAAGTGGATGGCGCAAGAATATGTGAATGCCAAAAAACAAGAATTAACCAGAGAATCATATCGAAAAGAACAAGAACGTTTTGCATCTTATACACTGGAGGAGGAATAAATTATGTTTACCAGAGAGGAACTTTTTGAATATTTTTCTGGGCAATATACTTCCGAGCAAATTATGAATGCCCTGCATCAATTAAGCAAACACGATAGTGAAATTGACCCGGAAGCCGATGAGTTTCCTGTTACTATTACCGAGCAGTTAGAACAAGCATTCAAAATAGTAGAAGATGCTGTTAATCAACAAAAAGCCTTAACTGGAAATATGTCATCTTTAGGTGTGGCTGAGGTTGAAAAACTAGCCATTGAAATTGCTACAAATCGTGCTGTGAATATCCCTGCAGATGTATTTAGAGAAATGGTAGAGATTGTTGCTGGAGAGGCAATAGCTAAAGCAACAGTCTTGCACCAAATCTCAGATGCAGTACTCAAACATACCCTGGCTGATTTAAACACCAAATCCCTAGAAGAAATCAATCAAGAATCAGCTACACGTATCTCCAAAATCACTCAACTATTAGCTAATCCCGAACAGCTGGACAAAATATTGGATGATTACGGCATTCGTTCTAGTTCCCAAGTACAGTCAGATGTTCAAGAAATGACAACAGTACAGACTGAGTTTGATGTTGAACAATTCTTGATGGAGGTAGCAGCAGGAAAAAAGTCCAACTTGATACCGAAGACAGTGATGGATTCCAAAGTGCTGGCACAAACTCTCGTCAACCGTTATTTACGGCGTTAAAAAAGTTTGAGGGTAGTGAATTTATGAAGTACTTACAACGCAATCCTATGACAGCAGTATTCTTCTTTGGAACTTGTGTATGTCTGGCTGTCTCCTCTGGAAATATCAAAGCCAATCTCTCTACAGTGTCTCAATTACAACAAACGGTTAGAGAAAATTCTGCCCAGGAATGGCGATTAAGAGCATCCCAGCAATCAGCACAAAACCAGGCTGCGATCGCAAAACAAAGGTATGAGGAAGGTTGCGTAATGGTAGTTGCGATGAAAGATCCCGATTCCTTCACCTCACTGGAAGCAGGAAAGCCAGTAATTGATAGGGTTCGCAAGACACCATTACCAGTGGGCACCATAACCTGTGATGCGAACGGCAACACTGCCAAAATTGTTCAGGGCAAGGATAAACCCGTGGTTGGAGATATTGCTTTTACTGGGAATCAAGAAGTAATTGAACAAGCAAGAAAGAGGGCAAAGGCTCGATATGCCTTACCAAACCAGTAATACTATCAGGATTATTAGAATATGTCGTCAGGTTTCAAGTCTCAAAATCAAAATCAGGGTAGTGGTACTCGCGTCCTGGTAAAAATTCTCTACTGGACTACAGTAATAGTCGGGTTATGGTTTGCATTTCTAAATCTACAACCCTATGCCGAAGCAGTCAAAGCTGTGATGGCAAATGCAACAGGTGATGCTGCTTTGATTAAGTTGATAGCTGCCATTCCCATCATTAACGGCATTGCAGCCACAATTGGTACTGCATTGCATTGGATTGTGGGATTATTGATTTGGTTAGTGATTCAAACGGTGGAAGTTTTTCCAATTATCTTAAAACGTGACCGAGCCTTCATGAAAGTATTAATAGATGAAGCGCAATCATCCCAAAAGTTTGCTATTCGCCAGAATGACGACCCAGCTTTAGCCGCACTCAAGAGATGGTACAACAATTTTCCCACCCTAACCATGACCAGTGCTCGGAATTTAGCGTTATTTGTGTATGCGATCGACTTTTTGATTTGTACAATTGTTTATCCTCCCTGCCAAGGAGGGTTTGGTCAGTTAATGTTTATCCTCATGTCTGGACAATGGTCGCAATTAGATTGGGGAAACATTGCATTGCTAGTAATTACATTATTTGCGATTGAAACAATTATCCGTTTTTTATTCTGGTTAGGACAGATTGCTTATTTCATGAAGTCCGCTCATTCCCGTTAATAATATACCTTATTCCAATCAATATTTGACTTACATTTACTCATCCAAGTGGAAAAACAAATCTAAACACTGTCAAAAACTGACTAAATATCACTGCATAATATTTCCTTGGCTCAAAAGTCACCATACTCATCATCTGAGTTATCGGAATTTGGAAAACGAAATTCCAGTCCGTGACATAGTACCTCTCTCAAAAACTGCACATTCAATCGTTCATTGGTCTGTGTTTTGGAAATCTCCATTACGTCCTTGGATAAATTTATGTTTAAGGATTTCAATGCTTTTTTGGATAATTATTTGGTCGATATTTTAAGATGTCTGCTTTTAATCCTCACTCACGAAAACTTACATCCCAAGAATGGGAAATAATTGCTTGTGAATCAATCGAAGATAATAACTGTCAATATTTAATAATTGCTGGAATTATTGGCGGATTAATTGCAGCCAGTGCCACAGCTTTTCCCCCAACAGGTTTTCTGATTGCCGCTTGGAGTTTTCATACTGCTTGGACGCGGACTCAAAAAAGTAATCGGAATGAAATAGCTATCAATAATTATGGTTGTGTCGCTCATGTACTTTCAGGTGATAATTTGAGGGATTTTCGCAATCAGGTAGGGGATACAGAAGCTATACGACAAATCAAATGGGCAATGGAAAATGGCTATACTGCTAGTAATGATGCCCTTGATTTTTTAGAGACACAACCAGCATTATTGCCTGACAAAATACAGACTCCATCTCCAGTGCAATCTGCTGTACCTATATTAAATTCAGAAAATAAAGAAACACAACTAGTCACATTTGAACAAGAAACTCCCGATTTACCATCTGACTTGGCAAGCAGTTTGAAAAACTCATTAATTGTTGGTATACCTGGTTCTGGGAAAGGTATATTTGTCACTAATGCCCTGGAACATCTCAAGCAAGATAAGCAACGTCAAGTCACAGTCTTTTATATTGACCCAAAAAATGACCCCAACGAAACAAGTTATTTTTCGGGACGAGTTGATTATTTGTTCCGTCAAGATTTGATGACTTGTGATGCTGTTGAGGCTTATAACTGGTTGCAAAATTGCATCCAAAAATTTGATGAGTTTAATGCTGGATTGGGATATAAGCTCCTAGTTTTTGATGAGCTTAATCTTGTTACGAAAACACTCAAAAGAGTTGAGGGGGCACTTGGGTGGTTAGAAGGTAAACTAACTGGATATTCTAGCTCTGGTTCTTCTCGTGGAATTGTACTGTGGGGAATCTCCCAAAATGCTCATACAAAAGGACTTGGTTTTGATGGTGGTACTCGTTCAATCTTTATTCCAGTATTCATTATCAGTGCTGATAATATTTCCGCATCTGAAGGAATTTTAAGGGCTACAATGATTCCTTCCGACCGAAAACTATCAACTACTCAAATTCAATCTTTGTGTCATAAATCTCCTGTAGGTAGAGCTATTTTTTATGGGGGATTAAACGAATGGTTTCCTATGCCAAAACTAACGAATTATTCAGGCTTTGACCGCGATAATAGACGATTTATCAATGAACAGCTAACTATACCTCAGGATGTCAATACTTCTGAAATCAACCAGAAATCGAGACAAAACACGCAGGTGCTAAGTCACAGTGAAAGAATAATTCAAATGTTGACAGCGACATCTGAAAGTTCACTCTTAGAGTTTATCAATAAGGAACTAAAGGTAACTAATCACCATCAGAAAGAACAAGTGGTAGTAGGAATTATTGAAGTATTGCAAAGTCAGGGAAGATTTGATTTGATAGCTAAATTTGGTTTGTAAAATTAACAATAATTAATGCTTAATTATTGTCCATAAGATAAAATGTTAAATATAATAATCTATGTTTTCTGTGGTTTAAAATGTCAGCGAGAAGCAAGATATTAGTAGTAAGTCTATTTTGCGGAGTCGGCGGTTTAGACCTGGGATTTCAGTCTGCTGGCTTTGAAATTGCAGTTGCTATTGATAATA
>JASJCX010000379.1 GCA_030065255.1 Calothrix sp. MO_167.B42 | reverse complement strand
GCTCAGCGTTCGACGGCTCGACTGAGCTTCGCCGAACGTCTGAGCTCACGCCGAAGTCCGAACGGGGGCAGGGGGAGTGAGGGGAGTGTGGGGAGTGTGGGAGGTTTAACCATCAACTGTCAACTATCAACTGTCAACTATCAACTGTCAACTATTAGCCAATTCAATTGCTAATCCATTTCCAAAGGGGATGACTTGCTCCTTGTTGGCGAATTTGGGCAACCTTTGTTTCTAGGCGTTTGAGTTCATGTTGTGGGATGCCAAAGAGGATATTGCGACTTTGCCAAATCAAAACCGCTGCTGTCATTCCTATACACATAGATAAACCCAAAGTGGACAGGGGATGGTAAAACAGGGCATATCGTACTGCAACCCAAGTAAAATATTGTTGCCACAAAAATATTTCTTCCCTTAACCTCCATAGGGATAATGGAGCAATAGTCAACCACAAACAGCAGACGAGCAACCACCTGCCATATACAGTCAAGCGATGTAACCTTTGCACTTGTTGAGCGAAGGCAAAATCGCTACTTGCCATGTTTTGATCTATGGAGGAGGATTGTTCTGAGGAATCCATGGCTTTAGGGAAAGAGAAGATGGAAAAATATGGAAGAATATCCAATTGTTCGAGAACTTCAAGGGCAGTGAATATGGCAGCCAAAAAAGCTGTTCCAGTTTAACAATTGGATACTTTATTTTGGGAAATGTTAATAAACAGTTTATGAATTATCTACAGATGCATCAATGGAGTCTGCTGTTTGGGTAATGCTAGATTCTCCTTTTCGTTCTCGCCACCAGGCTAAAAGAGTACTGGCAATGAATATACTCGAATAAGCACCCATAGTGAAACCGATAATCAGTGCCAAGGCAAAGTTTCTTAAGGTTTCTCCTCCAAACAAGAAAATGGCAAATAAGGTGAGTAATGTGGTTAAGGTGGTATTAATCGACCGGGCTAGGGTTTGGTTAACCGCATCATCGACAATTTCATTAAAGGGAACATGATCGTGGGTTTTGACATTTTCCCGGATGCGATCGTAAATAACTACGGTATCATTAACAGAAAAACCCGTGATTGTCAATAGTGCGACGATAAATAGGCTATCGACTTCCATACCAAACAACAAGCCAAAAATGGAGAAAATGCCTACAGTCATTAACAAATCATGGAAAGTCGCCACAATGGCAAAGGCTGAGTAATCCCACTGGAAGCGAATACCGAGGTAAATAACAATACAGATAAAGGAAACAGCAAGGGCAGTTGTACCAGTTGTAAATAACTGTCTTCCCAAGGTGGGACCAACGGTATCAATTTGATTTTTATTCGGATCGAAGGAACCTATTTTTTCACTCAGGGCATCTTGCAGCTTGGTGCGTTTTTCTACATCCAGGGTTTTTGTCCTGATTAATACCCCATTATCTTTACCACTGTCCTTATCGGCAATAATTTGGATACTACTATCACCCAAATCTTGCTCCTTAGCTACATCCCGAACGACATTAATATCAATGGGTTTATTACAGTTCTCAGGATTGCTACAATCTCGTTCCAATAGTAATCGAGTACCGCCAACAAAGTCCAAGCTAGGGCGTAGGGGATAACCAGTACTTTGCCAAGAAATCACCATAGAGATAATCCCAGCCAGAATAATTGCTACAGAAACACTCCACCAAAGCGATCGCCATCTGTTAATATGTAGTTTCATTGTGCCACCCCTGTTTGCTTAATAGAAGTGGTCAGATTGGGACAGAAAAGTTCTTTTTTCCGTAAGTTGGGAAGGGATATTGCCAAAAACATGAATGTGCGACTACAGGTAATAGCTGTAAACATACTAACGACTACACCTACAGCCAAAGTTACAGCAAAACCTCTGACTAAACCATAACCCAAAAAGTATAGGGCAGCACAGGCGATTAGGGTAGTGACATTGCTATCTAAAATACTGGAAAAGGCACGGTAAAAACCAGATTCCACGGAACGATATAGGGATTTATCTGCTCGTAATTCTTCCCTAGTCCGTTCAAATATTAATACATTGGCATCTACTGCCATGCCAATACTGAGAATAAACCCAGCGATTCCTGGTAATGTCAGAGTCACCCCCAACAACATAAAACATGCCAAGGTAAATAAGGAGTAAATCATCAAGGATAAATTAGCAATTACTCCCGGTAGTCGATAGTAAAGAATCATGAATACTAAGACTAACACTAGCCCACCTAAAGCAGCGTAGACACTGCGATTTACACTATCTTGTCCCAAGGTTGCACCAACGGTACGGATTTCCACCACTTCGATGGGTAGGGGTAAGGAACCACCTTTAAGTTGAATACCTAAATCCTGTGCTTCCTGGGCTGTAAATCTACCAGTAATTACCGCCGAGCCACCGGCAATCCCAGCTGTGGCAAATTCTGGCCCAACGGTGGGAGAACTAATTAATTCATCATCGAGAAAAATACCAATACTGCGTCCAGTTCCAGCCAATTGTTTGGTTAAAGTGGCAAATAATTCTCCACCCTTGGGCTTGAAGCGCAGAGCCACATCCCAGTTACTACTTTGGGTAGGTTGACCAGTAGCATCATCTAATAATTTACCAGTTAGAGGTGGTTCAGTACTGGCAAATAATTCTTTGATTTCCTGCTTATTTTTCTCTAAGTCTGTTTTATTTTTCTCTACTTCTTCTGGATTCGCCTCACCTTTCTGGGCTGCTAATTCCTGCTGCTTGGCTTGGAGTTGTGCCCTTAAGGTACGCAGTGCAAATAATTGCGCTTCAGTATCAGGTTTTTGTGTGCGAAACTCTAACTGTGCCGTACCTTTAAGTCGGCGTTCTGCTTCTTGGGGATTATCTACACCAGGTAGTTGTACTAAAATTTGGTCTTTCCCCACGGCTTGAATTAATGGTTCGGCCACTCCCGAAGCATTAATCCTACCTTCCACCACCTTCTGCACCGCTTCTAATTCTCGCTCGGTGATTTCGGTGATATCTTCAGTGGTTTTCACCTGAATTGTCAACTGGGAGCCACCTTTCAAGTCCAACCCCAGCTCCAAGGGAAAAAAAGGACTGACAATTACCGTCACTGAGGCAATTATCAAGACTAAAATTAAAGCTAATAACGCTCGCTGTCTTTGCATACCATAATTCACTGCGACAAACGCTATCATAACTAATTTTGGATTTTAGATTTTGGATTTTGGATTAATATTTACTCACCTTCTCCTCTCCTCCCCTGTCTCCCTGCTTTTTCACTGTCCTGACTGGAGCATCCACACCAAGAATCCTAAAATTTGTTCCACCGGAGGAAGGGGATAATCTGTCAAATCAATAGTTACTGTTTTCCCTTCTAATTTCATAAATCTCCAAGCAGTTCCATTACTCACACTGCCATAAACGGTGGTAATAGGCTGATTATTCATTTCATTAAATTTTAGAGCTGCCACCATTTCCGCAATACATTGTCCAATTCCCACATTTAAATCTGCTTTTTTCGCTTCTACAATTACTACAACCGGGGCTTCAATTTCTAACTGTTCTGGGGAACGGCTGAGGAGAAAATCGCATACACCACTAAGTCCAACTGATGGATCTACAGTAAAATCTGCACCGGAAAAAAGACTAATTTTTCTGTGGAGAATTTTTCGGACTTCTACAAGTACAGGACTAATAATTAATTCCGATCGCGCTTTTTTACTACCTGTTGCAATGGCTAAAGGTAGGCTTTCTGATAAAAAATCTGTGAGGGTATTAGTAGGTGAAATTGGGTCAATTTCTGGGAAAAATCCACCGTCTTCTATGGTTGTTAAATCAAAGGCTTGTTTTATCTTACGGATGGTAAATTCACTGTAGGGCATTTTTGTATTTTATTCTTCATCTATTCCCAGGGTTTGTTGTGCAGCGTGTCGAATGTTGAGAATACGGATATAAGCAATATCTTCTCCTTCTATAACAGTAAAAAGAATCCGGTATGAATTATGCCCTTTACCGTAGAGAAGTTGTCTAATCTCGTTACTAAAATATTCATTTTCTCGTGCCAGAGGACAACGTTTTGGCATTAAGGATAAAGAATCTATTGCTTTTAGCAAACCTGCATACCACTGACTTGCTCTTTCAGGAGATGTAATTTGAGATAAACGAATAAATGCGCTATCAGCCTCAGCTTCAGCCACACTGGAAATTTCAATTTCATATTTCATTAATCGGCTGGTAAATCATATTTACGACGTTGTTCTTCAGCAAACTCATCAAAAGAACGGAAACGTCCAGCCTCAAAATCATCTAACCCACGCTGAATACCTGCGATCGCTTCTTGTGAATCTTGTGTTTCCCATTCCAAAACATTAGCAAGCAGTTCAGCCGCAACAATACTGACATCTTGTCCTTGTTGTGCAGCTTTTTTCCGCAGTTGTGCTTCAATTTCTGGGCTGAGAGAAATGACTATATTCATGGCTGTCTTTTTGATTAAGCTCATTTATAAAATTTTAACGAATCTGGTAAAAGTACCAATTTTCGAGTTTTTCCTGTAAATGTGGTTATTTTTTATTTAACCGGGGAAATATATCAATAAGTCTATCCTCGGTAGTTCATAAAACAGTAATTAAAATCAGGATTTTATTATGATTCCACTAATTTTGGGTGCTATTGCCATCGGTGCTGGTGTTTTAGGTGCGGGAGCAGCTGGTGCTGGAATTGAAGACATGAATGAGGCGAAGAAAATTGGTGAACGCGCTCAAAAACGCCATGAAGATGCGGTGAAAGAATTACAACAATACTCAGAAAGTACTAATCAAATAGCTGAAGAATATGATCAATTTAAGTTAGGAGTTATGAAATATACTATTGGACGTTTTGTTGATTTCATTGAACGAAATATTGGCAAGGCAAAACAAACTGAGAAGGAGTTTTTAGAAGAACTTGGTAGTATTTCAATTCCGCAAATACAGAAGTATAAAGCTGATGAAATAGAAGCTGAAGTATTTTTGAACGGTGGGATTAAGGCAGTCTATAATGGTGTCCGTGCAGGTGCAACAGCTAGCTCTACCGTAACAGCAATTGCTAGTCAAGTAGGAGTAGCAAGCACTGGAACTGCAATTTCTGGACTTAGTGGTGCTGCAGCTACAAATGCAACACTAGCATGGCTTGGTGGTGGTTCTTTGGCTTCTGGAGGTGGTGGTATGGCACTTGGTTCTCTTGTGCTAGGGCGTGTTTTCAAACTCGTTGTATCCTAATAAAAAGGTAATTTGAGCAGGGTGCATCGATGAGTCGAGGAGATTTAAGTAATGAACAATGGGAGGGGTTAAAAAAACTACTTCCACC
>JASJCX010000378.1 GCA_030065255.1 Calothrix sp. MO_167.B42 | reverse complement strand
TTAAATAACCGTCATTGCGACCGTTCGCTGAAAGCGTTCTCGCAGAGTAGGGAAGCAATCCCAAAGACCTTGTGATTGCGTCGTTTCACTTCGTTCCACTCGCAATGACATACTATGGGTATGCCCCCGGACATGATATCAAATCTACTTGAATTACGGCAAAATCAAAATAGCTAATTGCCAGCTTTCCAATCACCAGCAATTAGCTATTTGTTTATACTTTAGCAATTGAGTTTTAGTTAAGTGCTTCTGCTCCACCCACAACCTCAAGAATTTCTTGGGTAATTGCTGCTTGCCGAGCTTTGTTGTAACTCAATGTCAAGGTACCAATTAACTGAGCTGCGTTATCACTAGCGTTACTCATGGCTGTCATCCGCGCTGCTAATTCACTAGCTGCGGCTTCTTGCAATGCTCTCAATAATTGATTACTGAGATACAAAGGCAACAATGAATCAAGTATTTGCACTGGGTCTTGTTCAAAAATCATATCCTTGGCTAAAGGACGCACATCTGTGCTGACTTTCTGCCTTTCTACCTGAAATTCACCACCACGGGTTGTCAGCCGGAATATTTCATCGTCTTGAGCTTCTAAACCTTGGGTGTCTAAGGGTAGTAAGGTTTGTACCACGGGATTGGAACTAACCAAGGAAATGAATCGGGTATAAATTAATTCTATCCGATCCACACTTTCTGATAAGAATAAAGACAGTAGCTCGTCAGCAATTTTGTTTGCTTCTGCGGCGGTAGGAATTTGCTCCAAACCAAAGTAGCTGGCATCAATGGGGTATTCACGACGCTGAAAATACTGGAGTGCCTTACGTCCAACAATTACGAATTTGTAATCAATTCCTTGGGACTTCAGTTCCTTAGCCCGCATCTCGGCACGTTTGATGACGTTATTATTATAACCACCACACAAACCCCGATCGCCGGAAACAACTAAGATGCCCACGGATTTGACTTCGCGTTTTTTCAACAGAGGTAAATTTGCCTCCTCAAAACGCAGACGGGTTTGTAATCCGTATAGTACTTGTGCTAAACGATCAGCAAAAGGACGGGTGGATGTCACTTGCTCCTGGGCGCGACGTACCCTCGCCGCTGCCACTAGGCGCATGGCCTCTGTAATCTTTTTGGTGTTCTTAACTGACTTAATGCGATCGCGTATTGCTTTGAGATTTGCCATAATCTGATTTTAGATTTTAGACTTCGACGTTGCTCAGTCGAACGATTTTAGATTTTAGATTTGGAATTTTGGATTTAATCCAAAATCATTTTTGGAAAGTTGCGTTAGGGGTGATTCCCGCCCTTGCAAACTTTCCACAAAATCTAAAAAAATTGCTACGCCGTTGCCAAGAAGGTTTTCTTGTACTCGTTAATTGCATCTTTTAATGCAGTTTCTTCTGATTCACCAAGTACTTTACTGGTTTGTACCCCTTCGGTGTACTCGGGTTTACCAGTCTTCAAGTAGTCGCGGAAACCAGCAGCAAATTCAGTAATTTTCTCTACAGGCACTTCATCTAAGTAGCCATTCAAACCTGCGTACAGGATAGCTACTTGCTCATACACGGATAGTGGAGAGTTTTGGGGCTGTTTGAGCAATTCCCGCAATCTAGCACCCCTTGCCAGTTGGTCTTGGGTGGCTTTATCTAAGTCAGAGGCAAATTGAGCAAATGCTTGTAATTCATCAAACTGAGCCAATTCTAACTTCAGTTTACCAGCAACTTTTTTCATTGCTTTGGTTTGTGCTGAAGAACCTACCCTGGATACGGAAATACCAGGGTTAATGGCGGGACGAATACCAGCGTTAAATAAGTCGGAAGATAAGAAAATTTGACCGTCGGTAATGGAAATTACGTTGGTAGGAATATAGGCGGATACGTCACCAGCTTGGGTTTCAATGATTGGTAGAGCAGTCATACTACCTTTGCCCAATTCATCACTTAATTTAGCGGCACGTTCTAATAAGCGGGAGTGGAGGTAAAATACATCTCCAGGATAGGCTTCACGACCGGGTGGACGACGTAGTAATAAGGACATTTGCCGGTAAGCAGCAGCTTGCTTGGAAAGGTCATCATAAATTACCAAGGTAGCTTTGCCTTTGTACATAAAGTACTCGGCCATGGCTGCGCCGGTATAAGGAGCCAGATATTGTAGTGTGGCGGGGTCACTGGCGTTGGCTGCAACGACGATGGTATAATCCATCGCCCCTTTATCTTGTAAGGTTTGGACGACGTTGGCTACGGTGGAAGATTTCTGTCCCACGGCAACGTAGACACAAACTACATCTTCCTGTTTTTGGTTGATGATGGTGTCAATGGCGATGGCAGTTTTTCCGGTTTGACGGTCACCAATAATTAATTCTCGCTGGCCTCTACCCACGGGAATCATGGCATCAATGGCGGTAATCCCGGTTTGCATGGGTTCATGTACGGAGCGACGGGCGATAATCCCGGGAGCCATAGACTCAATCAAGCGACTGTCTGTAGTATTAATGTCTCCCTTGCCGTCGATGGGGCGACCTAATGCATCTACAACTCGTCCAATTACGGCTTCTCCCACGGGTATTTGAGCAATTTTACCAGTGGCGGTGACGGAACTACCTTCTTGAATTTGGCGACCATCGCCCATTAGTACCGCACCTACGTTATCTTCTTCTAAGTTAAGGGCAATACCAACGGTACCATCTTCAAATTCCAATAGTTCCCCAGCCATAGCCTTGTCTAGACCATAAATCCGGGCGATACCGTCACCTACTTGGAGAACGGTACCAACGTTAGCAACTTTGACTTCTTGGTCGTATTGCTCGATTTGTTGTTGAATAATGCTGCTAATTTCGTCAGGTCTAATTGAAATACTCATGAGTCTATGTTTATTTTTTGAGACGGAAGCAGTTATTAAGTTAAGAGTTAAGAGTGATTAGTTAAGAGTAATTGGTTAAGAGTGATTAGTTAAGAGTGAAGAGTTAATAGTTAAAATTCCTAACTCTTAATTCTTAATTCCTAACTCTTAATTCTTAATTCTTAACTCTTAATTCTTAACTTTTAGGAGTTTAAGCGCAAAGAAAGGCGGCGCAACTGACCACGCAAACTGGCATCAACGACTTGAGAACCAACTTTGATAATTACACCACCAATGATGTCGGTATCAATTTTGGTTTCCAATTCTACTTGATGAGCACCGGTCATTGCTATGACCTTTTCTTTGATGGTCTGCTGTTGGGATTCGCTTAGGGGTACGGCAGAAGTTACTTCCGCTAGTACGGTTTGGGTCAATTGCCGTAAAAGTGCTAGATACTGTTGACAAACATCTGGCAAAAAGGAAATCCGCCGTCTATCAACTAGCAGCATTAAAAAGTTACGGAGGTATGGATTAGCTCCTTCTCCCAAAACTCTACCAACTACCGCCTTTTTGTCATTCATTTCCACAAAGGGGTTATCAATAAAGTTCTTCAACTGGGGGCTTTCTTGGAGCAAATTCAACAAACCACGTACATCTTCGCCAATCTGCTCTGTGACGTTGTTGGATTGCGCTACGGACATCAATGCTTGGGCATAGGGTTGGGCTATTTCAGCCAGTGCTACGTTAGTTGTCATCCCTAGCCTCCCAGTAGCGCAATGCTGCTATCTATTAGTTTTTGTTGGGTGTCTTGTGCAACTCCTGTTTGCAATTCGGACTCCACTTTTTCTAGGGACATTGCCACTACCTGCTGCCGCAATTGAGCGATTGCTCTGTCCCTTTCTGTGTTCAAATCCCTCGCGGCTGTTTCTTTCAAACGTTCTACGTCTTCTGTAGCTTGGGCCAAAATCGCTTCCCGACTGGCTTTAGCATTATCTTCCGCTGTTTTAAGAATTCTTTGGGCCTCTGCTTGGGCTTGAGTTAATTTTTGCTGAACTTCAGATAAAGCGATCGCTGCTTCTTTTGCCTTTGTTTCAGCTGACACAATGGTCTTTTCAATATTTGAGCGTCGTTCACTCAAGGTATTAGTTAATACCTTACGCCCAAAATAAAATAATATGCCAATCAGAAGTCCTAAATTAATGATATTGGTTTCTAGAATATCAAAATTTAGTCCGAAACCATGTTCGGCTTCTTCTGTGGCAAGTAATAACACGGTTCCCAGAATACTCATCTACAACTGCGCTGCTCCCTTGCTAATACTGTGGTTTTCCCCAAGGGAAAAAGTGTCGTTCGACACCCATCTAGCGCCATCGGACTCACGCCCTGCTGCGCGTATCTTTTGGAACCTCCAGTTACTAACTATCTAGGAATTAATCTATCTAGCTATATGAGGGTCCCAAAAGTTTGTCTAGTATTTGCCGACTGAGGGCATCTACTTGTTGTTCTAAAGAACTTAAAGCTTGCTGCTTTTGTTCTTCGATTTCCCGGGCTGCTTGTTCCCTTTGTGCCTGGGCTTCCTGCTGTGCTTCCGCAATTCTTTGAGCAGTAATTTTTTTGGCTTCTTCCTGAGCTGCGGCTATGGTTGTTTGAGATTGACGACGGGCATCTGCTAACTGCTGCTCGTATTCTTTGGTTAATCTCTCCGCTTGAGCCAACCGTTCTGTCGCACCAAGCTGGTTGTCACGGATATAATTATCCCGGTCATCCAGTGCCTTGGTCAGTGGCTTATAAAAAATGGCATTCAACAAAGCTGCCAACAATAGGAACTGCAATGCCATTAAGGGCAAAGTAGCATTAAAATCAAACATTTGTCTCCTTTTTGGATGGCAAGCAATATCATCCAAGTTTTAATCTTTAATTTTTTTGTCCCATGAACCAAAAGTATGGGAACAAAACCCAAAAATATACCTTGCCAGTATTAGAGACGTTGTATCCAACGTCTCTAAACTCAGGCAAAGTTATGAGGGCTTAAGAAAAGGGGTTAGCAAATAACAGTACTAGAGCAATAACCAAACCGTAAATGGTTAGGGATTCCATGAACGCCAAGGTTAACAGCAAAGTACCACGAATTTTTCCTTCTGCCTCTGGCTGACGCGCAATACCTTCTACTGCTTGACCTGCAGCATTACCTTGACCAATACCAGGTCCAATTGCAGCTAAACCAATTGCCAGTGCGGCGGCTAAAACTGAAGCAGCAGAAACTAATGGATCCATTTTATTTTCCTTACCTTGAGTACAAAATCAACTATTTGGATTTTCAGAGTTGAGGTTTTCAATCCCAAATCTAAAGTTACATCAACTGGGGCACTTTTTGATGTCACTCATGCTCTTCTTCACCATGCCCTTCCATTGCCTCATGAATATAAGCCGCAGCTAGGGTGGCAAATACTAAGGCTTGAATGGC
>JASJCX010000377.1 GCA_030065255.1 Calothrix sp. MO_167.B42 | reverse complement strand
TTCGCATTTCTTAAGTCAGTAACCCTCAAGTCAGCGCCATTCAAGTTCGCATTTCTTAAGTCAGTAACCCTCAAGTCAGCGCCATTCAAGTTCGCATTTCTTAACTCAGCACCCCTCAAATCAGCACCAGTCAAGTCAGCACTCCTTAGGTTGGCCTCGGGAGCAATTTTATATGCACCAGTTGCAGCAACATCAAAATCTTCGGGGAAGATAGTTTCCTCGTTATACAGAGCTTTGTACAGTTGAGTATCTTGCAACTCGGCACCTGTAAGGATAGCTCCTCTGAGGTTAGCACCCGTAAGATCCTCATTTTTCAGGTCAGCACCTCTGAGATCGGCATTCCTTAGGTTGGTCTTGGGAGCAATTTTATATGCACTAGTTTGAGCAACATTAAAACCTTTTTTGGGGAATCTAGTTTTCTCGTCATACAGAGCTTTTTCTAGTTTCGTATCTTGTAACTCGGCACCTCCAAGGTTAGCTCCTCTGAGGTCAGCACCCCTAAGATCCTCATTTTTCAAGTCAGTACCACTCAAGTCAGCATCCCTTAGGTTGGCCTCGGGAGCAATTTCATATGCACCAGTTTGATCAACATCAAAACCTTCGGGGAAGATAGTTTTCTCGTCATACAGAGTTTTTTCCAGTTGAGCATCTTGCAAATTGGCACCTCCAAGTTTAGCTCCTCTGAAGTCAGCACCCCTAAGATCCTCCTTTTCCAGGTCAGCACCTCTGAGATCGGCATCCCTTAGATTGATCTTAGGAGCAATTTCATATGCACCAGTTTTAGTAACATCAAAATATTCAGGGAAGGAAGTTCCTTTGTTATACAGAGCTTTTTCCAGTTTCGTACTGCCCAAATTCTTGGCATCTCTAAAATCTGCTCCTCTGATGTCAGCACCTCTAAGATCCGCTTTTTTCAAGTCATAATTTAGATCTGCATCTATGAGGTTTGCCTTTTTTAAATCGGCACAAGGACCAACTGGTATCATTCCTAACTTTGCATATGCCTTCTGTCTCTTTTGCTTTTCAGGTTTTACCTGACAATCATTTGTTTGTTGAGTATTATTGCCTGTCTCTTCCACTGGAGTATTATTTCCCTCTACGTGGAACAGTAAATTTACCTCATTTGGATCGTATATGGCTCCATTAAAATTTGCTGTTTTGAATATGGAATTTCTTAAATCAGCTCCAATTAAATTTGCTCCACTTAGGTCAGCTTTACTTAAGTTTGCTCCATTTAACTTAGCTTTACTTAAATTGGCTTTTTGAAAATTGGCTTTAGTTAGATCTGCACCGTTTAAATCGATTTCAGACAACATAGCCTCAGGAGCTTGCAGTCCTGCTAATGATTTCTTGTCCTTTTTTAATCTTTCAAGAGCAATCCTTCTACCACTACTAGCTTGATCTGTTTTACTATCTCGAATCATTTCCCAAGCTCGATAGTGTGCTTCAGCCTGTTCCCGTTGTGAAGTTTCTGATCGTTCAGGCATATCCGCAATAAAGAAAATCACGGCCGCCACAATAGATAAGCGACCTAGATGATCCAGAATGGGGAAAAGATCCATTTGATTGAGTAACCGATTCAAACGTTCTACCCTAATTTCTGCTCTTTGGAAGTTTACACTCCATGAATCTTTTTGAGATTGGGATAATAATTTTTGATCGCAGTAGCTTTCAAAGAGTTGATGATATGTGGGTAGTGGAATTCCACATTTTTTAGCCGCATTAATAAACTCATCTTCCCAACGTTCCCGCAGAACTGTACTTTTAAGATGACTTAACCCATCAAAGGAGTCATATATTTTATTCCATCTTCGTTCGGCTTCATCAATCAGTTTTTCTATGTCTTCCTGATTTTGGATTCTTACTTTTGGTTGTTCTTCTTGTAGTTGTTCTTTTTTTGCTAGATACAAATATACATAGACTAACTTGTCTTGTCTATCAGCAACTTTAAATTTAGTTTGGGATGTTATTCTCCAATCCTCAATAATAGCTTCGTTCAATTTAACTTTACTCAAATCAGCATTGTCCAACAGGGTTCGTACAAGTTTCGCTTGGGATAAATTTGCCTTCCCCAGATCGGCATCATTGAGGTTTGTATCAATAAAGCTAGCTTTTTGCAAATTGGGAGTATTATCATCTGGAAAATTTAAATTAATTCCTTGAAGATTTAAATTGTCAAAATTTTTGACTTCATATTCTATCCAGTTTTCTTGATTATCTTTCTGATTAAATAAATTTCGTACCTGTGGGTATTGTAAATAAGTTCCTTGTAAGCGAGCATATTCTAGATTTTTAACACCATACCAGTGAGTACCAATCATTTTAGTCACACCAGTAATACCTACCTTGATCAAATATGCATTTTTCTGTATCTTTTGAGAAGTTTTATAATTTCTAAAATCTGTATTTTTTAAGTCTGCTCCAGTAAAATTGGCACCTGTTAAATTCGCGCCCCTAAATTTAGTAGATTTAATGAGTAATGATAAAGCCACACCAATTTTTAGTGAAGGTACATATCTGGCATCCCTATTAGCTAATGCACGTTTACCAATTTTATAGCCGAGAAAAGTTCCACCTAATGCTCCTAGTATGCAGATAAAATCCAGCATACAAGCATATTCAAAATCTGCAAAATTATTCGGGATTATATTAGTAAGACCGCCACACGATTTAGAAATTAATAGTTGAAGTAAAACTGGAACCAATACGCATAATTTGGCGAGTATAATTACCCATCCAGTACGGGATTTTTTATAAGATAAAAACTTTTGAGTCCAGGGAATATTAAGAATAATACTATAGAGTGTTGTTATGGATATTGTAGTAATAATAAGTTCTGCTACCGCAATACTAAAGGTTACTCCCAGACGTTCAAAAACGACAATGAATGATACTGATTTTGTTATAAATCGCTCCCATACATATTTACAAAAATCGAGTATAAATGGAAGACAATAGTTTCCCAATATCAATAGTATTGATAATATCGGTATATTTACTAAATTGCTCCATCCTATTAGTAGAAATAATCCAGTCGTAACTATACTAATAAAAATGGCAAGATTAGGAAAATTAATGACAAATATAGCTGCGATAATTAATCCAGTTAATATGAGAAATCCTGGTACTATGCCTTGGCGTAAAATAAACCAAACAAATGTTGGAACAGTGATTAGAGCTATGATGCTATAGGTAGACTTTTCAGCAGGTGGGAAACTTGTTGTTCCCCATAGAATAGTAAATAAATACAGTGTAAAAACTGTAAGTATGACTGAAATTATTGGCAATAGCAATGACATCAATAGCGCACAAGATTCTGGCAAGCCAGCCGTAGCCCCCTCAAATTGAGCACCTTTAAGGTTTACATTAGTAAAATTAGTCCCTCGAATATCTGCCCCATTGAACCTAGCTCCTGACAAATTTAGCTGACTCGAACCTTCTTTTATGAGACTTTTGTCAGAAAAATTTTCTCCTATAAGACTTCTACGGGAAAAATCCCTTTCACCTTCTCTATATCTCTCTACAACCTCCTGGGCTGTTAACTTCTTTTTGCCTGCCATAGCTTAGTATCTGCAATAGAATTGAGTTTAAAATACTACCGATGCGAACAAAAGGTATAAAATAAACCTCACTACTGTTAGCACTACTTACTGATTTTATTTATTAAATGGCTCTGAAAAATGGCTCTGAAACTTTTTTATGTAGAGCTTTGCAGCAATTAAATATTTTATAGTTTAAAGCGCACCGAATAATTTGATACCACAGTTAACCTGTATTAAGCCGTAAATATACATATTTGTTAATACTTGATTTCTGGGAATAATAAAAAATCATCAACAGATTATTTACGTTTCAAAATTTAAAATTATTTAACAATGCCAACTTGGACTCGACCGTTCAAAAATCTACTCAATCTCTTTCTTCAATCCAATTGTCCCTTTTGCCAACGTCCCACAACTACTGAAATTTGCTTAGATTGTGGTAGACGATTACAACAATGTCATCTTGCGAACCCTAAAACTTTATGGAAACAACCATTACCAGTATTCGCTTGGGGAAAGTATGGTGGTATGCTCAAGCAGACCCTCGCTGCCATAAAATACGATTATCACCCAGAAATTGCGCGAATCTTGGGTCAATATTTAGGACAAGCATGGATATCCCATCCACCAGAGGATAATTCTCAGCCCATAGTAGTTCCCATTCCCCTACATAAAAAAAAATTAAAAGAACGGGGATATAACCAAGCACAATTGATTGCAGAGGGCTTTTGCCTGGTAACCGGGTTAAAATTGAAATCTCAAGGTTTGCAACGGAGTAAGCAAACTAATGCACAATTTAGTTTATCTGTTGAAGATAGGAAACAAAACTTAGCAAATGCATTTTCCCTGGGTCCGGGCTTCCTTCATCTACCAAAATCCCCCATACTATTAGTAGATGATATTTATACCACTGGTGCTACAGCAAAATCAGCGATCGCTACCCTAGAAAATAGTGGGATTAAAGTACGCGGATTAGCTGCTGTGGCCATGGCTGGACAAGGTAAATAGTAAAGGATTTGATGGGCATTACTTGCCCAATAACATTATAATTAACCAGATTAGGCTATTTTGCGGGAAGGCTCTTGGAATGTTCAGAAAGGCTTTTGTCATTGGGTTAAAATCACTCACCACCATTCCTTTATCATTGTTGGCAATTGGGGTTAGTACAACCGCCACTTTGGCTCAAGTGAATAAGTTATATAACCCCATTCCCATTCCTCCCAGCCACCAAATTGCAGATTCTTTGTCGGAAAAAGATATTCCCACAGGCCAAGGTGGATTTGCTCGTGATTATTTGGTGAAGCTAAATAAAGGAGATAATTTGGCTATTGATTTATCTTCTGAGAACTTTGATAGTATTATTACCTTACTTGGACCCAATGGCGCAACAGTTGCTGAAAATGATGATGGTCCTGATGGTACTAGTAATTCCCTATTATTTACTCGCATCAACGAAAACGGTACTTACATTGTCCGCGTCCGTTCCTTTGGTGAAACTGGAATTGGCAAATTTAAACTCACAGTAACGAAGTTGAAACCAGTCAAGTAGGAGTTAAGAGTTAAGAGTTAAGAGTTAAGAGTTGATGGTTGATGGTTGATGGTTGATAGTTGACAGTATTAGGTAAACTTATACCAATTTCCGAAATTAAAGCTACAGATAATGCGTCAAGAATAAAATCATATTCTGCATCAATTTTTGCAAGTGTAGCCTAGCTAAATGAAATTGGTATGACTTA
>JASJCX010000376.1 GCA_030065255.1 Calothrix sp. MO_167.B42 | reverse complement strand
ATAGTATGTCATTGCGAGTGGAACGAAGTGAAACGACGCATAAGCCCTAACGGGCACGCTCCGCGAACACAAGGTCTTTGGGATTGCTTCCCTACGGTCGCAATGACGGTTATTTAAACGGACATGATATCATGAGGTGGGATATGGCTGTGTTACGTGAATCTCCTTGGTATCAAGAAATTTTGAAAGAAGGTGAGCAACGAGGTGAGCAACGAGGTGAGCAACGAGGTAAGGAATTAGGAAGAATTGAGATGGCTTTAGAGATTAAGTTTAGGGAGGAAGGGTTACAGCTAATGTCGGAAATTGCTGATATTTCTGACTTGGATAAATTAAAGGCTATTCAGCGTGGAATTATGACATTAAATACTCTAGATGGGGTGCGTACACTGATCCAAAATGTTAAATTTACCTGAAATCCTTTTTTCCCCTTAAATTATCCCATTGTGGGGTAAGCATCCCTGAGTCGCCTATTGATATGTACGGGCTAGAAGCCCATCCCACAGACAAAAATGGGATCTTGAAAAATTGTCAGTCCCTTATTGCTAGCCTCACCTAAAGTAATTGGGGATGTTCGAGAAAATTGGTATGGCGCAAAAATGATATAACCTCAGCATTCAACTCCTCGGAAGAACCAAAAGAGGCATCATGACAGCAATTTGACAAAATTTTCAATCGGGAATTGGGAATATGCTGATGTAATTTTTTTCCATGTTCCACTGGGAACCAACTATCTTGTTCCCCCCACAAAATCAGGGTAGGACATTCAATTTTATGGAGATTTTGTTGAATTGTGCTGATTAAATTCGGTTTATTTGACTGTAAATTCTGAATTTCCTGAATCGCTATTTGTAATTCTTCGGTCACTTTAGTCAAAGTACCAGGAATCTCTGTATAAGGATAAGCTATCCAGTAAACATCATCTGCTGTTAACTTTGATGGATCGAACATTACCCCCCGCCTTTCTGTGGCCATAATTTCCCTCACCAGGGGTGCGAACCAATAATTCAGACGCAAAGTTTCAACGGCTTGGACTAACTCCAGAGGAAGTTGAGAAAGCAACGACATTCCCCAATGGGGTAAACCTTCGGCAAAAACCGGTACATTAACAACTACTAAACGCCCTACTAAATCGGGATTATTTTGGGTTAAGGCAAGGGAAACTAATGCCCCTAGGGATTCTGCCAAAATTATTACAGGTTCATCGCACAATGCCAGAATAATTCTTTCTAACTCAATAATTTGATGACCTTTTTTTTCTCGCCGATGTAAAGATTTTTCCGAAAAACCATAACCCTTAGCATCAAAGCAAATTACTCGGAAATGTTCAGATAAGGGCTGGATACTAGAACGCCAATTATAACTCCAACTACCTAATCCATGTAGTAGAAATAGGGGTTTCCCAGTACCAACTTCACCATAGGCAATTTGTACGGGATAACCATGACTATCGCTAATAGTTACATATTGTCGTCCTTTGGGAAAATTTGCTAACCACCAATCTTGTTTCATCTCTTGTTCTCAATCAATTCAACTGCCAGTTAAAGCTCCTAACAGCAGTTTTAATACCATTATGGCAAATGCGGCTATTCCTATGGCCAAGATTAATAATCCAGCTAAAAGTACAAGTACAAACCAGCTATTTGCTTTTTTTCCACGGTGGGGGAATTGCAGGTGTTCTTCCAGTAATTTAATATTGCGCTCATTAGCTGGCCAGGCAACGTCAAATATATCCCCAAACACTGGGATAATGCCCACTAAGGCATCAATCATAATATTTAGGGTCATTTTGCCCAAAATACCTTGAGATGCTCCTAAACGAGCCGCCTCTATGACAATATATGCTGAAAGTACTACCCCTAAAAAATCCCCTCCCACGGGCAATAATCCTAAAATTGGATCTAAACCAATACCAGCATTTGTTCCAGGAATGGGGATGGCTCTATCTAACAAGCGACTGAAAAGACGCAGACGTTTTAATTTGGCTGCTTTAGGATCTAAGTTAATGGGAGAGAATCGAGTTGGAGGTTTAGACATGATAGCGATCGCATTTTCATCCATAACGTTGACCTAATCGCTACATATTTTACCGAACAACGGTGGAGGAGTGAGGGAGATGAGGGGATGAGTAATGAGTAATGAGTAATGAGTAATAAGTAATAAGTAAGTTTCCCTAATACTCTTAACTCCGACCTGTCAACTATCAACCATCAACTGTCAACCATCAACCGTCAACTGTCAACTGTCAACCATCAACTGTCAACCGTCAACTATCAACTCCTAACTAAATTAAGACTAAATTATCTCTGTGAATTACTGTGTCTGCACCTTCATAACCCAGAATGTCAGGAATTTCACTAGAACGACAACCACTAATTTTTTGCAGCTCCTGACTATTGTAGTTTACCAGTCCCCTGGCAATTTCATGACCGTGGCGATCGCACAATTGTACTGCATCCTGGCTATCAAATTTCCCTTCTGCTGTGGTAATACCAGCAGCTAACAATGATTTACCCGATTGGGAAATGGCTAATACTGCCCCATCATCTAAATATAATTTACCACGGGGAACCGAACCGTAAGCTATCCAGCGTTTACGAGCAGATGTCGGTTCGGGATGGGGTTGGAAATGAGTCCCCATGGGTTCTCCCTGTAAAATTTTTTCAATATTCCGGGGATTGCTTCCTTCTGTGATAATGGTACGAACTCCCGCAGCAGTAGCAATTCTTGCTGCTGCAATTTTGGTTACCATTCCCCCTGTACCCCATTGGGAACCAGAATTACCAGTTTCGATCTGTAAGGCGTTTAATTCCTCCATACTACTAACTAAGGTAATTGGTTGAGCATCAGCTACATAACGGGGATCTGCAGAATATAGTCGATCTACATCAGTCAGTAAAAATAGCTTTTCTGCTTCTACTAAACTGGCAACTAAGGCTGAAAGAGTGTCATTATCGCCAAATTTTAGCTCATCCACGGCGACGGTATCATTCTCATTCACAATGGGAATTACTCCCAACGCCAATAATTCTTTGAAAGTGTTGTAAACATTCAAATAACGGCTACGTTGAACTAAATCACTACGGGTGAGCAAAACCTGGGCTATGGGTTGTTGGAGGGTGGTAAATAAATCATCATATACCCGCATTAATCGACCTTGTCCCACTGCTGCTACTGCTTGTTTCAAAGCAATATTTTTAGGCCGTTCTGTTAATCCCAAACGCGCACAACCAACGCCAACTGCACCCGAAGAAACCAAAATGACGTGATAATTGTTGCGTCGTAGATGACATAGGGTTTCTGCTAGGGCCGCAATAGTGGAAAGCGCCAATAGTCCTGTGTCTGGCTGGGTGAGACTGGAAGTCCCTATTTTAATTACGATGGTTGATGCCATGGGGTAAGTTGAATTCCTGGCTATGGTTTTGTGTCGAGAAAATACTCATAACCCAGGGATTATATTAGGGATTATATTATAAAACACCTGCCTTTTACTAAGTATAGGCAGGTGCTGGAGTAATTTATATTTGGAGCATATATAATAATATTGGTTGCTCCGGCTTTTAAAAACTTAACTTATGTAGACAATATATCAATACTGAAAAATTATTTTATCTATCTTAAGACTGAGTTTTTAAAATATTAGCTTCCAGCTTTATTTTCCCTTAACTTTTACATCATGAAATATTAACAAAGCGCCGCACCTTCTATTAGTGAAGGGCAACGCTTTGTTGATTTATATTCACTTACTATTTTCAAGGTCTATATATTTGGTGACCTCGTGTTATTAATAAACATAATCCATGAAAATCAGGATTAATTAAGATTTCTTCATTATTTTTTAATATTTACTTTTTTGAAGATTTGTGAATCTTTGTCACTCTTTGTTGTTGGGGATTAATTGAGGCTCCGAGTATTTCGGAGATCCAAACTTCCATGTTGCGTATGGGATGGGAGCGTAAACGAGCATCTGGATGGATAATGGGTTCAACAAAAATTGTAAACATCCCTAAACGATTACCAGCAACAACATCAGTGAATAAGCGATCGCCAACCATTCCCACTTTTTCCACAGGTAAATCCATGTTTGTCAGTGCTTCCCTAATTTTGCGGCGAGAAGGCTTGGCTGCCCCTAGGTAGTAGGGTAAATTAAGGGAGTTTGCAATGCTACCAATGCGAGATTCACTCAGATTATTGCTGACTAACCACAGAGATACACAGGCGCGCATTTGTTCTACCCAATTACGTAAGTCATCGGAAGCTTGAGAAGTTGTAATTGGCACTAATGTTTCATCAACATCTAGGACTAAGCCCTGTAGCTCGTACTTTTCAACTATTTGCGGTGTCAATTTTAATACTGAACCTTCTAAAATCAAATCAGGTTGCAAAAATTTTGTCCAAGTCATTTCAGTTATCAGTTATCAGTTATCAGTTATCAGTCATAATCCGATAATCAGCAAGTAAGTAGTCAAAAGGAATAACCTTTATTTAACCAGTTTTTTCTTTTTTGCGGCCGGATAATTTGTTTTGGTCTAACTGTACTATAGGAGGAATATATTGATTGTTGAAATATGCTCAAGGTGTGTATTGCCGATCCTATAGGGATTTACGCTTGAAGGAGTTCTTACCAAAAACTTGGGTTTAAAGCCCCGTCCTTGTAGGACGGCTTTTGATATAATTTAATTGTCTCAGGTAGCATATCCGCCGATACAGGACGACCCGATGTTAGAAAATGGTCTATTTCCGGGTGAAACACGACTGGTCGGGAAACAAAAAAGACAACTTGGTGGCGAAAACAAGTAAAAGAGCTAGCGAACCGAAAGGATGGGCATACACCAGAAAAATAAATATTTTGTTCATTGAAAAGGTATCGTGGGGCGCACGATAACCCTAGGTTAAATATCCTAGTAAGTCTCTGGAGACACAGCCCTCTGGGTTCAACTAAATTAGGCTTGCTAATTGGTTCTATCGAACGGTTAGACGGTTTAAGTATTGCCAGCAATGGATAGCTGATTTTAAGGCAGGTCGGTGAAAGAGAAAACTTAAAAAGTGATTTTTAGAATCACCGCACTTATAGGGCGGTGAGAACGTCAAAAGCCCCATCCTCATATCTTGCACCTGCACCCTAGAAGGGTGAACGGCAGTTTGCTTATGCCGGGGAACCCTTTCGGTAGTTGTTCATGGGGGAAACCCCCAAGACCACACTACCTCA
>JASJCX010000375.1 GCA_030065255.1 Calothrix sp. MO_167.B42 | reverse complement strand
GTATGTCATTGCGAGTGGAACGAAGTGAAACGACGCATAAGCCCTAACGGGCACGCTCCGCGAACACAAGGTCTTTGGGATTGCTTCCCTACGGTCGCAATGACGGTTATTTAAACGGACATGATATCAAACCTCAAACGCTCTCACCTCTTAGCTTGGAGCTACACAAACAAAACCTGCCTGCCCAGGCTTTGGAATCTTAATTTTTCGTAGCCCACGTAGGTGTCTACCTTGCACCGAAGCCGCTGAGTCGCTCTTGCGACACGCTACGCGGTAAGCGGAGCTATGCCGTAGGCTTTACGCATCTAAAGTACGTGTAGCCGCACCATGGGCGGGTGACGGCGAGGAAAGAAAACACGCCCTAGGCCTTTTCAAACCAGATCTTGATGTAGGGGTTTAGCAGTGCTAAACCCCTTATATGTGGTATCTTTAACTGAAAATCGCTGTAAATCCAATGCCTATTATTGGAAGATTTTGTGCAATGATGAATTACGCAGACACAAAACGTCTCAAAGATTCTGCACGGCGTTTAGCGATCGCATTTTTCTGATCGTACTTTAATGTTTCTTCGTACATTTCCAATGCTTGAGATGTCAGTTTTTTCTTTTCGTAGGCGTGGGCTAAATTATTCAATGCCGCAATATAATCAGGTTTCAGTTTGATGGCTTCTTTATACTGACGAATTGCTAGGTCGTACTGCTCTTGAGCAAAGTAAGTGTAACCCAAACCGTTGTAAATCAAAAAAATATTTTCTTCCCCTTCTTCTTCGGCAGCTTTAATGGCTTTCTGAAAAAGTGTCGCTGCTTGGGAGTAGAGTTTTTTCTCTGAGAAAATACTAGCTAGCTCGTAATATTCCTGCACAGTGCCCTTCTCTTGGGTTAACTTCTTACGTAACCGAGAAAAGGAACTTTCCTGTCTGCGGGTTTTAAAAATTTGGCGGAAAACGCCAATGACAGTAAACCCTAGTAAGGCAACCAAAACGCCAAGGTAAATTAGTGCTAGTCTGTTATCCATCTTCCTTTATAAAATATCCACTCTTTAATCTATTATTAGGGGAATGGAGTATGGGAGTAAGGCAATTAAAGTCTTAAATTTTGGTATTTTGTTACGTTATGACACAAAACTTAGTTTTATTTTTAGTTTAGCGATCGCATCATCACCCTGGAGATAATGCATAAATACCCAATTTTTCACCCAGTTTTCTACATACTTCTTAATAAATCCCCAGAGTAGGCTCAAAACGTTCTAATCTAAAAGCTGACTGGGTTAGTTTTTTCAACTTTCTTCAAGGTGTCGCTCAAAATGCATGATAACTTCAATTTGTCAAGCCAGAAGCGACCCAAAATTAAAATAGTAACGAATAGGATGGGAGTTTTAGAAATCCAATGACTCTTAAGGCGAGTGGTGGAAGCTCAGTTGCACGTCCGCAACTATATCAAACCCTAGCTGTGTCAAAAATTGCCCAAGCGGAGCAACAAGACCGCTTTTTGGGTAATGGCGAACTGCAAGAATTAGCAACCTATTTTGCATCTGGTGCCAAGCGTTTAGAAATTGCCCAGGTGCTCACAGATAACTCTGAAATTATTGTTTCCCGAGCTGCCAACCGGATTTTTACGGGTGGATCTCCCATGTCTTTTTTGGAAAGACCAAGGGAACCAGAACCAGAAATGGCTATGGCTATGGCTGGTGCTGTGGAAGGTGTCCCCACAGCTAGAGAATTGGGATCTGTAACTTATGTAGAATCCCGTGGTGGATTTTTAGGTAACTTAAGCTCTATATTTAGTGCTTCTGCTGGTGGTCCGACCCCCATAGGTTTTCGACCAATTAACGTATCCCGTTATGGTCCAAGCAACATGGCGAAAAGTCTCAGGGACTTATCTTGGTTCTTGCGCTATGCTACCTATGCGATTGTGGCAGGTGACCCCAGTATTCTCTCGGTGAATACTAGGGGATTAAAAGAAATTATTGAAAATGCTTGTTCCACGGAAGCAACTATTGTGGCTCTGCAGGAAATTAAGGCAGCTGCAATTTCCTATGTGCGTAAAGATGAGCAAGCAGCAGCCATTGTCACCCAGTATATGGATGTTTTGATTACAGAATTCAAAGCACCCACACCTTCTGGTAAACTCAGACAACGTTCTTCCGTCGATCAACAGGGTTTAGAGCTGCCCCAGATTTACTTTAATGCTTCAGAGCGGCGACAGAAATTCGTCATGAAGACGGGATTGTCTGCGACTGAGAAAAATGATGTCATCAAAGCAGCATACCGGCAAATCTTTGAACGGGACATTACCCGGGCTTACGGTTTAGGGATATCTAACTTTGAATCCCAGGTTAAGAACGGTGACATCTCCATGAAGGAGTTTATTCGCCGCTTGGGTAAATCCCCACTTTACCGCAAACAGTTTTATGAACCATTTATTAATAGTCGCGCCCTGGAATTAGCTTTTCGCCATATTTTAGGTAGGGGTCCCAGTTCCCGGGAAGAAGTACAAAAATACTTCTCCATTGTTTCTAATGGTGGTCTTCCAGCTTTAATTGATGCTTTAGTAGATTCTCAAGAATATGCGGATTATTTTGGGGAAGAAACAGTTCCTTATTTGCGGGGTTTGGGTCAAGAAGCCCAAGAATGCCGCAACTGGGGGCCACAGCAAGACCTGTTAAACTACAGTGCTCCTTTCCGCAAAATACCTCAGTTTATTACTACCTTTGCGGCTTATAATCAGCCCCTACCAGACCAACATGTATATGGTTCCGGTAACGACCCCTTAGAGATTCAATTTGGAGCAATTTTCCCCAAAGAAACTCGTAATCCCAGCAGTAGTCCAGCTTTTTTTGGTAAGGATACCAAACGTCTGCTGATTCACAGAGGCCCGGGAATTAATAATCAAAACAGTAATCCCAAAGCCAGGGGAGAATTTCCTGGAAGTTTGGGGGCAAAAGTCTTCCGCTTAGACCAAATTCCGGGCAATACAGGTGCCAGCGTTAAGTTTGCCGAAAGCTCAACCCAAAAGATAATTAAGGCCGCTTATTTACAGGTTTTTGGGCGGGAGGTATATGCTTATCAGCGTCAGTCAGCACCGGAAACTAAGTTAGAGAATGGTGATATTACGGTACGGGAATTTATCCGCATTTTGGCTAAATCGGATGCTTTCCGGAAAACATATTGGACTAACCTGTATGTAATGAAGGCCGTTGAATACATTCATCGCCGGCTATTAGGTCGTCCTACCTATGGCAGACAAGAAACTAACAAATACTTTGATATTTGTGCCAAAAAGGGCTTCTATGCCCTTGTAGATGCCATTATTGACAGCAAGGAATACGAAGAGGCATTTGGCGAAGATACTATTCCTTACGAGCGTTATTTGACCGCATCCGGTGTGGCCATGCGACAACTACGGGTTGGTAGCATTCGTGAAGATGTGGCACCATCGGTTCAGAAGGAAGAAGTACCAAGGTTTGTGGAATTGGGTACACCCACAGAAATGCGGATGGAGCCAGTTGCTCAGTACCGCATCAATCAAGGGGTTTCCAAGCAGCGTGAACAAACAAAAGTCTTCAAGCTGATTGCTGGAATCAATGATAAAGTAGCCGTTCAAAACTTAATTAGTGCTGCTTATCGCCAGATTTTTGAGCGTGATGTCGCTCCCTACGTGTCTTCCTCCAAAGAATTCAAAGTCCTCGAAAGTCGGTTGAGTAATAGGGAAATTACCGTCAAGGAATTTATTGAAGGTTTGGGTTATTCTAGCCTGTACTTGAAAGAGTTTTATACCCCTTACCCCAATACTAAGGTGATTGAATTAGGAACCAAGCACTTCCTAGGACGGGCTCCCTTAGATCAGGCAGAAATTCGCAAGTACAACCAAATATTGGCAACTCAAGGTATTCGTACCTTTATTAACGCCATGGTTAATAGTGCTGAATATATAGAGGCATTTGGCGAAGATACAGTCCCTTACAATCGCTTCCTCACCTTACCTGCGGCAAACTTCCCCAACACCCAAAAGCTATATAACCAATTAACCAAGCAAAATAAAGATTTGGTGGTACCTAGCTTTGACAACATCAAGCCCCGGATGGACGCATCAAAAATGCCCCTTACCGGAAAAGCGATCGCAGATATGGCGGCTAAATCCCAGCAAGGGCCTTTACATACCCAATTAGGACGCTCCATTTCCTATTCTCAGACAACTAAAGCAGGGAGTAAGCATCAAAATGCCCGGATTTATCGTGTAACTCCCAATAGCCAATCTGGAGAAATAACCGTTGTCATTAATGCCATTTATTCGCAAGTATTAGACTTGTGGGGTAATGAAGTTCCCCAACAAATGCGACTACCGGAATTGGAAACCAAGTTACAGAATCAGGAAATTTCCGTTTGTCAATTTGTTGCAGCTTTGGTCAAATCCGGAATTTACCGTCAGCGATTCCTAACTTCCTATCCCCAAAGTAAAGCTGTGGAATTTTTGTTCCGACACTTATTAGGAAGAACACCAGTAAATCCAGAGGAGATACAGCAGTATAATCAATTACTGCAAAATGGAGGTTTATCTGCAGCTGTTGAGGCGATGGTAAATTGCCCCGAATATAGGCAGTTTTTTGGTGAAGATGTAGTTCCTTACCGCCGTAATCTATCTTGACCAACAGGTAGTTAATTGGGAAAATACCAACAGGACTATCCATTAATTAATTATCAATACGCAGGGTGTAAAGTGTTTAATATTACTTTATGCTCTGCTATTTTTACGTAAGGCGAGAAATTTTTAACATTCCTAAATACTGGCGATCGCCCAGGGAAACAGTAAGAAAGATGAAAAAATATATTACAAAATATTAAGAAGGTTCATATATACTCATCAGAATGACCGAAAATATTTGCGGAAGGCACTGAGTGAAAATGCTTGTGTACTTGTGTGTACCTAAGCAACCTCACAAATTGCACTAGACACAACGATAACTTCATGTATATTGTTGTGTCTTAGGACAAAAGCTGAAAGGTTCATTAATTTAGAGCCTGATAATTAAGTCGCACCAGCGCAAATATATTCTGGTTTCATTATTGTTGGAGGAATCCATTCATGAGTATAGTCACGAAGTCCATCGTGAATGCTGATGCTGAAGCCCGCTATCTCAGCCCCGGCGAATTAGATAGAATTAAGAGCTTTGTTACAGGTGGTGAGCGTCGTCTGCGGATTGCGGGAACCTT
>JASJCX010000052.1 GCA_030065255.1 Calothrix sp. MO_167.B42 | reverse complement strand
TAGCAAAGAACGGATAACTCTATTCCACGTTTCCAAATCCCAATACTCTGGGTACATTTATTACTACGTATATGAAAGTAAAGGGAACATGAAAGAACTACTGGAGAAACGCCTAGCACAACTTAAAGCCGCATTTGAATCGGGACAAAAAGTCATGACAGATTTAGAGGCAAAACAAGCCAATCTGCAGGATACATTATTGCGGATTAGTGGGGCAATTCAAATACTGTCAGAAGAAATTGGCAAAGTTAGTGAAGAAGAAGAGAAACCAAAGTAGGTTCTGCTGTAAAAAGTTTTAAAAGATAGTAGGACTTACGGGTAGTGTTGCAAAAAGTAGAGAAAAAAGAAATAACGAGAAGCCACTACTCTACCTAGGGCTTGCTGAAAAAAGAGAAGAAGTGGGTAAAGCTAAACCTTCTACTAATTCTCTTTCCTGAAGTTCTGCTGCTTGAATTGCATTAGTCATGATTTGATGCGGACTTAAACCCTTGGCATATTCGGCTAACCATCTCTGTGCTTCGTTTCCAGATGATAATATTTCCTCTATGGGAAGCAGAAAATCAAATATTTCCATTTGTTTGGCTATAATTTTTACCTGTTCGTATTGTTGAGCAATCCAATCTCTGGCTTGAATATATTCCCCAGTTTGCCAATGAATCAAGGTTGCATCGAGGCTATCGCGAGCTACAGCTGTTTCATTTTGGTCGGCTATTTGAATCAATTCGTCGGGAGTAAATGGACTTGCTCCCGTTGCAATGGGGTCGCATTTGGAACAAAGTTGATTTTCTAGTAACATTAGCTGCAATCGCATTTCTAGTAAGGCTGTGATTGCTAGTAGATGATGTGGATTGCTAACAAGGTCAGCAATTCGTAGTTCTAAGCGATTAAGCTGATAAGGGCGATTTTCTCCATTGGGACGCACTGACGACCACAAATGTCTCACATTTTGCATGGTTCCCTGCTCTAACTGGGTATTTGTCCAATCTATAAAGTGTTGGTGGTTCATAAATAAAGGCACATGAGCAGGTGTTTTGGGAAACATATGCCAGCGAGTAGAATGAAAACCTGTGATTTCCCCGTTTAAAAATGGGGAAGAAGCACTTAAAGCCAGATAAAGGGGTGCTTCCATGCGAATGAGACGGTAGGCTTGTAGCAGTTTTTCTAAGTCAGGAATACCAATATTAATGTGGATGCTTGCAGTCACAACATCTGTACCATAGGTTTGCTCGATATATGTATGGTAAGGATTATTTGGTTGGGAGCGATGAAATTTATCTGTACCACCCAAGGCTAATGTACTACCAGGCATAATCGTATAATTACCCAATTTTTGCAAATAACGTCTTAACCGTTGTCTTGGTTCGAGCAAAGCATGAAACAGATGATTGTATTGAGTAAATGGTTCTGTGATATATTCAACGTTGCGACTGTCGGGTTCTTTAGCAAAATTAGTTAAGTCTGCGCTAATTTTATCTGACAGTCCCACAATCTCACCTCTAGAGGTAGAAGTATACATTTCAACTTCAAAACCTTTACTTAAAAGCATCTTGGAACTCCTTCGTTAGACATAATTTTTCTAGATTTTCTGGGACAATTTTTCCCCTGCTCCTATTACTTCAACCAGTTATTTAGGTTTGGTCGAGTATTCGCAATTGCTTTGAAATCGAGAATGACCCGCAGCAGCAACGGATATCAAAACAACACCTGTTAGGGAACGTACAGATAATTGCTCTCCAAGGATAAACCAACCCATTAAGGATGCGATCGCGGGTTCTAAGCTTAATAAAAGGCCAAATGTCCTTGCAGATGTACGCTTTAAGACAATGGAATCAAGTGAAAATGAAACAACAATTGTTTTCTGGCGCAATCTAAAGGCTTGATGATCTAGGGACAAATCTACAACCATGACGGAATCCTCCTTTTTGTGAACGTATATTCATAAATTAGTTCAAAACATGACCTTAGTGGTATTGTTCATTGATGTTGATAGTTTTTAGAAACCTAACAGTGCTACGTCTGCCAAAGTTTGCAAAAAACCTATTTAAGCCTCAATTAATGTAATAAAAGCTCGAAATGCTGCTTCAGCAAAAGAAGAATCGTTACTAATCCGACTTTGTAAAAGTGCCCCATCCCCTACCGCGATCGCTTGTTGTGCTAAATCGCCTGCATCAGCATGGGAGACAATTTCACCCTGGGATTGACCTGCTGCGATAGTTTCCTTGAAAGCTTGAACTAACTGCTGAGTTGATTCTTCAATTACCCTAGTAAATTCTGGTTCTATCTTACCTAGTTCGCCGCATGTATTCACAAACAAGCAACCAGAAGTAGCTTCCCGGCAAGTATCATTGAGCCACAAATCAAATGTAGCTCGAATATTTGTCAAGGGAGAACCAGGAGCTTGTAACTGGTTGATAATAGCCTGTACTCGCGTAGTTGCATAATATTGCAACACAGCTTGGAACAGTGATCTTTTATCACCAAAGGCATACACCAGACTTTGACGATGCAATCCGGTTGCTTTCTCTAAAGCTGCATAGGTAGTTTTGGAGAAACCATGTTCCCAAAACGCATCCATTGCTTTTGCCAAAACTGCATCGTGGTCAAATTCTCTGGGTCTACCAGCTACAACACTTACCTTTCGAGTCATAATTAAATTATGAACACTTGTACATAATTTAAATTATGAATACGTGTTCACAAAAAATCAAGGACATGAGCAAAATACTTTTCACTGAAGGAGGTAGTCCTGATGAAAAATTTGAAAACAGGGTTCTTTCCCCTACACCCCACAACCTCTTTCAAGGAATTGCAAGCTTTGATTCTGTGAGGTTTAATGGCTTTATTTGTGTGAAATTGGATGCTTCCACTGTATTTCTCCAATAAATCCAATTAATTGTTTTAACAAGCAGCTTTATATCTTACATACCGCGACTTTCATATTTCTTGCGATCGCTATGATTGAGTCAGATATAAGCTGTTGACTCAAATATTAAATAATTCTAAAAATTTAATATTGTTGATTCTTGTTTTATTTAATTGATTTTTGCGAAGTCCATATTAATTTATGTTAAATATTGTGTGGGGTGGGGTTTCTCCCCTAGGTTGCTTGTGGTATTCGAGATAAAATTTATTCCATTTACTTCTGTTGCTGGTTTTTAACGCCGAACAAGGTAATATTTTTCCTAATGCAGTTTCATCAGATAAATCCAGGGTAATGAGTTGTTCTTTCATTATTTACGTATAAATACTGCTTAGTTAGTTATTTGTGTTAATTTTTAACATTATTTCATTGTCTTATAATCTCTCCCGATAAACCTTTGGTGTGCTACCAGTCTGCCGTTTAAAATGTTTGGTCATCTGGCTTTGGTTGGAAAAACCACAAGCTAAAGCAATATCAACAATTTCTAATTTCTTTTCTTTGAGTAAGAGTTTGGCAAGTTTTACTTTTTGTTTGAGAATATATTGATATGGAGTTACACCCATTGATTTACGGAACAAGCGACAGAAGTAGTATTGACTCATTCCAATTTAGTTTGCGACTTCTTTTAATCCAATATTTTGGTCGAGATAATCATTGATGTAATCTAATGCTTGTCGAAGCTTGTAGGGGGGAAGTCCACCTTGATAATCTTTGAAGTTTAATTGGTGGGTGGAATCATTTCTTAGTAAATGAGCGTAAAGTGCTGTGGCTAAAGATTCGACATAAACTCTACCACCAACTCCTCCCGATTCTAGTTCCGTTTTCAGATTTAAACCAATTGCGTGAATTAAAGGGTCTAGTTGAGTAAATGTTGGTAAAAGTTCTACTTTGCTAGGATTTACCGATTCATAGGCGATTTTGGGAATAAAGTCGGGGAGGATGGAAAAAGTAATAAATCTAATCGTATTATTCCAATTTACATAATGTTCTACTCCAGCAGGTAAAATAACTAGCGATAATTTTAATTGCTTAATCGGAAAATTTTAGGGATTAGTTAACTTGATTTAGAATATAATCTCTATGATGAATGAAGCCATTTGTAAAATAAGCGAGTTAACCTAGGCATAACTACATAAGCTAGTAAGACAACTACGACTCCAGTCATAATTGCTTGACGCAGTAGGTAAGGTAAAGCAACCAAATAAGGACCTAACAAATAACCCAGGGTAGACGCACAGACAAAAACTCCTATCCAGGTGACAAAAGCAGTTTTATACTTGGGTGGGGGAGGAGAAGCATTATTAGGAAGAGAGACTAATGCTTCTAATCCGGTAAGAATTTGGACATTTTCTGGTTTTTCAATTAAAGGTTTGGCGCGATCAATGCATTCTTTTCGTTCGCGCGATCGCATCCACCGGCAGAGATTTTTATAGCTATTAAAACGGAGAATAATTACATATTCTGGTCTAGTACCAGGTTGTGGTTTGAGAATAGTCACCCCGTTATGACCTTCAAATTGTCTGGCTACTTGAGAAATATCTTGAAGCCATTCTTCATAGCCTGATTCGCGACCAGGACGAACGTAATGAGAAATAACTGCGGTAACCTGTTGATTTGATTTATCTTGTTCTATATTCATCGGATAATTTTGAGAGTTCATAAGCAATGTTTTTTATACTATTAAGCTCAATTAACCAGAGAATTATAATACGCTAAAAACGCGAATAATATCATGTCCGGTTAAATGTTTATAATTAGCGTAAGTTGGTTTTAACGCAATGGAAACCGACAATTATGTTGGTTTAGGCTACCCTCCACCCAACCTACAGTCTAAATCAAGAATTATAATACGCTAAAAACGCAAATAACAAAATAAAAAACTACAGCACATTCATACATTTATCAATAGGAAAGTAAATTGATTTGTATATTTACTACTGAGTTATATCAACTGTTTTTTTTGCAGATTTTCCATACAGTTCAAATGTTCAATGAAGTTGATCCAAGTATTGAGATTGATAATTACTCAATACTTAATTTGAAACTAGTAACAACAAGCACAAGCTAAACCACCCCAAAAATGAGATAAACTACCTGGCATACTCAGAGAAGATACCCTTGAATTTTGCTGATTTTGCAAGTTAGGGATTACAGAAGATGTTTGTCCAATCTTTGAATTGTTGTGATAACCACCAAAATATTTGACAGGCGACCAATCAGGACTTACAGGTAAAGCTGGAGGGGATAACTTACTAAATTCTGCGGTCGCATATACGGGTTTACCATCAACAATAGTTAAAACCGATTCCAGGTGTTTGATTCTTTCTTCGGGTACAGAGAAGTAATCTTCTGATAAGACTGCTAAGTCTGCTAATTGACCTGGAACAATCGCACCTTTGTTACCTTCTTGATTTGAGAACCAAGCAGCAGCTGTAGTATATATTCTTAAAGCATCCATGCGGTCGAAGCGATTTGCTTGAGGATACAGAGGTGTACCCCCCACAGTTTTCCCCGAAACCAACCAGTACAAACCCACCCAAGGATTGTAACTAGCTACTCTAGTTCCATCTGTTCCCCCAGATACGGGAACATCCATGGCGATCATCTTTTTGATTGGGGGAGTATGACTTGCAGCAGCAAAACCATAACGTTGGACAAAATATTCTCCTTGGAAAGCCATACGATGTTGAATCGCAATTCCACCCCCTAAAGCTTTAACACGCTCGATGTTGCGATCGCTAATTGTTTCGGCATGATCTAAAATCCAGTGCATCCCTGAAAAGGGAATTTCTCGGTTAACCTTCTCAAATACCTTCAAAAAACGAGATATAGATTCATCATAAGTCGCATGGAGTCTAAAGGGCCATTTCTTTGCAGCCAGAAGTTTAATTACATCAGTTAACTCCGCTTCCATATTGGAATTGAGGTCGGGACGGGGTTCGGTAAAATCTTCAAAATCCGCAGCGGAGAAAACTAACATTTCCCCCGCACCATTAAGCCGGTAAAAATCGTCACCTTGACCGGGATTAGCGATTTTAATCCATCTTTCAAAGTCCGCTTTTTCCTTACCTGGGTTTTGGGTAAACAGATTGTAAGCAACCCGCACCGTCATCAGTCCTTGTTTGTGGAGTTGATCGATAATTTGATAATCATCAGGATAATTCTGTCCCCCACCACCAGCATCAATGACACTAGTAATCCCCAGACGGTTCATCTCCCGCATATAGTGACGACTGGAATTTATTTGGTCTTCTAAACTTAATTTGGGTCCCTGAGCGATCGCAGCATATAAAATTGTGGCATTGGGTTTAGCAATCAACATCCCCGTGGGATTACCCTTAATATCCTTCTCAATCACAGAATTAGGAGGTGGTGTAGTATTACGATTAATTCCTAAAGCCCTTAAAGCTGCACCATTGAGTAAGGCGCGATCGTAAAGATTGAGAATAAAAACAGGCACATCTTGGGAAACAGCATTAATTTCGCCAATGGTCGGCATTCGTCGTTCGGCAAACTGAAACTCGCTCCAACCACCAATCACCCTTACCCATTGGGGTGCAGGGGTTCTTCTGGCTTGTTCCTTCAGCATTTTTAGAGCATCAGCTAAAGAAGGAACTCCATCCCAGCGCAGTTCCATATTGTAATTCAACCCACCACGAATCAGATGGGTATGACTATCATTGATCCCCGGAATTACTGTACGGCGATTGAGATTAATTACTTGGGTTTTATCACCTCGGTAAGCCATTACCTCCTTTTCACTACCCACAGCAAGGAAACGATTATTTTTAATTGCCACAGCTTGTGCAAAAGAACGTCTCTTATCTTGGGTTGCAATGCGACCATTATGGAGAATTAAATCAGCTTTGTTACTTTTATCAGGGGGATTCTGTGCCCAAGTTTGCCCTTTTTCTAGGAAGTAAGTGCCAAATCCTGCTGCTAAAGCAAGCTTAAAAAAATCTCGCCTTTTGCTTTTATAATTATCCACCACTTAATCTCCAAATATTCCCATATTGGACATCGTCAAAATTATCTACGCATATGCTCAAAATGCTTGTAGAAACCTATTAAATCTCATCTAAGTTGAAAACCGTAGTTTTTGCCCTCTCCCTAAATCCCTCTCCCAACCTTGGGAGAGGGACTTTGAATATTAGCTCCCCTTCCCCAAATTTGGGAGAAGGGGCTGGGGGATAAGGGCATTCCCAGGACTTTTGGAAAACTACACCCTTTCAACATGGACGAGGTTTAATGGTTATAATTTAGCGCAGAGTAGGCATATTTAATACATATCGATACTCATAATTATGTTCTAACCCTAGACGCAATAGTCTCTACATTCTTTGTCTAAACAATATCAAATTTTAACCAGTGGGTTGCAGCGATCGCTCAAAATACTGTTGCAGTTGATAAATATTTACTCCTATTTTTGCGAAATAACTTGTTTTCCTTCCCGTGCCTTGGAGGCTTTAGAGAAAGCTCTACTAAACCAAAGGTTTTGATGAATCTGTCCAGAAGGGTGTGGCTTAATCAGATTTTTGGCTGTATCTTCAAATACCATAATCGTGTTTTTCGAGAAAACACCCCATTCAGCCCAACGCCAGAGCGCGTAGACAGCTTTGGGAACATGCTCATCATGACTCGTTAGTGTTCCTTTCAGCGCAGTCAGCCACCACGTCTTTTCTTCGTCACTCAGCTGATGAGCATCTGGTTGCTTCTGGGCTTGGCGATGATTACGCCAGTCTTTAAGGATATCAACAGTTTGGGATAGACCAGGTAGATCTTGAGAGACCATAGTCGCCATTGCCGCTCGCCACCAATAGGCTAGAGCCAAACGCTGGTCGTTTGCTTCGAGATGAGGAACTAAACTGAGAATTGCGTGGAGGCTTGTGAGACCATGGAGCACAAAAAATTCATTGTCCGATCCCCGCAGTGCGGCAGCGATCGTCACAGCCATTTCCTCAATTGCATTGTTGAGTGGCTCTTCAACTCCAGGCAATCCAAGCGGGGCTGCTGCGTTCAACGCTGCACCGAGTGGTAGTTTTGGGTCGTTAAATGCAATTATACGATGCTGAAACTCACCACGCTTGAGTTTTTGATACGGTTCTGTTTTGCTGGCTTCAAGGTCTATACGGGAAAGATCGGATTTGCTCGCCTTCGATAGGAATATTAAACTAGCCTCAATTGGACCAGCAGCATCGGATGACCACAAGGCGTTTGGCGGCGTATGCCCTGTATCTGTGGCTAAGGGCTGGTAAAGCGTTGCCATATAAGCAAGACCGTCGCAAATCATATCAGCGTGGTTAGCCTCAAAGCCCCAACCAGTATGGATGACAGGATGCAACGCCGCCCCAGCTAGACCAGGTAGTAAAGCTGGCAAATATTCTCGCAGGACAGTGGAAACACCAAGCTTTGCAACACGGGCATCGAAGAAATCGCGATAAGCTGGGTAAGCTTCACGGTTGCTCTCAAGACGATCGCGCCAGTTTTCATCTGTAATTTCAACCTGGTCGGGCAGAGGTACGAGAGGTGGCTCAAGATCCCCAGGCTCGCGGGCTGGCTTTTCTGCCAACTTGAAAGTGTAGAGGTCTTCCCACCATTGCATCTGTGCGTCCGAAGCACCAGCTGCCCCCATAACCACCCAATTGTGAGTGATGTGATTGGAAAGATAGCCACCATATTCGATATCCCACTGCCGTGCTCGATCAAGCCATCTGGCTAGTGATACATTCATATTTGGTGCTTTATAGTAGGAGTCTGGCAGCAGAAAATTTGCATCTTCGGGTCTATTCATTGCTATTCTCCTTGAAAACTGGTGACGATAGTAAGGGGCACAGGGGGCGTATTTAGGAACCCGATTCTTTCCTAACTTTTCGATTCTTTTCGATTTAATTACAGTGCTTGACCAAAACTTTCTCCGTAACAAACACGCTTGCTATCAAATCTTCCACCATATTTCTTGATCGGTTCATCAGCATATCCCAGAGGTAATAAGCAGCAAACATCTACTTCTGAGGGAATATTAAAAGCTTCCTTGACTTGAGCCGTGACAAAACCCTCCATCGGACAAGAATCTACACCAAAAGCCTTAGCAACAATCATCAGATGGGCTACTACTAACATTGTATGACGATTTGTCCAAGCTTCTAAGGATTCAAAGCAAGGCTGATATTCAAATAGCTGGGGAATTGCACCGCGCATAAACTCGGCATATTTTTCATTCACCCCTCCTGCAGCTATTCCTAATTGGATAATTTCTTCGATATACTCAGGATTATTGACACGGCGATCGCCACAACAAATCAAAACTACAGGTGCTTGGGAAACTTGGGGTTGGTCAAAAGCACAAGCTCGTAACTTATCTTTGTTAGCTTGTTCTTTGACTACAATAAATCGCCAAGGTTGTAGGTTATATCCAGATGGTGAGCGAAGTCCCAATCGAAAAATTTCCTGAAGAATATCTTCAGGAATCGCATCTGAACGAAAAGCACGAGCAGCACGGCGATTTACAATTGCTTCTTCAAGAGTTAGTTGGGGATAAAGCTTGTTTTCAGTGTTCATTTTTACCACCAAGTCTGAGAGGGTGTTTCAATATTTGCGAATGAGCGAATAAATTATTATCAATAATTGGAACTTACCTATACAATTGTGAACTAAATAGGACTTAGCCACAAACAACCTAACTATAGTCTTTGCGACGAAGGTAGACGCGTAAGCGGCTTGTCGTAGACTAGCAACCCCAAAATATTGGAAATTTATAACGAGTGTGTAAGTCCTAAATGATTTACTTGACAATCGTACCTATAGATGAAGTACGCTGGGGTGCTTTGTGTACCATAGTATAGGCATAATCCACACCCATTCCATATGCTCCACTGTGTTCTTTCACTATAGCCAAAGTCGGATCGTAGGTTTCTTTTCTCGCCCAATCTCTTTGCCATTCTAGTAACACTTGTTGCCATGTCATCGGTACTACACCTGCTTGAATCATCCGATCCATGGACGCACGGTGAGCCGTTTCGCTAGTACCACCACAGGTATCTTCAACAACATATAGTTCATAGCCATCAGCCATTGCTGAAAAAGCGCACATATTAATGCATACTTCTGTCCACAATCCTGTCAAAATTAACTTTTTGCGACCCGTAGCAGCTACCGCATCCCTTACTTTCTGGTCGTCCCAGGAATTCATGCTGGTACGTTCTAGTAAATCTTGCTGGGGAAAAACATCCAAAAGTTCGGGCAACATATAACCACTAAAACTTTCAGTTTCTACGGTAGTAAGAATTGTGGGAACATTAAATACCTTGGCACTTTTTAATAGTGCTACAGCATTATTTTTCAAAGTTTGTCGGTCTATGTTAGCAACCCCAAATACCATCTGAGGTTGATGATCTATGACCAGTAATACGGAGTTTTGAGGAGTTAAAAGTTCTATTTTGCTCATTTTTTGTATAAAAAATGGATTGTACAATCTAAAAAACAACTTTGACAGTTGCTTCTGTGGCTGAGTACATTACGACTTGATGCCTTCTGCCCATCGCTGGGCTCCTTTTTCACGACGGATTTCTCGCCAAATTTGGGTTGCTGCTAATGCTCCATCGGCAGCAGCAATTATCACTTGGTTCAGCCCCACCTTCAAGTCACCAATGGCAAAAATGCGCGGGTGGGAAGTGCGAGCCATTTTATCAGTAACCAGATTGCCACCTTGATGTTCTAGATCGAAATTCTCCAGATAGTTGGCGTGATATTTCGATCCCATGGAAACAACCCCCGATTGCAACTCAACTACTGAGCCATCTTCCAACTCCACTCCATCCATCTGATGATTATCACCGAGGAATTTCTGAACGGGTGATTCAAACAAGGGATAGCCATGTTCTTTTAGTTTTTGACGATTTTCGGGGCTGACTTCAAAAAGACCGTTAGTAAAGACTTTAACATAAGGTGTAAACCAGCCCACGCTGTAGGCAACAGGGATTACTTCATTACTGCCAACAAACACACCCACCACTTGATCCGTCATTTCATAGCCATCACAAATCAGGCAAACATGCAAATTATGTCCAGCAAATTCATAGACATTCCGCATATCTTCTAATTGAGGTAAATAGTCAATAATACCACTAGCAGCAATCAAGTACTTGCAGCGAAACACTGGATAGACGCTATTTTGGCGACCAAATTTAACACGAATGGCAAAGGTTTCTCCTTCATCTATCACCTCTTCTACAAAGCCATTTAAAAAATCCCCATCCAAAGAAAGATAATGCTCTTTCCCTGTTTTCAACAAGCTGCGTCCTGTTGTATTTGATGGTAACCCCAGATAATTGTGCAGTTCTTGCATCCAAAAAGAACGCGCTTTGCCTTTATCAATAATCAGGGTAGAGAGCATATAACGCTTTAAATAAATGCCCGCCGATAATCCTCCAGCACCGCCACCAATTACAATGGCATCATAAATCTGCTCAGTTTTTTTTGGTAATAATTCTTTGGAAATCTGCATTCTATTAACTCCCTATTTTAATTCCTTGATTACCCTATTCCTTTCTTCCTCCTGGCTGTCTTCAAATAGCAGTTTCCACAACCTAAGCAGCAGTTCCGTAATCGCTATTAAACTTTGGTGTCAGAATTGCCATACCAGTTTGTACTGTTCGACGAGCTTGCATAGTCTCAATCCAGTGTTGTACATTGGGGTATTCCTCCAGGGATAAGCCCATATAAGGAGTGTTTGTTGTTACGACCCAGGGATAGGTAGCAATATCTGCAATGGAATATTCTCCAGCAATGTAGGGGTTGGTTGCCAATGTCCGATCTAGCACACCGAGTATACGCAATGCCTCTTTTTGATAGCGGGAAATAGCGTAGGGTATTTTTTCAGGGGCTACATTGCGGAAATGACCGACTTGACCAAACATTGGTCCAACACTTGCCATCTGGAACATCAACCATTCCATAACGCGAGCTCGATTGGCAGCTTCGGTGGGTAATAGTTTACCTGTCTTTTCAGCTAAGTAAATCAGAATAGCTCCCGATTCAAACACGGTAATGTTGGCATCGCGATCAATGATGGCTGGAATTTTGCTGTTAGGGTTAATAGCCACAAACTCAGGAGAAAACTGCTCCTCTTTACCAATGTTGACTTTGTGGATGGTGTAGGGTAGTTCCAGTTCTTCCAGCATAATGGCGGGTTTACGACCATTAGGAGTGGTGTAAGTATAAAGGTCTATCATCATGTCTCCTTAGGATTAGCTGATTATTCACTGCCTGATCGCTCCTCAAGTCTCTCATATCACCAAACCACCAGAGCGATTATCCCCCTTTATGCAGCTTTAAATGACTGCTCTAAAACGATTTTGCCAATGGCGGCTCCTGATTCCGCATGAGCATGGGCAGCAGCAATGTCTGCAAATGTAAAAGATTTGGCATCTACAAGTGGACGTAACTGACCTTTCTCCACAAGTTGAGCAATATTAATAATCGATCCTCGAATAAAGGATGATTGAATGAAGGCTGCACCGTAAAGTCTTAACATGGCTAAAGATGAAATCCAAACTTTAGTTTTGCGGATGTTTGTAGAAAGCCTTGGCAACAACTTGCCAGCGACCATCATCACCCTTTAAGAGTGTCATGATATCGGTAAACAGCATTCCGTTAATCGGTGTCAGCAGGCGCGCCAGAGCGATATCTCCATCAATTTCAATGGATTGGATCCCATAGTCATAGGGGGCATTTTGAGAATGGGGGGACTTGCGTTTGCGAATGCTTGCAATCCAGTCATCACGCTCTGCACGCATGGTCTTACCGATAATTTGACAACCGGGGGCAAACGCCTGTTCCATTTTGTCGCCGTCGCTGTAATGGGTGCCGTCAAAGTACAGTTTAGCAATATCTCGGATTGCATTGATATCATCAATTTTGCTCATTATTACAGTCCTTTAAGTCACAAAAATTACTAATCTAATAGTCCACCAGATTTACTTTGTCTGGTTATACTAAAAATCGAAAAACATTATGCTGCTGCTTCTTGGTTCAGGTTACTCGTACCGTCACCTCCAGCATCTACACCACCATCAACGGGAAGAATCACACCTGTGATCCAACTGGCATTCGCCAAATACAACACGGCATCTGCTATGTCCTTAGGGGTACCTACTCTGCCAAGGGGTTGTAACTGATTCAACTGCTCCAATGCTGCACTCAACTATGGAAAATTAAGTATCATCGACCTCACCAGGGCAAAGCGGTTCCGTTCTGATGTAGAAAGCTGCCGCTGTTTTGCAATGTAAGTTCAGCAATTCGTGCCGTCAAACCTTCAACAGCTTCTTCAACTTCTATTTCACCGCCGAGCTTGTTTAGTGGTGTTTTGACCGACCCAGGATGGAGAATACCGATCGCAATCCCCTTGGGCATAAGGTCGATCGCCAGAGTTTTTGCAGCCATGTTAAGAGCAGCTTTCGACATGCGATATCCATATCCATGTCCCATTCCATTGTCTGCAATTGAGCCAGCCCTACTGGTAAGGAAAACAACTTTTGCACCTTGAGAGAGCTGGTCAAATAGAGCCACTGTTAGACGTAAAGGTGCGATCGCGTTTACTTCAATTTGATGTCTAATAAGTTCTACATCCACCTCATCAAGGCTTTCCCAATGCATAATACCAGCAACATTTAGCAACAGGTCAATTGAACGTTGTTGCAATTTCAAGATAATCTTGGCGATGCCACTGTCATCGGCTAAGTCAATGCCATCAATGACATAGTTGGCAACTTCAGTTAGTTCTACCGAAGTTTGACGACAGATGCCGGTCACATCGCATCCTGCCTGAGCATAATGCTTGGCTAAAGCAAGACCAATGCCTCGATTGCTGCCGGTAATGACGACATGCGAATCAGTTTTCATTTTGATGTCCTTATATCCCTATTCGTGCCCATTCACACTTGAACCTTTAATGCATTTCCAGGGGCTCGTCCTTTGCCCAATGTGCATCAGCATTCCCACGTCGGGTCGTTTCATCTGCTTCCCATTGGGGTTTGGTATTTCCTAATTCTCCGTTATAGAAGAGATAGAGTTTACCGTCGGTAACTTTGTAGGTTTCTGGATCTACATCAAATATCTTGCCTTCGGAGACCGCAACAGCACAAAAGCCTCCATATTGTGGGATGTAAGCGGCGGGATCGGCATCAAATTTTGCTCTGTTAGCTTCACTTGCGAAGTAATAAGTAGCACCGTCTACCGTTGATGAGATAGTGAAATTACCATGAACAGGGCGATCGCCAATAAAATAAGACACCGGATCATAGCCATTAATTGCAACCCCTGCATCATTCAGATTTTGTTGTTTAGCCATGGTGCTAGTTTCCAAATGGGTGGATTAATTTGGTAGGGTGGGCACTGCCCACCTTATCCTTATTGAGAAGGTGCAAAATATGAACTTGTGATAATGTCCCCCTGTGGGTTATTCCCAACAGAAACCTATTCTTGAAGGGACTGATTTTTTGGTGTTGCTGATTAAAAATATGAATAGCCCCCCAACCCCCAATTCTGGGGGAGAAATATATTTAAAAGTCCCCCAATGTACCCCCAATGTACCCCCAATTTTTGGGGGTCACGGGTCACGGGGGCTTTTGTTAGATAACAATAATAAATTCATAGTTCAATTCAGCAACGCCGATTTTTTTGAACGCTTGCATTAGTTCAAGCTCTGAGTTCTGCAAGCAAGACCGGGTTCTTGGGCATTTATTTAGTTTGAAACGAAGGCAGGAAGACTATCCCCTAAGGCTTGTAAAGCCTCTTGGGTTGTCCAGACAGTATTGGCAAGCATCCGGTAGTTGACCAGTGCAGACGCATAACCGTCCCCCTCAGGCACTTTTGCCCCAGCTGTCGCGTCCTTGACTACGGCTACTTCAAAACCTTGCTCAAGTAGTTCTCGCAAATGGGATTCCACACACAGATTGGAGGACATACCACCCAAAATAATTTTCTCAATCCGCTGTTTGCGAAGTTGCAGAATCAAATCATTATTTTCAGGACCATAGACCTTATGGGGACTGCACACAACCGTTTTGCCATCTTCGATGTAGGGCTTGTATATCTCTAGCCAATCAGCACCTGAGCCAATAAAATCATCGAGTTTTAATGGGTCTGGTCGATCAAACATATTGATACTATGCATAACATTTTCCAGTGCCCCTTCAAATTTCCATCGATGATCGGCAGGGAAATAATAGTGGGGAGAAATGAAAAGCGGCAGATTATAATTCTTAGCGGCTTTCATTAACGCCTCAATGTTAGCCACGGTATTATTTTCGGTGACACTTTCGCCAACTACACTCCAGGCAACACCTCCAGGGCTAAGGAAGTCATTTTGCGGATCGATAATGACAATTGCAGTTCTCTCTGGATCGATAGTCATACCAGGATTAGGGAGAGCCATGATTATTAACTCCTTAAGAAGATTAAATTTTTAGGATGGTAGGGCAATTACTTCCATGCGAATGCCACCAGGAATATAGAACATCAGATAACCAGATACATCTACAGTACCAACAATTACATAAGGAAGTTGGGCAAAAAATTGACGATGCTGTTCGGGTAGATATTCCCGAATTACCCGCATTCCTTGCTTGTCAATCCGTTCTTGTGCCCCCAATCTGGCTTGAATTGCCAGTTCGCCAACATGAAATGGTGATTCGGAACGCTCCCAACCTGGATTTGCCATTGTTTTCTCTCCTTGAATCTTAGCTTGTTAACAAAGCTTATAAGTCCAATTACGATACTCCATGATTTGCTAGTGAAAGAGTTAGCATTTAAATCCCAGCCCTTTCACATAAACAATTGTGAATAATTTTAAAGTCCTGCCATCGGTATGTAGTTAGGAAGTTGTTTCACCCGATTAATCCAGGTTATTACATTTGGATAGGGATTTAGTTCAATCTTGCCATCAGCAGCTAAAGCGACGTAAGGGAAAACAGCTATATCTGCAATGCTGGGATGTTCAAATTCTAACCAGGTGCGGGTATTTAAATGTTGATTCAATTGGGTGAGGATGTGTTCAGCTTTTTGATATGCTCGTTCGATATTGATACTAGTTGCACCGAACAAATGGTAAAGTCGGGCATTTTCGGGACCTTGACGTATTTCTCCGGCTGTAGTTGATAACCACCGCACCACTTGAGCTAAGGACAATGTATCTAAAGGTAGCCAAGCATCGCCGCCATATTGACGTGCTAAATATACCAAAATAGCTTGAGCATCCGCGAGTTTGATATCTCCATCGATTAGCAAGGGTAATTGTCCAAAAGGATTGAGGGCTAAATATTCCGGCGATTTATGTTCATCTTTCATCAAATCGACTTTCACCCATTCGTATTCCAGATTCAAAAGTTCCAGCAACAGACGGACTTTGTAGCTGTTACCCGACATTTCGTGACCGTAGAGTGTAATCATGGTTTTGTTCCTTTAAAGTAAAAATTTGAGTCATTGAGGTGCGATACTTTTGAAGCGATTCTCCTTCATGAGACGCTGAGTCGCAGAGCGACACGCTACGCGTAGTTTACTTCCCCTAAGGGGTACGTGATCGCACAAAATAAATCCGTATTTTGATAAAATCATCCGATGGTCAATGTTGGTGTTTGATTTAACAACATATCCAACTCTTCCCGTTTCTCCAACTCATATAGGTCATCGCTACCACCAATATGTTGGTCATTGATGAAAATCTGCGGTACTGTGCGTCTACCGTTTGTACCCCGTGTAACCATTGCATCTCTCGCTGCTTCATCACCATCAATCACATATTCGGTGTAACTTACTCCTTTGCGATCAAGGAGTTGTTTCGCATGGCGACAAAATGGACAGGTACTCGAAGTATAAATTTCAACAGTTTGCCATAAATAATTACCTTTAGTGAATCAGAAACTCAATACTTGTCTAAATCGTCCCCTGGACAAATTGCTAGGCAGAAATTCACGCTCTAACTGAAATAATGATGCGAGGAGCCAAATTTCATCCCGACATTGGGGTGGTGAGGGAAAGTTAAAATCTAGCCTGCTAAATAGCCGTTTGAGTATCATGACTGCTTCCCTGGATCATCCATCACCCAAGGGTTCAGGGGCAAACTCAATTTCAACTCCAGGTGTATTCACTAAGGTTTGATGAAGAGATTTAAGGGTTTCCACACTGTCAGCTTTCAAAGCAAAGTGATGAAGACCGATGATATTCTTACGATCAAACGGCGTAGCTTTTTCTGGATCGGCTGCTCGCCAAAGAGTTAACATAAGCGTGCCATCCGAGAGAAAAACCGCTGGATATCTGGAACTTCACCAACCTGCTCAAAACCAAAAGTATCCACAAAGAAATTACGTGCTGCGGTTAAATCTGGCACTGTAAGTCTGTAAGTCCAACATGGTGAGCTCCTTTTGTTATTGCCATAGATATATATTATCTCCAATCGAAGTAATAATTAATCAAACTGAAATTGAGCTGAAAATAGTTAGGAGGAAAGGAGTTATGAGTTTGGAAGAAACATTTTTCATATTTGGTTGTGGAATTTTTTCGTGGAATGTCGGCTGATGAGAATAAGTGAATTGTCAGGTTGTTAAAAGGGGGGCGAGATAGATTACCATAAACCTGTAGATTCAAGGAAACGGGAAAATTCTGGAGCTGACCAGCGTAAAGGAAGGCTGCCTTCAACCCGATAGCCACTTTCTAGTTGGAATTTAAATAACCGCTCTGCTCCAGCATAGGTGCTGATTTCCTCTCCCTCCCAAATGACTTCAGCTCTGCCGGTGAGATACAGCAAGTCACCTCGGTCAAAATCTATAAATAACAATCCTGAAGAAGGATTTAATTCAATATTCCCGAATGTATTAAAATGGCAATTACCAGCAAAGTCAGGAACTGTTAGGGTATCATCCTCATCTATGCGTACAAAGCCTAGTTTGCCGCCACGATGGGAGACATCCACACCACTGGCAATCCCTGCTGATTCATCTTGATAGGCGGTTGCAATAAAAAAAGTGTCAGCCCCAGCAATGAGATTCCGCTCTGACTCTGTCAATGCCGTAATCTCATGGATTGGCTTGGGTGTTGCTGGATCGAACTCTACCCACTCAAAGGTTCGGGCTTGAATATATTGGGGGCAATTGCCAAAGCCTTGCATCACTTGCACCTCAAAACCATCGTCATGGATAGTGCTCACAACCCCATTGACACGGTTGCGGCGACGTGTACTAAGTTCAATGCCGAGCAAGCCAATATCCATGCCATCTGTGAGTATCTCAGCTAAAGGATCGCCTAACAGGGGCTTGGTAGCAACTCGCAAGGTATACTCGTCCGGAGTGGAGAGAAAGCCAGGGTTTCCTACTAGAATCGAAGCCCATAGACGATGGTCGGCATCCACTGTTCCCACCACTATATATGATAGTCGGGCAAAGAACTGACGGTGCTGTTCTGGGAGAAATTCTCGGATCAGCCGTCGTCCTTGTTTATCCATCCTCTCCTGTGCTCCCATTCGGGTTTGAATTGCCAGTTCACCTGGGTGAAAGGGCGATTCGGTGCGTGTCCAGCCTGGAATTGCCATAGTGGTTTCTTTTTATTCGAGGTGTGCTCTTTTTCAGAATAATTCTACTTGGTGAATACTCCTACTGAATGCTTATTGTATGTAGGACTTAGAGTGTAGTTAAGTTGCTTTTTCCCAACGAACATTGGCTCGGAGGTATTTCAGGCAAGAATATTTTTTAACTCGCGCTAATGTTCTGAGATTATAGACAAAATACACAATTTTCTTGCACAATTTTGCCAAAATTATCCGATTCTTGCTCTAAATTTGAAAAAGTAAAATTTTACTCCCATAGAACTAGCCCTTTCAAGGTCTTGTAATTTCCCTCAAATTATAGTTAGTTGAAAAAATATAGTTGGTAGATATGGAACAGCTATAATGATTCAAGGTCAAGTGTTTGAGCGTTTTGTAGAAGAAAGTCCGGTTTCGGTAATGGTTCGCGGACTTCTCGAAACAATAGAGTTGTTGGGAAATAAGCATAAAAATCCTTGAAACTTTTTCCAGACAATGCTTTCAGCCACTTTGTCCATAAATCTGTGAAATCCATTCCAGACACAGTTTTCCGTACTGCGAACTACTTCTTCCCAACTACCAGCTTGTCGTAGTAAAGACATGACTGTATCAACGCTTGCAGCCTCTTCTTCATGAATTGCACATTGTTGATTGTCCAAAACACAAGCTATAGCTTCCTCTTCTCTATCTGCGTTGGGAAATTGGGGATAATTTAACTCAGCAATATCCGCATCTGTTTCTGTATTGATATCCCCAGAATCTAAATTCTCTGAATCTGCATCACTAGAATTTTCAGAATCAGATTGTGTTGAAGAAGCATCTGTAACCATTATCAGCCGTCCCTCTTTTAATGCCTGTCGCAGTGAAATATTCACGCCAATCAGTTTGACGTTTTCGTTTTTTAAGACGGCGTAGTGACGTTAATTCTTCAGTTTCACCTGAAATCAAGCTCCCAGTCCGAATCTGGCAGCCTTCTAATTTTACTAAAATACGGTTCCACCCACTTCTTCTTTTTGGAGGAACTAAGTTTTTGAACTTGGTTTCCAGGGCTAAAAAACGTTTTTCCACATAGCACTCAGCCAAAAACTGTATTTCAAGACTTGAAGCGAGGACAAACTAAAGTTTTACGTCGTCCGAGACGATTATGGGGACTTTGGTTGTACGTTGCAGCTTTACGTCTTGAGGATGGCTCCTTACTTGTTGTCGCCACTCAAACTGCTCCACATAAAGTGATAAGCCTACGGCATAGCTGAGTCCTTTGGACACGCTGCGCGAACGCTTACCGCAGATTATGCTCATCGTTGGGGCATTGAGACCTTATTCGGTATTTTCAAGACAAGAGGCTTTTGTCTCGAATCTACCCATATTAAAGATCCCGAGCGTTTGAGTAAACTGATTGCTATTTTAACCTTAGCCTTATGTTGGGCTGTTTTAGTTGGGGAATGGTTACATCAAAATAAACCTATTGTGATTAAAAAGCACGGTCGTCGTAGTAAAAGCATTTTCCGTTATGGTTTAGATTTTCTTCGTTCTATTGTTCTCAATCTTGACTCGAAAATGGATAATTTTATTTATGTCATACAATTTTTGTCCTATACTTAGAATCAAAATATAAAATTGTCTTGTAAATTATTGCCATAATTATAAAATTCTTGCTCGAGGTATAAAACATGAAACCTGAGAATGCAATTAAAGTGAATTTTCAGGAGAAAACAGCTTCTAATTTAATTTTCCCCAATTCTCCCATTCTTTCTAGTAATGGAAGTAGATGGGAAGGAATGGTATTTGAGTATCATCAACAACCTACTCACGATACTAATGAACATCATTTTGCAATGCATGTTATCTGTATTGCTATGGTTAAGGCTGTAAGAGAAAGATGGCTTGATGGAAAATTTCGACAAGGATTAGTGAATCCTGGAAATATAGGAATATATCCGGCAAATACTCTTCATCGTACAGTGTGGAACGCAAAAGAACAACTTTTAAATTTCATGTTCGTTGCTATTCATCCCAAACTACTGCATTGTGTTGGGCAAGAAATTATTGAGCCAAATAAAATTGAGCTCATACCTTATTTTCAAACTATTAGAGATCCCTTATTATACGGAATTATCAATGCTTGCAAAAAAGAACTAGAAACAGGTGGTGTTAGCGATAGATTGTATATTGAAAGCTTAAGAGCAACTTTAGCAATTCATCTACTCAAAAAGTACTCCGCATACAAACCAATAATTCGTGAATATACAGATGGGCTATCACCTTACAAACTGAAACAAGCCATTGAGTATATAAATGCCCACATAGAGGAAAATATCAAACTTGTTGACATTGCCCAAGCTTTAGATATGAGTCAATTTTACTTTTGCCGCCTATTTCGCCAGTCAATGAGAATTTCTCCTTATCAGTATGTAATACAACAGCGAATAGAACGTGCCAAGCAATTATTAAAACAGCAACGAGAATTATCTATCGCTAATATTGCTTTGAGGTGTGGCTTTACAGATCAAAGTCACCTATCGAAATATTTTCGGCGAATTGTGGAAACTACACCAAAGAAGTTTCGGGAGGGAAGATAGAAGGACAAGAAAAATATTACTTAGGGAAAGCAAGTAACCATACTTTTAAAAGTCAAATAATTATCTTGCCAAATGCCAAGGATATTGTTGATGTGATAACTGGTGAGCCTGGGCCAAAAAGCGATATAATTTTGTTTCGAGAAAACCGTGATAACTTTGACCCAAAACAACAATTTAAGGGTGATTTAGCTTACATATGAGAAGATTTAATTAATACTCCGATTAAAACACCAAAAAAAGGAAAATTAACAATTGACCAGAAAAAATCAAACAAGGTGTTTTCATCTAAAGCAGTATTTGTGGAACACCGAATTCGTTCGGTAAAAATATTTCGAGTTGTTCAAGAAAGATTTAGGTTGAAATCTAAAAAGTATGAACAAGTAATATTGACAATTTGCGGATTAGTGAGGTTACGAATCGGAGCACTAATATTGCCAGCAGAAACAAACCCTATGTTATCAGGTTAAAATTAATGCACATAACTATATATTTTGACATTGTAACTATCAATAAATATCCCAGACACCTATTTTATCGTATTGATTGGCGCTCTCTGCAACATTGAAAGATGCAGCTGATAAGCTAGTTACAGAGCAGTTTTGACTGTTTTCGGAGATGTCTATTGATTAATCCTGCACTTATGTAAGGTTAAAAAGAGAATTGCAGGCATTATATAACCAAGTGTACTGAGTTAGATGGGAATAATTCCAGTTGCTATAGTTTAGTTAATACGAATTTGAAATACCCCTCACGGGGAAAGGATGATGAAATAAATACCAGCATCCGCTTCAAGCTGGACATAGGAGATGTAGAAAATGGAAAGTACTCAAATCGTTTTGAACGTTCTCATCATTGGTTTAATATTTGCTCTTGCAATCTTAATGTTCTTCGATTTCTGTGCAGGTTTAATAAATTTATGGAGTTACAAATCGAACAAATCAAATTCCTTATCTTCCAAGTCAAACACAGAAATGAATCACACACTTTCCAACCTGAAACCAGTAACTAAAGTTGCCAGGATAAATGCGATACAGGACAATAGTATTGATACAGAGTCACTTGAAGAACTAATACAAAATTTACCACAATCTCGCATTCGTACTGCTGCACGACGGTTAGGGATTGGGGATAAGATTAATGGTAAATATCAAAAGTTAGCAGTTTTGAGAACAAAAATCCAAACCAAGTTAAAAACACAACCGCAACAAGTAGAAATTATTTTGAATGAAATAGCAGACACATCAAAAAGTAAAGTAGCTGCTAGCTAACCAAATTCCATCATAATAAATATATGTAGGCAGATTCCTGAGCGGGAATCTGTCTACTTGTTCAAAAAACTTTCTCTTCGTCAGTAGTTAATTGCGATTGTATTTTGAATTCTTCCCAATCAACAGAATTCAAATATTCTTCCATCTGTTTGTCCCATTCCCGCGACAAACGTAGATATTCTTCCCTTTGAGCTTCTACAACAGCACGTAACGATAAAT
>JASJCX010000051.1 GCA_030065255.1 Calothrix sp. MO_167.B42 | reverse complement strand
ATATGAAATCCGGATGAGAACGTTACCGCAAAAACCTCACCCCCTTCCCCTCTCCTTATTAAGGAGAGGGGTGTCCGCACCGACGGGATTAAGGAGAGGGGTGTCTGTACCGACGGGGTGAGGTGACAACAATATTTAGTCCCACAAGCGGATTTTATATCAAACAGGCATTTGAGCCCCAGTATGGGTTCAAAATTCAAGTAGGAATCCTATCTATACCAGCAAATAGATGAGGAAAATACTATGAACATTACCAGACGCGAGGCAATTAAGCTGGGTTTAGCTGGAACTGGAGTCTTGTTGTCGCCCTTAGCATTTCCAGGTATTGCTACGGCTTTAAGTTTAAGTCCGCGAATACCCCGTTTCCAACAAAAATTCCGGGTTCCACCACTATTAAAACCCGTGCGTAGCGATCAAACTACCGATTACTACGAAATCACCATCAAAAAATCTCTGGTGGAAATTCTACCAGGATTAACAACAGAGATTTGGGGCTACAATGGCATTGCCCCGGGTCCTATCATTAGACAGTTTGGCGGTAACCGCAGTCAAGGGGGAAGGCAATCTGTTGTCCGCTTTATTAATAAGTTAGGTCAAGATTCACAAGGACAACCCATTAATGCTGTCATCCATTTACATGGGATGGCATCCCTCCCCCAATATGATGGCTATGCCATTGATTACATACCTCCCGAATACTTCAAAGATTATATATATCCTAATGACCGTGCTGCTACTCTCTGGTATCACGATCATGCCCAGGATGTCACTTCCCGCAACGTTTACATGGGAATGGCAGGGATGTACATTGTGGAAGACCAATTTGAGGTAAATCTACCCCTACCTAAAGGTGAATATGATGTACCCCTAATTCTTCAAGATGGACGATTTACAAGTGATGGTAGATTAATTTTTGATGACAATAATCAAAAACATCTATATGGGGATGTGATTCTGGTAAATGGGGTGCCTTGGCCTCAAATGCAAGTAGCAAATCGGAAGTATCGTTTCCGGATTTTAAACGCTTCTGTCTCCCGTAATTACCAACTTGCCTTAAGTCAGAAAGCTGAAAGGCTGACAATTGGCGAGAAATTGATGGTAATTGCCAGTGATGGAGGACTACTTGAAGAGGCCGTAGAATTAAGTACTCCTTGGCAAACTTTGGCGATTGGTGTGGCAGAACGATACGATGTGATTATTGATTTTTCTAAATATCCCATCGGTAGTCAAGTCTTTTTGCGGAATATTGGTTTTACAGGTTCCCTTGATAATGATACCCGTACCCACACGATTATGCGCTTTGATGTGGTACGCTCAGAACCAGATGATAGCACTATACCCAGTCCACTACGTCCTGTAGAATCTTTAACTAGTAAACCCATAACTCGGACTCGTACTTTTAGATTTGAACGCAGCAACAACCAGTGGCTAATTAATGGGAGAACTTGGGATCCAAAACGTGTAGATGCTAATCCCCAAGCAGGAGATGTGGAAATTTGGAATTTAGTCAATCCTGGAAGTGGTTGGGTGCATCCGATACATATTCATTTAGTTGACTGCCAAATGCTCTCACGTAATGGTTTACCACCCCGTCCCTATGAACGGGGTTGGAAAGATGTCTTTATGGTGGGTGAATTCCAGACGGTGCGGATAATTACTCAGTTTCGCACCAGGGAAGGAAATGACATCAAAGGTAAATTTATGATGCACTGTCACAATCTAGTTCACGAAGATCATGCGATGATGACTCAGTTTGAAGTTGGTGAAGGTGGCCCAGATCCTGTAACTACTGCATCTGCCCAACCAATAGACCAAATGTTGCTTTTATAGCAGGTAGTTGACGGTTGACGGTTGACAGTTGGTAGTTGGTAGTTGACGGTTGATGGTATTAAGGAAACTTACTCATTACTTCCCCACACTCCCTGCTCTCCTGCCTCTTCGGTGACAGTTCTTGAGTCGAACAATACTGTCCTAACCAATATGTCCATTGCTATATAACCCAGGTTGTAGTTGCGCTATCCTTGCGGATAGCGCAATTACGAGCAATGAACTATACAACAAACATACTTGTTGCAGATATAGCCCGGTTCGGCAGATTTTGTTTGTGTAGCCGCACCTTTTTAGAATGTCGGATTTTGGCGAAGGTATTAACACAAGTAACTTAATTAATTTCCTTCTCCGTAAACTTCCCGATCAAATTTTTCCATAGCCTCCATGTCATAAGGATTTGGAGGTTGAGGATAGGTACGACGAGTAGCTTTTTCAATTGGTATTTCTGCCTCCTGATTCTCTTCTACAAATGGTTGAGTTTCCTTAGATATATCAACTTCAGTTGTTTCTGACTGGGAAGATTCTTGGGTTGGCATTTTTGTAGTTGCTTCCTCAGTAATAGGGTTTTGAGCCAGCAAAAAATTAGTTTGAGGAATTAAGGGATTAGCAAATGCCACTGATATGATGCAGACAGTAGAAACAATAAATAGGACAATACTTAAACACAAGGATTTCAACATCATTATTTTTCTCCTGTTTATAAGTCCAAATTTTCCGTAAGCTCTACCGGAAACGCGCACAGTGCACCTAGTTAAAAACTATGGGATTATATGCTGTAATCGCTCTTGGAGAATTTCTACAGTTAAATTGTCACGCATTTAAATTGTATATGTGTGTTTGACTAACAAAACGTCAAATCTCCTTTCCCCCGTTCGGACTTCGGCGTGAGCGCTCAGTCGAACGCTGAGCTCACGGCCGAAGCCTGCCCCCTGCCCCCTGCTTCCTGCGATTGGATATACAAACTAGATGCATAACAGCTTAAAGGGGTGGTGGAAATCTGTACTGCTTGAGCAGGGAGATTCAATAACAGCAACAAAACAGTTAATATTATACCAAAATGCTCAGAACCCCGATTTTTCCGGAAAAGTTGGAGGTCTTATTGTTTTTATCATTAGTATTTTAACTGTCTAAAATCAAGCACAGTGATTCACTGGATAAATATTACTGATATAGAGAGAGTATAAGACGATATAAGTAATAGTAAAAAAAGTTCTATTCTTTGCAATTTTAGGGTGAAAACTTAAAGATAAGTTCAAAATTTTCTTATAAAATAATTTTTATAGCATTTATTCCTACGTAGTATTTACTAACTAGAATTTCATGGATTCTTTATCAATTAACTCATTACTTGAAAACTTGAAAAATCCTAACGAAAAAATTAGAGAAGAAGCAACAAGAAAGTTGTGGCGTATCTGGTTTCAACAGAAAGGGATTTATGGTTTGGAAATGATTGAACGCAGCCAAAAGCTTATGGATGGGGGAAATATAAAGGAAGCAGAAGCTTTACTCACTCAATTAATCAAAGAACAACCAGACTTTGCTGAAGCCTGGAATCGTCGCGGTTTCCTTTATTACACCACTGGTGATTATCAAAAATCTTTAACTGATTGCAATGTGGTAATCCAAATCAATCCTGTACATTTTGGGGCACTTCATGGTATTGGTTTATGTGAAGCAGCTCAAGGAAAATACCGCCAAGCAATCCAAGCATTTAGTCGCGCTCTAGAAATACAACCTTATTCTCTTGTCAATCAAAGGTTAGTTTTAGAATGTACATTGCGATTATAAATCAAGCAATTAAACAGCAAAATTACCAATGTTGGATTTAATTTGAGATCAAGTTTAAATAAATACTTTTGTAAAAAATGGCAATAAAAATTCCCTTAGGGGCAGCTTATCATTGGACAGAGTTAATTGTTGGACTTGATAACAACGGTGCAATTTTGTACAAGCCCTAAGCCTGAGCTGATGGCATGATAAAAAAGGGAATCAGGTTTGTTTGCATCATCTAGCCCTCTTTTATCACTCTCGCTATATAAAAATTCAAAATCCTTATGTTTACGGACTTTTATGAATTTAGGCGTAGGTTGGGTTGAGGAACGAAACCCAACAACCAAAAACCTCGGTATTGTTGGGTTACGCTACGCTCCACCCAACCTACATTTATTTTTATTTTTCCAGAGTGACAGAAAAGGGCTAGAGACTCTTTGTAATATCAAATACACCTCAATAGTGTAGAAATGTATAAAATTGTTGAGAAATATAAAATACATTCTTTTTAAGATGCAGACACTTGTAACACCTGAGTCAATGGAGCTGTCTACCAAACCGAATCCACACCAGCCTTTGAAAATTATAGCCTTGGGGGACAGTTTAGTATATGGATTCGGCGATGTAGAAGGCGGGGGTTGGGTAGAAAGATTGCGCCGTTGTTGGATGTCTCCTGATAGTGCGGGTCATGTGCTTTATAATTTAGGAGTAAGGGGCGATCGCGTACAACAGGTAGCCCAAAGACTAGAAGTGGAATTTCGTCACCGGGGAGAGTTGAGGAATCAAGTACCCGACTTGATTATTCTTTCGGTGGGGGTGAATGATTCCGCACGGTTGGGCCATGTGAATGGTAGAAATTACACAGATATTAATACCTTTAAAACCCAGATTTCCGCATTATTAGATAGAGCGCAGCAACTTTGTCCAGTACTATTTGTGGGTATGACACCAGTAAATGAGACAAAGATGCCATTTTGGGATTGCATATACTACGATCGCACGGATCAGTACAACTACAAAGAAATGACTAAGTTAGCTTGCTCCCAGAGGAATATTCCCTATTTAGATATATTTGAACAATGGATGGAACAGGGGGAACAGTGGGTAGAGCAGCGTATTAGTACTGATGGCCTTCATCCCAATACCTTGGGTTATCAAACATTATGGGAAAATGTACTTAATTGGCATGCGATCGCTAGTTATAATTAGGGTACAGGGTACAGGGGAACAGCGAACTGGCTGTGCCCAATCATGATATTGAATCAATTTCAATTCGGAAAGTACCTGCAAAACCAGAATCCCCAACAGTAAACTCCCATCCACCATCTTGGAGTTTCATTGGTGTACCGCCAGAGTCAAACTGCTCATTCTGATGGAGGTAAACCTTCTGTATGACTCGTTGTGGGGGAAGTGGTAGCAAGGCACGAATATAATATTGCTTGCTGAAAATTTTATTATCAGAAAAACCAATCCCATATAAGTCCCGTTCGCTGACAGAAAAATCCATCCGCATGACCAAATCTTTCTCAGTAATACTTACGTCTTCCAGGATAGGGGTAGTGTCCAAGTATCCCTCCCAAATCAGATTCTTCCCATCAGCCCAACCGAAGGCTAATTCCTGTTCCCGGAAGTCTACATTATTGTCACTGGGATCTGCTTGACTAAAAGGCCCATAACAGTTTTCAGCTTCCTTACTTTGATGGAAAAGTTCAAAATCCACCCCCCTGGGTTTAATACAAACCCCCAGAAAAAACTCACTCTTACCGAATAAATCCTTACCACGGGTTACTTTACCACGGACAAACCGCAGACGCGATCGCATATTACCGAAAAAGAAGCGAGTTGTGACTTCAAAAGCTTCCCTAGAGCTAACTAATGAATCATTACCATAATGACATTTGTGGATAAATGTACGGGGCGCACCAGGTATCTGAGCACAAGCGAGTTTAACTAAACCATCACTACGATTGTAATTCACTCCATACTCACCAGAAATGGGGAATAAGCGGTTAGCCAAGGAAACACTACGAATACTATAAGTACGATAATTTGTACCAACTACGGTCAGCAATCGCTCTAGGGGAAAATACTGATGAAAATTAATAAAGGATTCTTGTATATCAGGGTTTGCTTGCAAATCTGGCTGGAAATTTTCAACTTCGTCCTGGGAAGCATTACGAACCCAACTTTGTACAATTGGAAATGTAATACCTTGATGTGGCGTACCTAAAGTGACAATTTTGTTAATATAATCCTTGGCTGTACCCTGAGGATAAGTAAGCTGTACAGCTTCCCTGACTATAAGTCCGCCCATGGAATGAGCAATAATATTTACCTTGGGTTTAACACCTTGTTGGATATTAACTAATTCTCGAATCAACTCAATTAATCGCACAAGTGCTTGACCATAGGCTGTAAATCTGCGATCGTTGAGGTCATAGTAACGGAACACCCAAAGAGTACGACAAAGATCAATTGATTCCAAGGAATGCAGGGCCATTTCTGGATCGATGACAATTTTGTTACCAGAAAAGAAATTATTTTGTTGTAGCCGTTCAAACTCGTGAATAATATTCTGATGTTGGAAGAAATTTAGCCGGGAATACTGCTGTGCATTATTTTTCAGTCTTTTCTCCAGATTTTTAAACTTCTGGGAAAGTATTGGTTCATTTTTTATTTCCTTGTGATAGTATCCCACCACGTTGGTAGCATCGTGATACTTCCAACGTGATTTCAAAAAGCGCATAAATAACCCTTCATAGATGTAGTTTTCACCTTTCCTATGGGGGTAAACCGTACCATGATTAAATCCTTGGTAAGGATCTGCTATTTCATCTGAGACATCAATTCCACCGAAACCTCGAATCAAAATTATTGGCTGGGGATAGCGTATAGATTCAGACATATTTATCTACAAGAACTTTATTAGTAGATTACATAATATGTACAAAATTCTACATATTATTGGTAAATTTCACCGTCAGAATTTTATCCCAATTGATAATAGCACCACAAACTCTACAACAAGAGCGAACATAACTTAATAAATTGCTGTTTATTTCCAATTCCAAACTTACGTAAACCAAATGTAAACAATACAACTAATATGACAAAATATTTACGTATTCTATCTTTCTGATACAATAATAGCCGACAATTAATCACAGAACTTACCGATCACTTATAATGACGCAATAATGTGAATCTTGCCTAAGTCCTGGTTCTCGATGATTGATGAGTGATAGGTAAAATGACGAAAAATAAACAGAGATACAAGTCCCTGATTTTAGACATGGGGTCAATCGGTAAATATAAAATAGACAACGGATAACGGATTATCTGTTTTTCAAAATCCAAAATCTAAAATCTAAAATCCAAAATCGAATGACTCCCACTTTATTTGGCCGTTGGCAAACTCGATTATTATTACTTGGTACTGTTGGTGTATTAGTCACCTTACCCTTTGCGATGGGTTTGATTGGTTCTGGTGAAAGCTCTGCATATTTCTGGATACTGGGATATATTGCTATTTTCGGCTTAGGGTGGGATTTTGTTTATGACAAAATGCAAAAGTATCGCTGGGATAGGGATTGGCCCGCAGTTTATCAATTTTTTGCCGGTATTTGGGAAATGATATTTGTGTGGTGTGGGTTAAAAATATTTGCTGTTTTACCTCTTCCCATACCAAGGGAGTTTCTCATTTGGGGTGATTTTTCCCTTCATTATAGTGCTGTTTGGTTAGCAGTTTTTGTTGCTTCCCAAAGTTTAATGCGAATCATTTTTGTCCGTTGGCGCTTCTTTGGTGGTGAATGGTTGGGCAATAAATAGTCTGGGAATTATTTATTATCAATATTGTCAATCAATTTTGGATTTTGGATTTTGGATTTTGGATTTTGAATTTACCGATTGACCCCATGCCTAAAGCCAGGAGCTTGAAATAATGATAAGATACTTTGTGTTTCTCCACAGATAAATCCGGGGGCTTGTGTCCATGTTTATTTGTCAGCCAAAAATCAAATTATGTCAATTCCATTAATTGATTTATCAAGGTTTCAAAATAGTAACCAATCAACTAAAAAAGCTTTAGCTAAACAAATTTATCAAGCCTGTCATGATATTGGCTTTATGTACATACAAAATTCAGTCATATCAAAGGATTTATTGGCAGAAATTTTCAGTATAAGTAAATCTTTTTTTAATTCACCACTAGCAGTTAAACAACAGTTAGCTTGGAGTGATGAATTTATTAATACTGGTTATGTCGGGTTAGAAAGGGAGCGTTTAAATATAAATACACCAGGGGATTTAAAGGAGGCTTTTAATATTAGTAATCAAGATATATTAAACACTTCATTATCTGATTTTTCACCGGCAAAAAATCCTGTCATCATTACTTTTTATCAAGCTTGTACTGAATTGGTTAATACTGTATTGCAAGCCTTTGCTTTAGCATTGGAACTACCAGAAAATTTTTTCACCATTAGACATAATCAAACAAATCATACCTTGCGACTGCTACATTATCCGCCATTACATATGCCTCCCAAACCTGGACAAGTGCGTGCTGGGGAGCATTCTGATTATGGTAGCCTGACTTTACTATTCCAAGATGGGGTAGAAGGATTGGAAGTGCAAACAAGCAGTGGACATTGGATTACAGCATATCCCATACCCGGGATGGTGGTGGTGAATACTGGAGATTTAATGCAGCGATGGACTAATCATATATTTTGTTCAACCAAGCATCGAGTGATAATTCCCGATGATGAAAGAGCAAACCAGTCGAGATATTCTATTGCTTTTTTTTGTCATCCGAATGACGATACAGAAATTACTTGTTTGGCAAGTTGCTCCCAACAACAACCACCTATTTACCCTCCCATTTTGGCGGGAGAATATTTGATAAGTCGTTTACAAGCAACCTATTGAAAGTGATATCAGGATATAATGAGCAATTGGATACAAGTCAAAGGTATTGTTAAAAAAGGTCATGGAGTAGCATCAGGAAAATCTGGAAATCCCCGTTTCCCTCAAGGTACTATTGAAATACAAAAACCTTTTTTCTCTGAACGAGGTTTGCAATTAGATAACTATTTTTCTGGAACAATTAATCTTTCAATTTATCCACATCAATATGAAATCATAAATGCTAAACACACATTCAAAAATATGAAATGGCTGCTAGATACTCCAGCCGAAGATTTTTCATTTTTTGATTGCCGAATTAGACTGAATAAAGGCGAAGTCTTAAATGGTTTAATTTACTATCCCCATCCTGACACTAAACCAGAACACTTTCAATCTGCGGATATTTTGGAAATTATGACAACTTACGTCAATGATTTAAAATACGGAGATGAACTAATTATTGAAGTAGATAGTCAACAGATTAATATTTATTAAGGGAAGCAGATTAAATAATATGCTCTGTTGTGACAATTGAACCTCGCCCTCGCTTTTTACTACGTAAACATTTTTCCCTCTCCTTAATAAGGAGAGGGATGTCCGACAGGACAGGGTGAGGTTTTATATTTTATTTTATCTTCAACCCTAACCATCACATTTTATGTTTTAGGGAAAGGTTTCTAGAGAATTGAGAAATCCAGAAGGACAAAAAATAAACAATCTTCAACTATCTTCATAGTTATGCCCATTATTTGTTAAAATATTCCAGCTCTAAAACTACCGTATTCTTGCCTATGAAGTCAGTGTGAGAGTGTGAAGATAACTTTTGATTTACGGTAGTACATCAAGTTAGCACAACAGTGGTAGAATACACAACTTAAGATCCATTTTGAAACAACAATAACAGCTATTATTAGCGTTTGAAACTTGGTGGCAAAATTTAGGCTTACAACCTTGATTTTGTCACCAAACCCTGATGCTGAATTAGAATCTAATTTCAGTATCATAGATACTAAAGAGCTGTTTTGTTATATCGGGAAGTATGTATCCATGACACATTTAACAATTAATATTATTACAATTATCGCAGAACTTGCGATAAATTTTATATTTTTCTTCCTTGTCAATTGGTGTTTTAACAAACTATATCGACAGGTTTTTAAAATTCCTTTACTGAAACAATTCAACAACAATGCATCAGTAATTCGTCGTAATTTTCGTATCTTTATTTTCCTTTGCTGTTTTACCATTTCCTTAGCAATCATTGGCATTAATGGATATCTTGCCTATCGTGGCGAAAATGTTCGAGACTATAGTTTATCTCTGCTCAGTCAAATTCCCAGTGAATTTTGGACAGCCCTGGGCTTAGGTTTTCTCAAATGTATCGGAGCAATTATTGCAACAAGTATTGCTCTGAAAATTTTTAATCCTTTGTTGGATAAAACATCGATATACCTGCAAAATATTGATTTAATTACTGACAACGATCGCAGTATTGCCATATTTTTTGATGCCTTAAAAAAGAATATCAATAATGCATCTTGGATCGGAGTCTCTATTCTTTGTGCTCAATTTATAATTCTCCCGCCCATTGTTAGTAAATATTTATATGTTCTGCTAAGAATTTACCTGATTGTTGCCATCGGGCGACTAGTCTTTAAAGTAGTTGCCGTGATTATTGATAGTCTTGATGCCCTTAGTGTAAAGAATTCCAACTCAGACAATGTTTTGCGGTTTTACGTCCAACTCCGACATTTAATCCCGTTGTTTAAGCGTTGCTTAGAGTTGATTATTTATGTTTTAATGACAATTCTTGTCGTCCAGCAGATTGATTTTATTGCTAATTTAGGCAGTTGGGGTTTAATTGTAATTAAAATCATTTTGATGTTTTTAATGAGCCAAGTAATAATCTCCATCGCTTATTTGATTGTCGAAGAATTACTACTCAAATCGCCAAATTTAACAGAAATCCAGCAACAAAGACGACATACAATTACCCCTCTAATCAAAAGTTTTATCAAATATTCTGTTTATTTTGGGGTAGGTATTTTCATACTAGAAACAATTGGGATTAATCCACAACCAATTTTAGCTGGTGCGGGAATTTTGGGTTTAGCTGTGGGTATTGGGGCGCAAAATCTCATTAATGATATTGTATCAGGTTTTTTTATCCTATTTGAAAACTATTATTTAGTAGGAGATTATATCGAAACAGATAAGGCATCAGGATATGTAGAAGCTATTGAATTGAGAACAACACGCATTCGTCATCATCTCGGGCAAGTCTTCATTATACGCAATGGGAATATTAATTCAATTACAAATTTTTCTAAAGATTATATTTATTCCTATGTTGAGGTTGGTGTTGATTATGATAGCAATATAAATCGTGTTCAGGAAATTATTGAAACTGTTGGGAATCAACTCAAACAAGAAAATAGTGATGTTTTAGAGCCAACACAAGTAGATGGGGTGAAAGAATTTGGCGATATTCGCTTATCTATTTTCACAATGACAAAGGTGAAACCAGGTAGACATGTGCAAGTCAAACGAAAGTTGAGGAAAATGTTGAAAGAAGCGTTCGATCACGAGGGAATTTATATTCCTATTGGAGAAACTACAGATAAGCCTGATTGGTTAACACAAGGTTCTTCACGGAATGACAATAGAGCTGCGAAATAGGACATTAGTTATGAGGGGTCACAGATCCCCGACTTCTTAAAGAAGTCGGGGATCTCTCACACCTACAATTGGTCTACACTGATTGTGACCAATTTTAGTTATTTACCCCTTGCAAACTCTGTTGATGTGTTTCGGGGTCAGTTCTCAGCAGTACATGGAGAGAATCTACACCCTCTTTTTCTAATACTTCTAAGATTCCTAGATTGATGTTTTTTTCCACATCAAAATAAAGATTGGTATCATTCACAAATACCGTAATTTTAATCACTCGGGCATTATCTTCAATATTGGCAAAGCGAACTGTGTGTGACTTCAATATACCATTGATATGATTGAGCATTTCTTCAATTCCATCACAAATTCTGGTGGTTTGTTGTGATGAAATTCCGTCAATTTTGAGAGTCAAATTCAAACCCCACTTTATATCATCACCAGCATTTTGCGACCAATTTTCCACAACCCCAGCAATCATTTTGGAATTAGGCATTTTGATGATCGAACCCCAAATACCTATATGAAGAGTTGTACTTCTAAATCCGATATTTAGTACCTGCACAAAACCATTTATTCCTGATACTACAATCCAGTCGCCTTCTTTATACAGTTTATCCGAGTAGATAATCACCGTACAAAACCAGTCATAAACGATATCCTTGAACAACAAACCGATGGTTAGTCCGGCTCCTCCTAACAAACCGACCAACGCCCCTACGGATTGACCCAAAAATATCTCACTCACCTTTATCGCGATTGCCATGATTGCGATCGCTTGAAAAATCTTCGGTAGGAAAGGTCTAAGCAACCCGTCGAGTTCGGTCTCCGTGTGCAACAACGAGTTAGCAAGTATATGTCCCAGTATTGAAGAACTACGGTAGATAATATAGGCAATGATAAAAATAAAGATGATGTTGAGAACAGAGTCTGCTGTTGCACCTAATTGATCGCCTAGTTCCTGTGACAGAATAGTCCTGACTATCCATAGTCCACCCAAAAAAATCATTAAGCTTAAGGATGGCTTGAGAACTTCGATCAACTCATCATCCAAGGTGGTCTCAGTCTTGCTAGTCAGGCGATCAATGGTCTTAATGGCGATTGCGATAAAAATTCGCCTAAATAACTGTGTCAGGGTAAGAACAACAATAACAGCAATAATTTTACCCACCGGGATGCCGGAATAATCCAGATTTCTAATAAAATCCCAAACTGCTTCCATTACAATCTCATACTATTAGTAGATTTTCGTACATAATATAATATGATATGGTGAGGAACTTTTTACAAAAAAGTACAAATATAAATTATTTTTTTCACAATTACTTAAAATAGAATTTTAATTGTGACATTAAATGGCTATTCTCACCCCTTCAATTTATTTAATTGATGCCTATGTTTGCCTCAACAAGAAAAATTGATTCAGGGGTTAACAAATTTTTACCAATGGACTTTAATTGATGCTTAACTGCAAGCAATTAACCAGACATAATATTACTAGGAAGAGAGAAGAATTTTTATCCTAAAAAAAAGTAAATATTGATTTTTTCCCTTGGTATAAAGATAATTTCATCGGGATATTTTTCTGCCTTCTGCTATATATAGGACTTACGCAACTGATATAGTGAGGTCAAATTTATGAAAGTTGCTCTAGTAACCGGAGGAACTCGTGGTATAGGCTTGGCTATTTCCCGTCAACTGGCGAGTAACGGTTTCCATTTGATCCTGGGATACGGTTCCAATCATCAAGCTGCACTCACAGCCAAGAATGAGTTGCAAGCATCTAATATCAAGGTTGTCACCGTACCAGGGGATATTAAACAACCCGAAACCATTGACTTACTCTTTCAAGCATTGGTAGAAAACTTTAATAGCCAACTAACGGCTTTCGTTCACGTCGCTGGGTACCCAATCACTGCTACGCTTCCCGGGGGATTTACTTTTGAGCAGTACGAAGAAGCCCAAGAACTCTACCCGAAAACATTTCTCAGATGTATGGAAAAAGCATTAAATTACATGGCTGATGGGCAAGGTAGGGTAGTAGTTATCTCTGCTAGTGGTGTTCACAATCCAGGTAAGGTATATTCTATGGCTGCTCCAGCTAAGGCAGGAATGGAAACCCTGGCAAAACACTATGCTGTAGCCGTAGCTCCACGGGGAATCACTGTCAATATTGTGACTCCTGGCTATATTAAGACTGAAGCATGGGATGGATATTTGGAGAAACTTCCCTACATTGATGATGTACCGCCAATGGCCACTCCCATGGGAAGATGGGGGCAGCCTGATGATGTGGCTCCTTTAGTAGGATTTCTCTGCTCCCAAGGGAGTGGATTTATTACGGGCCAACATATTTATGTGGATGGTGGGGTGGGGCTGTCCTTGTTTTGGAATATTCACCGTTTGAGTGAAGGTTGATGGTTGATGGTTGATAGTTGATGGTTGATAGTTGATGGTTGATAGTTGATGGTTGATGGTTGATAGTTGATGGTTGATGGTTGATAGTTGATGGTTGATGGTTGATGGTTGACAGGGGGCAGATTGAATAATATGCTCTCTCTATAATTCAACTTCACCCTCGCTTTTTGCGTAGCAAAAATCTTTCCCTCGACGTATTAAGGCTTGCATATACACACATGTCTTAGCCCCCTAAATCCCCCAATTATGGGGGACTTTGAGAACTCTTGTTCCCCCAATTTTGGGGGTTAGGGGGCGTTTCGTGAGTATTTGGCTAAATTTGATTATTTGTGTGTACACACAAGAATATCAGGATAGCGATCGCTTGTGAATTTCTTGGGCTAAATTGTCCCAGGTTATTTCTACTTGCTCCCTGGTGTGCAAATCTTTTAGGGAAGATTTCTGGGTTGTGGCTTCTTCTGAACCAATAATCACACAAAATCTAATTCCCTGTTTATCAGCTAGTTGCAATTGTTTACCCAAGTTGCGCTTGTCGAAACTAGTTACCACCTTCAATCCGGCTTGACGTAGCTGTTGTGACACCTTTAGATAAATAGGCATTAAATCTGCTTGCATATTTACCACCATTACCTGGGCTGGTGTGGGAGGTAGGGGCTGTAAAATTCCAGCTTTGAGTAAGCGACTCATTAACCTGGTTAAACCGATGGAAATACCTACTCCCGGCATTTTTTCCCCTAAAAATGTCCCCACCAGTTCCTCGTATCTACCCCCAGAACAAATACTACCCAAGGCTTCATGTCCTAGGAGGGTGGTTTCGTAAACTGTGCCCGTGTAGTAATCTAGTCCCCGGGCAATTGATAAGTCAATGGTGAAGCGATTCTGGGCAACCCCTAAATTCCGCACCCCAGCAATTACCGTTTCTAGTTCTGTCACCCCCAAACTAAATTGCTCCGATTCGGGGAGATTTTGACTTAAGTGTTTGAGCTTCTCTAATACATTATCAACGTCGCCATCAATCTGAATAAAATCAATAATTTTATCAGTTTGCTCCGGGGATACCCCTTCTTGTTCCAGCTTCTGTTTAACCTTTGTTTCCCCCACCTTTTCCAGGGTATCAACTATGGTGACGCAGGTTTTAATTTTCTCTGGCGCAATACCCACAGACTGAAAGAAACCAGTCAAAATTTTGCGGTTGTTGATGCGAATCAGGAAATCACCAATATTAATCGCCTCAAATATCTCAGAAATAATTGCTGGCATTTGGGCATCGTACAGCAAACTGAGTTCCCGCCGCGCCACCACATCTATATCACACTGGCGGAATTGGCGAAAACGCCCATCCTTGGCTCGTTCTCCCCGAAATACCATATCCATTTGGTAGCGGGCGAAGGGAAAGGTTAAATCATTCAAATGGCGGGCGATGTAAGCGGCGAGGGGTACAGTTTGGTCAAATTTTAACGCCCGTAGCTCAGAGCCACCTTCCCCAGCCTTGTCCTTCTCTGCTTGCCGATTGGGGGGCAAAATGGGATCAATGCCATAAATAATATTATCCCCTTGATTGCCCTTGGCTTGGAGAACCTCTAATCTTTCTATAGCCGGGGTTTCAATGGGAGTGAATCCGTAGTTTTCAAATATTTTACGGATAATGTCAAGTAAATAGGATTCCAGACGTTTTTCACTGGGAAGAAACTCTGGGAAACCACTAGGGGTAGAAAAATTAATTTTTTCGCCTTTTGCCATATGGGAAACGGTTGACGGTTGTTGGTTGTTAGTTGTTAGTTGACGGGTGTGTTCGGACTTTAGTTTAACGTACCAAAACCCTTGTATTATGGGTGCGTCATATCAAATTCGCTTATTTATTTACCATATTGTCTTCACCTCACCCCCTTCCCCTCTCCTTAATAAGGCTACGGTGTACACACAAGTAATTAAATTTAGCCAAGTCCTCACTGAAAAGCCCCCTAACCCCCAATTTTGGGGGAACAAGAGTTCTCAAAGTCCCCCAGAATTGGGGGATTTAGGGGGCTGAATAGACTCAAACGAAGACAGACAGGACTTGTGTGTACATGTGAGCCTTTATTAAGGAGAGGGGTGTCCGGAGGATGGGGTGAGGTTTTCGCGGTAACTAATCATCCGGATTTAATATTACTTCATATCTTGCACCTACACCCCACAGCAAAAAATATACTGTCAACCATCAACCATCAACTATCAACTATCAACTTCGTACCATGCGTTCTTCTTGAATCAGGGTGCGCTGAAACAGTTTACCATTGTTAAACCAGTGCCAGGTACGGGAACGGTAGTTATTGTCAGGGCTAAGATAAATCATTTCCACGATGTGAATTCCTGGTTTCTCTTTATAAGTGAAGCGCAAGATGACTGTGGAATCATCAACTTCCCAGGCTTCTCCTTGAATCCGTTCTGTATCAAATAATAGTTTTTTATCGGCGTACATTCCCGGAAAATCATATTCTTCCACCTTCCCATTTTCCCAGCTATAGCGATTAGTTTGGAAATAGGGAGAAGAACCATCTTCTGGGAACTCACAAGTTAAATGGGATTTATACTTGTCAAGGATTTTACCTTCAGCATCAACAACTGTATAAGTACCTACCCAGTCTCCCTCATGGCGAGTTAAAACCGGCATCTCTTGTTTAATAGTAGACATTATCACTCCCTTGTATATACTTAGTTTTTAGTTTAAATTTTATTTATCCGTGGAACCAATCATCAATCTAAAATCCAAAATCTAAAATCGGATGACCAATCATTTCTTGGCGTTGCTGAATACAGGTGTGATTTTGCCCCCCAACCCCCAATTCTGGGGGAGCAAGATAATTTAAAGTCCCCCAGGTACCCCCAGGTACCCCCAGGTACCCCCAGAATTGGGGGTCACGGGGGCAGGGGATTTAGGGGGCGTTACTCAAACAATAAAAATAAATTCATACTTCAATTCAGCAACGCCCATTTCTTAATGGTACAAGTCCCCGGATTTATCCGTAGAAACAATCATCAATCTAAAATCTAAAATCCAAAATCCAAAATCGAATGACGCAGGATGAGTTATTGGCACTGATAGATCGCGCCGCGGCTGAGGGTTGGCGAGAGTTGGACCTGTCGGGGCAGGGGTTGACCGAGTTACCTGGGGAAATTGGTAAGTTGCAGCAGCTTGAGTCTTTGATTTTGGGAAAGAGGCTTAAAGGTTATGAACAAGTAGGAGGCCGCCTTATCCAAAAGGTTTCCGGCAACAATTTAAAAACCCTTCCCCTCGAACTATTGGGTTTGCCTAATTTGCGGAAGTTGGATATTAGTGGCAATCCTTTAGAGAACATTCCCGATGTGGTGACTCAAATAGTACATTTAGAGGAACTTATCTTAATTCGAGTAGAGCTAACCCAGATACCAGAGGCGATCGCAAAATTAACCAATCTCACCCAACTTGACCTCAGATCCAACCAAATAACCCAGATACCAGAGGCGATCGCAAAATTAACCAATCTCACCAAGCTTGACCTGAGTGTAAACCAAATAACCCAGATACCAGAGGCGATCACAAATTTAACCAATCTCACCCAGCTTTACCTCAGATCCAACCAAATAACCCAGATACCAGAGGCGATCGCAAATTTAACCAATCTCACCAAGCTTGACCTGATTGTAAACCAAATAACCCAGATACCAGAGGTGATCGCGAATTTAACCAATCTCACCTGGCTTCACCTGAGTTTCAACCAAATAATCCAGATACCAGATGTGATCGCGAATTTAACCAATCTCACCCACCTTTTTCTCTTTAACAACCAAATAACCCAGATACCAGAGGTGATTGCGAATTTAACCAATCTCACCAAGCTTGACCTCAGATCCAACCAAATAACCCAGATACCAGAGGTGATTGCGAATTTAACCAATCTCACCAAGCTTGTCCTCAGTCACAACCAAATAACCCAGATACCAGAGGCGATCGCAAATTTAACCAATCTCACCCAGCTTTACCTCAGATCCAACCAAATAACCCAGATACCAGAGGCGATCGCAAAATTAACCAATCTCACCGAGCTTGACCTCAGATCCAACCAAATAACCCAGATACCAGAGGTGATTGCGAATTTAACCAATCTCACCAAGCTTTACCTCAGATCCAACCAAATAACCCAGATACCAGAGGCGATCGCAAAATTAACCAATCTCAACAAGCTTGACCTGAGTAACAACCCAATAACCAATATTCCAATCGAAATTCTTAATTCAGGAAATGTAAAAGAGATTTTAAATTACTTGAGGCAAATTAGCACAAGTGAAACTCGACCATTACACGAAGCTAAACTCTTACTCATCGGGCAAGGTAGCGTCGGCAAAACATCCCTAATCGAGCGACTAATCCGCAATAAATATGATAAAAATCAACCCCAAACCGATGGACTGAATGTAGAAACTTGGAACATCCAGGTAAATACCAAAGATATCCGCCTTAATGTTTGGGACTTTGGCGGACAGGAAATTTATCATGCCACCCATCAGTTTTTTCTAACCAAGCGCAGTCTCTATCTCCTAGTCTGTAATTGTCGCACCAGCGAAGAAGAAAACCGCATCGAATATTGGCTGAAACTAATCGAAAGCTTCGGTGGCCAGTCCCCCGTGATTATCGTTGGTAACAAAAAAGACGAACAACCCCTCGACATCAACCGCAAAGCATTACGGGACAAATACCCCAACATCCAAGCCATTATCGAAACCTCCTGCCAAGATAATATTGGCATTGATGAACTCCGCGCCGCTATTTTTCAGCAAATAGCCAAACTCAAAGAAGTCTACGATCTTCTACCCCTGACTTGGTTTAAGGTGAAACAACAACTCGAAGCCATGACTGAAGACTTCATCACCTACAACCGCTATATCGGCATCTGCCACGAAAACCAAATTCCCGAAGAACACAACCAAGAGCAACTGATTGATTTACTGCATCGCCTTGGTTTAGTTCTCAACTTCCGCGAGCATCCCATCCTCAAGGATACCAACGTCCTCAAACCCAATTGGGTGACAGAAGGCATTTACGCCCTCCTGAGTGATGAAAACCTCAAAACTAAAGCCAAAGGCATTTTCACCCCCGCCGATCTCACCCGCATCCTCAATCCAGAGCGATATCCTACCGAGCGTCACCACTATTTGATCGGACTGATGAAGGAATTTGAGCTTTGCTTTGCCCTAGAATGTCAACCACCACAATTTTTGATTGCGGGACTTCTACCCAAAGAGCAACCAGACGCAACAGAACTAGAAGGGGAAACCCTAGAATTTCAATACCATTACAAAGTTCTCCCCGAAAGCATTATTTCCCGCTTCATCGTCATCACCCACGAAAAAATTTATAACCAAATCTATTGGCGCAGTGGCGTAATGCTGCAATATCAGGAAAACAACGAAATCTACAACATCGCTCGCATCAAAGCCGATCCCGAAGACAAAAAAATCTTCATCACCATTAGCGGACGTAAAGAAACCCGTCGCTTATTTCTCGGCATTCTCCGCGATGTCTTTCAAAAAATCCACAACACCCTTCCCAATCTGGAAATCACCGAATGGGTTCCCGTCCCTGGCTATCCCAAACATCCACCCCTCGACTACCAAGAACTCCTGGGACTCGAATCAATGGGTGAAACCACAGTCACTATCGGTAAACTAAAATTAAAACTCGATTTGCGTAAACTTTTAGATGGCTATGAATCCAAGGAAGAAAGGCAACAACAGGTATTGATGAATCAGTACAATACCTATCATCAATATGGACAAGGCGATAATGTTGCAGGGGATGGTATCAATGGTGATAAAATTACCAAAAATCCTTTAACATAACACTACATCATCACAGGTCAAATCCCTAAAAACTATGTCTAACACCATCCATCAATTCGGCAACGGTGACAACATTGCAGGTGATAAAATCCAAGGTGATAAAATCCAAGGTGATAAAATCCAGGGTGATAAAATCCAAGGTGATAAAATCCAAGGTGATAAAATTCTGCAACTAATCACCAACCTGCGCCAAACCGCTGCCCAATTCCCCCCAGAAATCCGCGACGACATGATCATTGAGATTGATGATGTGGAAGCAGAAATTCAAAAGCCAGAACAAGAACGCAATAAACCTAAGTTAAAAAAGCGTCTACTAGCTTTACTGACTGCTGCTAGTGTAACTGCTGCGCCGATTGCAGGGATGACAGACTTTGCCAACAATGTTATAGAAATAGGGGAAAAATTAAATATCGAACTACAACTTCCCTCGGGGAAATAAAAAGTTAAAAGTAAAAAGTAAAAAGTAAGTAAGTCAGTGTAAATAAACCTAACTATGTAACAGAATGAAAATGGTCATTCAACAATGTCCTAACCTAATTACGTAGTGCTAGATCGGATTTCTTAGACTTAGATCCAACCTTGACTAAAACCTTGACATCTACGCCGTCACCTTCTGTTACTTTCACTTTGACTTTAACAACTACCGTTTCCTTAACCTTGACTAAGACAAGAACTTTAACCACAAATTTGCTGGGATATTTAAGTGAGTTGGGGTCAAGAAATTGAATTATTATTTGTGCTTGTAAACTTGAAAAGTGTTAATAGATATTTGGCAATTTGTAGAACAAGTTAAACAATATTTATTTTTGATAATTTTTCAGATTTACGCAGAAAATAACACAAGGAACTAAAATTACTAATGTTTGCAAGCACCCTTTTCATGATTGTGTTGATGATTATTAGGACAACCTTGTAAATCTTGATTTTTGAGATTATCACTAATTTCTTGGAGAGATGCATCCGCAGGTTTTAAACCAATCCATGCATCGATTTTATCCACCTCAAAACCAACCTCACGGCGATTACCAACCTCCATTAAAGGACGACGGATCAACAATGGATCTTCAACCATTAACGCCAAAGCCGTAGGAGCATCCAATTTTTCCGGGATTACCTCCCCAGACTTAACTCTAGGTGCAGCTTTATTAAACCATTCTCCCACAGAGCGATCGCCAAAAAATGAGCGCAAACGTTCAGTGGTCCATGGTTCAGTTAATAAATTAAACGATACAACTTCATGACCAGAGGCCGTCAATAAAGTTTTTTGTTTAGTATTATTACGACAACCCGGTTTTTCGTAAAAAATTACCCTTGCCATTTTTCTATTTCCCTTACTAAATGTTAGTAGAAACAATCAGTGCAATCAGCGTAATCCCTATAATCCGTGATTAAAAGTGCTTCATAGTATGGGTATCCCGATCAAACTCAAACCTTTCTTGCATCTTAGTTTCACCATAAATATTGAAAGTAATAGTCGGCTCATCTCCCAAAGCTTCAATACTATGGATAGCATCTGGCGTAAAACTAATAATATCCCCTGGAAACAGAATTAATTCACCAGTACGTTGCACATTAACCCCACCATCAGCAGTCGGAATTCGCTGCCAAAAAGTATTTTTTTCCTGTCCCTTTAAAATAGCCACAACCCCCCAAGTGCCATGGGTATGAACCGTAGAAACTGCCCCCGGATAAAATTTAACCGTTTGCACAGTAAAAGGAAATCCTAATTCCTCATAAAGCAGTGAAACTGCAATCCCATTATCAGGATTGGGGTCAAATCTTTGACTTTTTACCCAATAGGAATTTAGTACTAGTTTCCTCACCAACTTTCTAATTTCCGGAAGTCGGCTATGTTCCTCTTCTACACCATTGATGGCATCTTCTACCTCCGTAAGGAAGCGATAAAGACGGTAATTTTCTTTGAGTAAATCCCAAGGTCTTACTGATTTACACAATTCATAATTACCATCGCCGTTTACTACCCAATCTCTTGTTTTCATAAGGATTACATGATAATGTGTGAATAAGATAGGGAAGCTTAAACAAGTATTTTTTTTGATGTTTGAGTCTGATGTTTTAGTCCGATTGATTACCCTTCATTTAGTTTGTCTTAGTTAACATAATCCTGGTATCAATCACCTCAAATTCATTCATCATCATCTTGGGGTTTGGTCAGAATATCTAATAATATTTTGGCTCCTGTAAATTCATTGTGACTGTCAATTTCCTGAATCCGATTGCATATAGTTTGTGCTTGTTCCAATTCTCCTAATTTTGCCAGAACTAATCCAGAAGCGACATAGGCATTTATATATAGTCTCAGGGTAGCCGAATCTTGGCGATTTAACAAAATAGATTTTTGTTGCTCCCAATTATCAGTTAATTGTTCAACTTCCTTAATTTTATCCATTAATTGGTTCGCTGCTTGCAAGGCCATAGAATAATTATTTTTATAATAAAAATATCTATAAGCCGATACTAAAAGTTCTAGGTATTCTGACTCATTTTTCGATGCAGATAAAGCCTGGTTTATATACTTATCTGCCTCTGAAGTATTACCATAATTTTCCGCAGCTAATATGAGTAAACTTTTCACGCGATCGCTCGCCTGAAACCAGGAAAATTGTTGTGTATTAATTACCATAAAAACTCCCTTGTAGGAGGGAATAGTTCACAGATTTTAATTCTTTTCCCTATTCCCTATTCCCTATTCTCTGTTCCCTAAAATAAGGAAAGAATGTAGATCAAAGTGAAGAGAATAATCCAAATAATATCTACAAAGTGCCAGTAAATTTCCGCCATAGCAATACCAGTATGTTTGCTAGCAGAATAGTGACCAGGACGACGGGAACGCCACAATACACCTAAAATAAGTAACAGTCCAATAAATACGTGTAAACCGTGGAATCCGGTCATCAAATAGAAACAATTGGCAAAAACATTGCTAGTCAGACCATACCCTAAACTCATGTATTCGTAAACCTGACCCAAGAGGAAAATTGTCCCCATAATTGCCGTGATTCTATACCATTTCCGCATGCCAACAACATCATTATTTTTAATCGCCTTGTCACCCCAGTGAATCACAAAGCTACTGGAAACCAG
>JASJCX010000374.1 GCA_030065255.1 Calothrix sp. MO_167.B42 | reverse complement strand
GGTATTTTTCCTCTGACCCTACTCCCTACTCTCTACTCCCTACTCCCTATTTTGGTGATGTGTACTTCACCAGAGAAGGAAACGCTATGTTGAATTTATTGGATATAGACTCCTTTGAAATTCCATATCCAAATTTATATCATGACCAAGACCAATCGATGGCAGCGATTTAAATCAAAATACTTTGCAGTTGGGGGGGCACTCGTAATTGGAGCGGCATCATTCGGCATGACGCAACAACCCACCCCCAAGCCAAGTCCCTCAGTTCCAGAACGTTTGGTGACAGTCGATGGTGCCACCCTCGATAAAATTTTTCTTGATCGGCGTAATGTGGTTTATCTTCAAACTATAGATCTCCACAAGATGCAAATTGACCAATTGATGGGTAAAGTTGATCGTCAGGTTAGTGGTAACAAAGGTTTATATTATCCCAGCAACAATAGAGATTCCAGCCCGTTTTTCCAAAGGTTGACGGTTGCAGCAATACGAAAGCCTTATTTACAGCAGCATCCGAAGGTCGTTTTTGCGATCATTAATGCGTCATTTTTTGAACAGTATCGAGACAGTACGCAGTTATCTTTTCCCATCAAAGTTAATGGATTGTTGATGACAGCAGGTAGCAGTCCATACGGGCCGATTCCCACACCCAAGCACCCTTACTATCGATCGATTAAACTCAAAGCACTAACTTGGGACGATAACAAAGCCAAGATTTCTACTTATAACCCCAAGACAGGCTATCCCCTCAACCAATCCAAAGTGAAAAATGGGTTAGTTTCCTACGCCTATAAAGATCACCCTGCTTATGTCCTATCTAAAGACCCCGTAAATCAGTACCACGTCATTGGGGTACTCGATGGCAAGGTGAATCGATTGCTAATTGCCACCTCAAATAGATCAACATTAGCGCAGGCAGCAGAAGTTTTGCGTCAGCGCGGGGTCAAAGGTGACATTATGACGATCGATGGTGGAATATCTACCTATCTATCAAGTATCAAGGCTGGAGACTTGATTTTACCCAGAATTGCCGAGGGTGAGCGAGTCCCCGCCCTACCTCACTATCTGGGAATTCGGTCTAAGAGGGTGTTGATAAAATAAATCTTTTTGGTGTTATTCAGCAAGCCCCACTTATTACTTATTACTTATTATTTGCGCGTAGTGCTTATGATGCAAAGTCTAGAAACAGTATTTAATCACCGTCTATGGACAGTGGAAGAATATCATCGCATGGCTCAGACTGGTATTCTAGACGAGGATGAGCCTGTGGAACTGTTGGAAGGACGAATTATTTACATGAGTGCTAAGGGAACAGCACATAGTTCAGCAGTGGCAAGAACTTATAAACTATTACAAAAGTGTTTAGATGGTTATGCATGGATAATTTGCCAAGACCCCATAACTTTAAACCAACGTTCTGAACCAGAGTCAGATATTGCTGTAGTTAAAATAGACCCCTTGGATTATGCCGATCACCATCCTACATCAAAGGAAGTTTATTTAATTATTGAAGTTGCTGACAGCAGTGTGAAGTTTGACCGCGATACTAAAGGTAAAGCTTATGCCCAGGCAGGAATCAGGTTCTAAATCTTGGTTTGCATCTTTAATCTTGTTACTTCTTATTTTTACTACTTTTGAGTTTGGCATTGCTCAGGTTAGCACCTATGAGGTTGGCACCTGTGAGTTTGGCATTGCTCAGGTCGGCACCTATGAGGTTGGCACCTGTGAGTTTGGCATTGCTCAGGTCGGCACCTATGAGTTTGGTATTGCTCAGGTTGGCACCTATGAGGTTGGCACCTGTGAGTTTGGCATTGCTCAGGTCGGCACCGCTGAGTTTAGCACTGCTGAGTTTGGCACTACTGGATTTGGTACTGCTAGGTTTGGTACTACTGGATTTGGTACTACTGGATTTGGTACTGCTAGGTTTGGTACTACTGGATTTGGTACTGCTAGGTTTGGTACTACTGGATTTGGCATGGCTGAGGTTAGCTCTGCTGAGTGGAAGATTCACTAAACTGACACCAAGTTCTACCGGTTTTTGTAGTGCTGAAATTCTGGCAGGACTCTCGCTTTGTCCTGTAGGAGCTTCGACAGTATCCCAATACTGCTTTATTTTGATATGTCTTTCCCCAAAAACTCCCAGGAATATCCCTAAGACAACAAGGGAAATACAACCACAATTAATTAATTTTAAGGGGTTATTCCGTCTTTGCTGAATACTTTTTCGTATCAAATTCCGTCTTTGCTGAATACTTTTTTGTGTAAAATCACTAGCTAAATTGGACAGAGTCAAGTTTTCAGCTTCTTGTTTCTGAAAAGGTTTAGCATCCTCCAACAGTCTTCCTACAAGCAAATAATCTTTTGATTTACCCCTATCTCGCCATTGTTCTACTGCGGCTTCAGTGTTATGTTGAATCTGCTGTTTCATGCCCCTGTATTCCTGCATTCTAAATATTTATCAAAGGTACTGCTAAAAGTAACCTCAAAGTTACTGTACAATGTTCTCCATTCGTGACAAATTAAAGCAAAATAAATTTTGTCAATCCATAGTTATACTTAGTAAACGCAGAAATTAATATATTTAATTTTACTGAAGTTTAGTTTTTAGTGCAGCTCTTCCAGAAGAGGATCGCCTCTATAAAAATTATGTTTTTATTCCAGATTTCGGCAAAATTTCCAGCATTATTACTTATTAACAAACGACAGATAATCTTAACTTGTCAGCAATGCTGTGGGATGGGCATACCTGCCTGTCCATATTGAGGTGAGAGTAAGTTTTAACACCCCATTAGTCATTACGATAACATTAATTGACTCAAAGAAAAAAATAAATGTCTAGTGCTACGCCCAAGTAATAAGTAATAACTCCTAGTTCACCCATTTGAAATCGAGTTAGAAAAAACTGAAGGATTTAATCAGGGTTTTAAATAAAAAAACACAAAAAAACAAAGTGTGTAACGAAAAGTAAAGTTGCCCAAAAACCTCTTCCCTCCTGCCTCCTGCCTACAATTTTTTACGCCGATCGATCTACTTAGCATTTGATTTAGATTGCGAATCAGGCCTATTATGTCAGCTTTAGTAGTTTGGTCATCCTGTCCATGTTTGGGAAATAGCAAGCGAGACACTTGCACTACTAAGTAAGACGATTTTCCCTGGCGATTTCGTAATTTTTCGAGTTAGAAGAGGATTTTGGGCTAACCCGGTTAAATAGTTCCAGGCTCTAATTTTCTCAATAATCTTGTGGTATCAGATGTGAATTAAGGATCGGATGATTTAGATGATTTAATAGCCATTAGATGACCAATGGGGAGGATCGGTAGATAACTTGAGGACTCCATAGGATCTACCTACATTCCACAATTGTCGATTAAATGCTCCCACTTGGGGACTACCAACACTAATCATTCTACCCGTGGCATCTTTAACTCTAATTGTCCCTTCCCAAGTTATAATCCAATCTACAGCCCTGCCTAAAATGTGGTTAGAACGCAAGGATACGGGATTACCGCCAAGTTCATAAGCATCCACCATATCCTGAGCAGCCCGCAAGGAACCTGCATTGGTGTAATGCACCCAGTCAATATCTAATCCCCTCAGACGGGGTACGCGCCAAGGAGAAATTTGTCTGCGGTCTATTCTAGCTGCATAATGCATTAAGTGAGCCCGTTGTCGGGGACGGAGAGTCGCAGTCACCACAATTTTACAACCTGCATCCAGTAGAGCCTGTTCAAAAGCTTGTACCCGCCAACGGAAGGAAGGAGTTAAGGAAGAAATAGAGGTACTAGTGGGGAACTGTTTATGCCAATGTTCTCCACTCAGACGAAATCTCTGTTTTTTTCCATAGTCGTTAAAGATATCCAACGCGGGAGTCAAATCTGACCCTAGTTTTTTCTTAGTAGCATCACTCAGGGCATTTTCTAATTCGCCACGCAGACGCACATCCCGCTTTTTATAAGCCTCTGCCAATCCCTTAGTACTTCGAGGACCAAAATCCCCATCTACAGTCAAGGGAGGGGGTAATTGTCCTACCTGATTTAAACTGCGTTGGATATCTTTAATCTCCGTTTCTCCAAATCTCAGATAACTAAGTAAATTATTGCCATTAATATTTGGAAGTAAAAATAAAAACCCTTGTTTCAGAGCTACACCATAAGTATTATTGCCAACAACACCATCAGCACCAAGATTATTTTTCTGTTGGTAGGCACGGGTAGCCCGGTCCGTATTCCAGCCAAAGTCTCCGTCAGGAACACCCACGGGCAATTTTTGGTCCCGTAAAAATCGTTGCCAAGCCAACACAACAGAGTTATTAGAACCCCGTCTAATTAACGGTAATCGTAAAGCACTTACATTAAAAGCCATGATGCATTCCCCACACTTGCAAAAATAACGAGAAATTCGCGTTTACTCCTCAACTAACCGATTAATTTAGTCCAAGTCATAGTACCAACAATGCCATCGGCAACTAGGCTATTTTGCTGTTGAAATCTTTTAACTAAACCTTCTGTTTGTGGGCCATATATGCCATCAGTTTCTGCACCTAGACGATATTGTACGTATCTAACCGCTACTCCTCCAGCATGATTTCTCCTGAGGATTCTTTTTGATAATACTTGATTAATTCCTTTCCAAGTAGTATTTCCAGCAACTCCTGTTTGTTGGATTGCAGTGATTTTTTGGAAGTTTTGCACAGCTGTTTTTGTTTGTGTACCAGTAATTCCATCTTCTACTAAAGGTCGCCCATTGCTACCAGTAATTCTCAATCGATTTAAAGCCTTTTGTAATCGCAATACAGCTTTATTCGGATTATCTTCCTCATCAGGTATATGAATCACAGGCTCATCTGGATCGGGTAGTTCGCCAACTAATCCTTTAACAATTGCATTTGCCATGGTTTCTGGATCGTAAAGCTTCATATCTTTACGAGCATCGCAAAAGCAACATTCTATCAGGATGGCAGGCATATTAGTATTTTTGAGAACATACAAATGAGAGCCATTTTTTAAACCACGTTTAAAAAAGCCCAACTTCGAGATTTCATCCAGGACTGGCTTACCTTTTTTTCTGCCATTATTACTAATAGCAAATACTTCTGTGCCATTTGCCAAACCATTAAAAGCATTAAAATGAATAGAGACAAATAAATCAAC
>JASJCX010000050.1 GCA_030065255.1 Calothrix sp. MO_167.B42 | reverse complement strand
AGTTGATAGTTGACAGGCTTCGGCCGTGAGCTCAGCGTTCGACTGAGCGCTCACGCCGAAGTCCGAACGGTAGGAGTCAGGAGTTTGGTTATCAATATCCTATCCGTGTCATCAGTGTCATCCATTTAATCAGTATTCCACTTTTCGGAACTTCCAAACTAGTTTTACAATCATTCCACCATCATCCAAAATAAAACGCTCCCATTTACCCCCAGGAAGTTCCATCGCAATGGTTTCCATAATTTTAGTTCCATAACCACCACCATTAAGTTTACTCGCAAAACTATCTGCAAAAGATCCATCATTTTCCAACATCAAAACACATTCCGCACCGGACTGAAATAGACTTACTTTAACTGTAGTTGCATTACCTTGGGGTGGTTGAGCATGACGAATCACATTAGCAATTGCTTCCCTAAAGAAACGAAAAATATCTTCCCGTGCATCAATCCAAGCACTATCTAACCATGGTTCTTTCAGAGATTGAATATTATCAATAATCTTTAAAGTTAACTCTCCAGAACTAACTAACTCCCTTAATCTACTGCGAATTCCCACATCTAAACCAGAGCGTAATTCCGGTGTTAGTTTGAGTTTATCAGCAATGGTACGAATATCATTTAATTGAGCGCGAATATCGCGATTTACTTCTAATAGCTTTTCTAAAATTGGTTCAGTATTTAAACTAGGATTATCAAATTGCCAAATTTCAATTCGATCCATCACCACCTTGAGTTCTTGCAATGGATGATCGTGAATATCAGAAGCAATACGATACAATAACTTACGAGCTTGTAAAGCCGCAGCTTTTTTCTCCGCTAATTGACGTTGTTTCAACTCATCTTGCTTTAACAATTGAGCAATCCACAAACAAGCTGTAAGGGAAATTCCTGTTACTAACCAAGTTAACATCGGTAAAGCAATGGGAAATATCACCCAGTTATAGAAACATAACAAATATAAACTACCATATCCACCCATTACCCCCAGAATGGGTAAAAGACCCCATCTCTGATGAAAATGACCAGGCTTTGTAATCCCACCAATAATAAATTTGCTGATAATGACAACACCGAATAAAACAACTCCTAAGTGTAAAAAATCAGGTGCAGTATTATATAAAGATTTTGTCATCAAGCTATTAATTAAATTCGCTTGAACTTCTAAAGCGGGCATTTCTTTCCCAGCAACAGATAGGTAATCTTTTTGTTGGGTGGCACCAATTAAGACTATTTTGTTGCGAAATATTTCAAACTTCTTTCTGCTATCATCGGTGACAATACATTGGTCAGGTGTGATAAAACACAGGCTATCAATATCAATACTTTTAAAAGTCTTTGTTTTACCAACAAAATTAATATGACCAGATGGAGGTTTGATTGGTAATTCTTTTTGATATAAAAAATTATAATACTTTTCCCAAGATAGCCATGCTGCCGACTTTAATTCTATTTTTGTTTTCTGATCGTCTAGGCGAATAAATTCACCAATTGATTGGATTTTTCGTTTTGGGTTAAGCAGTAATTTCTGATTTTTGTCATAAAATTCATATTCAAAAAATCCTTGTATTTTTTCTATTTCTACTTCTACTTCTGGTTGTGTATCATTTTTAAAAGGTATAAAATGACTATATATCGGCACAGTTGGCTTTTTGTCTCCTTGTCCGATAGCAGCTGTCCTCACTGCTAAAACAATGCGATCGCTATACTTTCTCACTAATTGAATAATCTTATCTTCTCCCCCCGTACTTGATTGCCAATCATGGGGAAAGTTTAACACCACAACAGCAGCTTTTTCTGTCAACAAACGTTCGCTTAAGTCAGCATAAAAAGAGGGTTTCAATAATGCTTGTTGTTCTACAAGGTCAACTAATACAATCTCATCAGTCTTTTGCTGGGATTTACGTAGTAAAATCAAACTATCATTCACATGATCCTCTATTTTTCTGACCACAGGAATATTAGATAGGAGTAGTCCATAAACAAAACTACACCCTACCCCTAGGCAGATAGCTGCTTTTTGCCATGTATTGCCAAACACTATGCCCCCTCGTTATTTCTACAGAAATAGAGCCGACAGGCAATTACTCAATGGCATGATAACCGTCGAGAATCACGCGCAACTACTTATAAAAAGCAATCTTTAGATGTCATTTCAATTATTATTTTACTTCAAGGATCTGCTGCCTATCAGTTTTGGTAAAAGCTTTTTCACAAATGATCTAAAAGTATATGTCTGTGGATACAAAAAATATCACTAGCTTCTTTTCAACAAATAATAAATTACTCTTTTAGATTGGGTAAAGGTAACACATAACTTATCTGAACTATCGCCACACCTGGTAAATTTCCAATGTCCGTTACTAGTTCTTGCCGATGATTGTCTTAAGATGACTGATTTGTTTCGATCTGGACCAGAATGAAAAGTTACTTTGTTACCAGCTTTACTCAGTGCTAATCTCAACTTTGCGCCACGATTTTGACCCCGGACAACTTGTCCTGTTCCTCCCCAGGTTTCACTTGCCATCGCGGGTGATGCTAAGGTACACAACATCATACCCATGGTGCTAATTGCTGCTATTGAGTGATACAAAGATTTCATAATTCAACCTACTCCTCTTGATATGGCTGGCTGTGACGACAAAATACTATAGAGAATTCAAATTAATCCAGGATAGCATTTTATACTTATAGACTTGTAGAAGAGGTTGTGAGTTCCGCAGACGGGTTAAACATTTTCTCCTTACTATATAAGGAAAACAAGGATTTTATGCAGTATTTCTACCAACACATAAATACGTAAAAGTATGCAAGCAAGTAATTTTATTCTTGCTCAAATATACGTAAACTTTCTATTTCCTTGATGTTAAGTACTTATTTTTACGAACCCTGGCACGTAAAAAAGCTGACTGCAAACTCAATTTGCTTAACTTGAAAATAATGATTTCCGAGGAAACCTAGTGGGACTTTACCTATTCCGTAGGCAAAGTCAGGTATTTGGGATTGCTTTTTTGGGTTCTAATGACTGTATTTACGTTGTTTGTGCGTAAGCTCTACCATACATATGATGACATAAGTATATTCACCAAAGTATGCGTAAAACCGCATATTGCCTTGAGGAAAACAGCAAATAAGTCTGCGCGGATATCCGTACTTTCCTACCCTAAGTCATCGTTAATATAACAACTACTGGTGAATGGATAAAAGTTCTACACTCTCTACCCATTCTACCACTAACAGATAAACACCATATCCCATCAATCTCGCTTGAGCGTTATTTTGGAGAATATATTCATATGGTTAACTCATTACCAAAAACTTACGAACAACTACTAACCGATCCACAATATAGACAATTAATTACCAAAATTGCCTACAAATATACCAGAGGTAGTTCGGTTTACTGGGAAGATGCTGTACAAGTTGCTCATATGAAAATTATCCAAGCCGTGCAAGCAGGAAAATTTTGTCCCCAACGGGCTCCTAATTTTTCTCCTTGGGCTGCAACAATCGCTCGCAATGCAATTGTGGATTTTGTCCGTTATGAAAAGCGGCGTAACTGTCGCAGTCTAGAAGAACCCATCTCTGGAACAGATTTATCTTTGGCAGATATTCTTCCCGATAAATCTAACCAATTGGAAAATGTTGAACACGCAGATTTACTGCAAACTGTGGTAAAGGCAATTAAGAAATTGGCTGTTTCCCATCCCGAACGTGAGTATATGTTGCTGTGGCAAGGATTAGTTACAGGCAAAAAACAAACTCAACTGGCTGCTGAATTGGGAGTCAACCAAAGCGAGATTTCTAGACGCAGGAAAGAATTGTTAGGAAAGTTGACAAAGGAACTCAATATCCTACCCGAACCTGGCACAACAACAACATCTATGCCAAACATGAATTATGCGATCGCCTAAACCAGATCAATTTTGTTACTTTTACAACAGTCTCTACAAGTATTTGTATATATTAAGACATCATATTGATGCGGTATAGATTGAATTGAAAATTTCCTAAATAATTTAATCCATAAAAATAATTTTTCTGCTTGAGTTATAGATTTTCAATTTTCAGTTAGGGAATTGAAGATTTAACAATAACAGCAGAAGTCCCACATCTGACCTGAAAGGCAGTGTGGGGACGCGAATAATGCGGGAGGCACAGCCACACCGCATTTTCGCTCATGAATGCGAGTGAGTAGTTGTAGGTTGGGTGAAGCGACAGCGTAACCCAACATTTTGATGTTTTCTCCCTACAATAAGCGTTATATCGATACTTGAAGCGTTGTTGTTTGGTAAAAATTAGGTATTTAGTTGTTTAAATAATCTGGCGTTTGTATCATGTCTTTATGTTGGGTTCCACTTCGTTCCACCCAACCTACAAGGGATTGCTACAAGGGATTGCGATGATTATCTTCCATATCTTTTACTTCTTAAAGGGCTTTCACCCCCTCGTTACATTCTGGTAAACTATTACTCTATCAAGTTAACTTTGCAGGGTTACTCAAGGTTAGTGGTAACATTTTTTGCGTTCTAATTCCAAGAATTTTGCCCAGCAAATTACCCTTGGTAAACCAAACTGCTAGTATGCAAATCAAAAATACACTTTAATATATAGGTAGGGGGTAATCATGAGCCGTCCAATTATTTTAGGCATTGTCGGTGACAGTGCCGCCGGTAAAACAACACTGACTAAAGGGATTGCTCAGGTTTTGGGACCAGAAAATGTGACAGTTATCTGTACCGATGATTACCACCGCTATGATCGCAAACAACGGGCAGAAATTGGAATTACAGCCCTACACCCCGACTGCAATTATTTAGATATTATGCAGCAGCATTTGTCCCTACTGAGAACGGGACAACCAATCCTCAAACCAATCTATAGTCACAAAACAGGGACATTCACAGCACCAGAGTATATCAAACCCACTAAATTTGTGATTGTGGAAGGATTGCTTGGTTATTCAACCCGTGGTGCCCGGGACAGTTATGATGTCAAAGTCTATTTAGCACCACCCGAGCCCCTACGAGCGCAATGGAAAATTAAACGAGATACTCAAAAACGTGGATACACTACAGAGCAAGTATTAGCAGACTTGCAGAAGCGGGAACCGGATTCACAAGACTTTATTCGTCCCCAACGCCAATGGTCTGATATTGTAGTCAGCTTCTATCCACCTGATGAAGATGCCAAGCAAAATAATGGGCATTTGAACGTGCGTTTAGTCATGCGCCCCACCATTCCCCACCCTGATTTTACTCAGATTATTGACTTCGCCAACGGCAATTCCCAATCCCCTATTCGTTTAGAGCTTGACCGGGATATGAGTAAACCAGTTGATGTGTTAGAAGTGGATGGTCATGCAACTTTAGAACAGGTAGCCAAATTAGAGCGGGTAATTTGTTCTGATATGCCCTACTTAACAAATGTATGCGATCGTGAAGTGAATCCAGAATTAGGTAAAGTTGCTGGTACAACTGGAGAAACATTACAAAGTTATCCCCTGGCTCTAACTCAGCTGTTGATTACTTACCACATGCTCAAAGCAATTCAAATACATCCCTAGCTTTTAAGTAATGAGTAATGAGTAATGAGTAATGAGTAATGAGTAATGAGTAAGTTTCCTTAATACCATCAACTATCAACTACCAACCGTCAACCGTCAACTGCTCGCACTGAGCTTGTCGAAGTGTCAACCATCAACTGTCAACATCAAAAATGAAATATTAAATATTTAATTGAATATATATGTATTTTTGGGCATGGCAGGGGATAAATAAAGATAAGTTCATCTATAATCTTGTCCCCTCAACTTTTCTATGACTTACTGCTTGAGAGTTGCTGATATTCCTACCAATGAACGTCCGCGAGAGAGGTTAATGACTTATGGAGCAAAGGTTTTAGCCACTGGGGAGTTAATTGCTATTCTTCTGGGTACAGGACAAGGAGCAGGAAAACTCTCAGCTATTGGTTTGGGACAATATATTTTGCATGAATTAGGAAAATGCGATCGCGATCCCCTAGCAGTTTTACGAAATATTAGCCCTGCTGAATTAATGCAAATACCAGGTATTGGTCCAGCAAAAGCAACTACAATCCTCGCAGCAATTGAATTGGGAAAACGAACGTTTCAATTCCGTCCCGATGAACGTACAGAAATTGATAGTCCAGTTGCAGCCGCAGCCGCTCTCAGTCAAGATTTGATGTGGCAAACTAAAGAAAGATTTGCCGTACTATTGTTAGATGTTAAAAACCGCTTACTGGGAACCAATATAATTACTATCGGTACTGCAACAGAAACTTTGGCTCCTCCCAGGGAAATATTTCGGGAAGTTATTCGTCAAGGAGCAACTAGGCTGATAGTAGCTCACAACCATCCCTCTGGTAACATAGAACCGAGTCAGGAAGATATTGATTTGACACGCCAGTTATTAGCAGGAAGTCAACTTCTGAGTATTCCTCTGTTGGATCATTTGATTCTCGGCGATGGTAATCATCAGAGTTTAAGAGAAATTACTAGCTTATGGGATGAGTATCCCCAAGGAGATTAATAAGTAATAAGTAATAAGTAATAAGTAATAAGTAATAAGTAATAAATTTTGAGCTTTGGTGAATATTTTCTAATAACATTGTTTGAACCTCGCTGCGGACATATCGTAACTAATTTAGCGGACATGATATCAATCAAAAATCCAAAATCTAAAATCTAAAATCCAAAATTGATTGACAGATGACAAAACATTGGAAAAGTCGCATTGTTGATACTTGGAATCAAACAACAAATCGTTTAACCCAGCTGCTACCCGTAGATAAAGCTGCACAAACTGCGTTGCAATGGTTTAGTGTCAGCGACGAGCGAGTAGCAGAAATTTTAGAGACTGTTAGGGCTAAATTACCCACCACAGAAGCATTGTTAATTGGTAAGCCCCAAGCGGGTAAAAGTTCTATTGTCCGGGGGTTAACAGGGGTTTCCCCTGAAATTATTGGCCAAGGATTTCGCCCCCATACTCAACACACAAAGCGTTATGCCTATCCTTCGGGGGATCTGCCTTTATTAATTTTTACCGATACTGTGGGACTGGGAGATACAAAAAACGATACTCAAGAAATTATTCAAGAACTTGTTGGGGATTTACAGCAAAAAAGCCGGGGAGCTAGGGTATTAATTTTTACAGTTAAAATCAATGATTTTGCTACTGATAATCTGAAAAAAATTGCCCAGGAATTACGGGAGCAATACCCAGATATTCCTTGCCTATTAGTAGTAACTTGTTTGCATGAGTTATATCCACCAACCACGGTAGATCATCCCACATATCCACCGGATATTGCAGAAATTCACCGAGCCTTCAATGCTATACAAGCAGATTTTCCCCGATTATACGATCGCACAGTACTAATTGATTTTACCTTAGAAGCAGATGGTTACAATCCCGTATTTTATGGCTTAGAAGAGTTAATCGATTCCCTAGCCAATCTGCTTCCAGAAGCTGAAGCCAGGGCAATTTACCAGTTATTGTCACAAGAAGTGGGGTCAGAAATTGGTAACCTCTACCGGGATGTAGGTAGACATTATATACTGGCATTTTCAATTATGGCAGCTGCCCTAGCGGCGGTTCCCCTACCCCTTGCCACCATGCCTGTATTAACCGCACTGCAACTATCAATGGTAGCCTTATTAGGCAACCTATATGGGAAAAACATTACTCCATCCCAAGCAGGGGGTTTAGTAAGTGCGATCGCTGGTGGTTTTATTGCTCAGGCTGTAGGTAGGGAATTAATTAAATTTATACCTGGATTGGGTAGTGTAATTGCGGCATCCTGGGCTGGAGCCTATACCTGGGCATTGGGTGAAGGTGCTTGTGTATATTTTGGCGATTTAATGGGGGGTAAAAAACCAGACCCCAAGAAGATTCAATCCGTGATGCACAATGCTTTTAGGGAAGCTCAGGAACGGTTTAAGGAGAAGCAAAAATATTGATCCTAGAACAGTAAATTCAATGATCAATTTGCCCCTATCCATCTTGCATAGATTAAAGAAAGATTAAGTAAAGATTAAGTAATAGATTAAGCAGATGTAAAATTACTGTTTGTCTTGTGAAGATTTAGTATTTTTTTCCCGGTTAAGTATACATAAATATGTTTAAAGAGACTGATATATATAGGTTATTACTAATGATAGGTTCTACCCGTAAATGATTGATGTATAATATTTCTGTGATAGCCTGTCAGAGATATCACTTATGTTTATATGTGTCGAAAAACCCAAAAACTAGTTCAGGGTTCATCAGAAAATCTAGATTATCTATAGTAGCTATCAATGTTATTAATGATCTGATTTTCCTCTAGGCAGTCGTCAAGTGGGGTGTCATGATAAATCAGACTTATACTCAATCAAAATTAGATCCTTTAAATCCTTGGTCAAAGATTGTTAGATCTACATATACACTTGACAAGTGTAAGCGCAAAGGTAAAGTCCAAGTTGTAGCTTCTCGCCATCATGTTGGCAGTAGTACTAAGACTAGATGTCAGGATGAGACTATATGTAAGGATGTACGTTTACAATTTACAAATTTAAAATGCTTTGAAACTGTGGAGCGTCAATACGAAAGCCAGGGAGTAATTTTTAGTAATTGTATGGCAATACAACCGTCTAACCCAGCTTTTCCCATTAAATTTGGAACACTGGTGCTGATGGGTTCACCAAACAGTGGACTATTGGAGGCAACCTTTGTTCATCCAGTTCAAAGGGTGAAAGCTCTGATTACTAGTTCCCAGCGATTACTACTCTCAGCATACGATAGCGATCGCAAATTACTGACTCAAAGCATTTTAGCAGCTAATCTTGCTAATTCAGGTTCTCCCATACCTCCCAATGCATTATTATGTGTCCAAGCAGATAATATTCACCGCATTACCCTCTGTGCTTTTGATGGTCAATTTACCGTAGAAGGATTTAGTTTTTGTTTGTAGCTGCAAAATTTCAAAACACGGTGATAAAATCTCAAGCAATGCCTTTAATCCACAATGGGCAATCAATAATGGGCAATCCATTCCTAGATTGTTGATTGGATAATGGCAAATAGAAAATATTTACCAGGTATTTGGTAAAAACTATACTTATACTTTAAATTTAGTAGATCGAGTAGGAAAAGCACCGTGGCACAGGCTTCGTCTTCTTGGCAGCAATTGATTAATCAAGTACCCAACTGGGTGCTTCCAGATTTAAAGATTGGAGCCACAAAGCAGCGTAGTTTCAAAAAATACAAGGAACCAGGGATTCTCCTAGGATTGCTAACTATCATTGTTGCCATGTTCTTGTGGGACTGGAAACTGCTGATGGCGAGTGCTGTTGGTATTGGCATGATGATATTAGTCTACTCAATGGATCGATGGAACTGGCAAAAAAACTGGTACGAGATTCGCCAATTTTTCCGCAGTCCCCATAGTCGATTAACTATTGCAGTCGCTAGTGGTGGTATTGCTTGTGTAACCAGTTATATGGCAGCAGTTGTTTGGGTTGATAGTAACAATCACTGGATTGCTGGGGGTGCAATTTTGCAAGCTATGGGAACAGTGATAACGTTAATTTTATTGACATGGCAACTGATTAACTTTTATGGTGCTCAAGAAGAAAATTATATAGATAAATTATTATGTAATTTAACAGCAACAAATCCTCTCAAACGTTTGCTGGCAGTGCGCCAACTAACTAAATTGTCCCTCCGCAAACCCCTAGAACCAGAGGTACAACAAAATATTACTAATTGCTTGCGCTTGCTTTTGAGTCAAGAAGAGGAAAGTATAATTCACCAAGCAACCTTAGAAGCTTTACAAACTTTAGAAAAAAGTCATGTTTTAGCTGACAGTAAGCTAAAAACTCTGAAAATCAGAACTAAGATTAAGCAAAGTATTTATTAAATTATTGGTAAAAATAATTACCTGTGGCACCTGCCTGGGGTTGAAAACCCCAGTCTAACAGCTAAAGTCGTCTAAAGACGACTGGGAAATATCCCTGGTGAATTAATGCGATAGACCATTAGTGCTTTCGCATTAGTTCTGAGGGGCGACAGATCCCCGACTTCTTTAAGCAGTCGGGGATCTAAATTCCCACAAGTCATCAAAGATTAATGGGACAGACTACTAGTGAATTTACTATGTTTGACACAAAAAAATTATTTTCTATACAATCTGCCGTTACGTAATTGTACCAATGAATGATTGCAGCGCCTGACTAATTGTTCATCATGGGTAGTGACAATTACCGTAGCTCCAAAAGAGTTTAATTTATTAAAAATTTGTAAAATTTGCCAAGAATTATCAGGATCGAGGTTACCTGTGGGTTCATCTGCCAATATCAGGGGTGGTGTGGCTACTATGGCTCTGGCAATACTTGCTCGCTGCTGTTCTCCTCCAGAAAGTTGCTCGGGGAAACAATTGGCTTTGTGATGTAAACCTACTAGTTTTAAAGTTGGCTCTAAGCGGCGTTGAATTTCTTTGCGGGTATAGCCTTGTGCCAGTAGTACCAATGCCACATTCTCTCCTACTGTTCGTTGGGGAATCAGCTTATAGTCTTGAAAGACTACACCAATATGCCTACGAAATAATGATAAGCGATCGCCCCTTAATTTTCCCACATTACATTCATCAACAATCACTTCCCCTTGAGTAGGTAATTCCTCACCATATAAAAGTTTCAAAAGAGTTGATTTACCAGCGCCACTAGCTCCCGTAATAAATAGAAAGTCACCTTTTTTGATTTCTAAGCTGACATCCAAAAGTGTATGACAACCATTTCCATAGGTTTTACTCACAGAGCTTAATTGCACCATTTTTGCTGGTTGACTGCCTCTGGGAGTTTTCTCTGATTGCGGAAAATGGCTAGATTGTTGAGTCTTTTCTTGGGAAATTAATACTGGCATTGCTAAATCTTTTTAAAACCCACAATAAAATTTATCCACAATCATGATTCCCACCTAACACCAAGGAATATCAAATATCCGGTGGAAATTTAAGTTACAAGTTAAATTCAGTAAAAATCAGTAGTCAAAACCACTAATAGCTGTATAAACAAGTAAAAATACGTACAATATCTCAGGACTTGCAAATTACAAAATAAGCAATATAGGACTTATTATGATGTCCGGTTAAACAGTTATCATATCTGTGGGGGTTGAGTAATGAGTAATGAGTAATGAGTAATGAGTAAAAAGAGTACTAAGTAAGGTTCGCCATCTTTTCAATTGGGTTATATCGTAATTAATTAGCCGGACTTGATAGTATGGGTGATTTGCCGGACATCATATTACGCAACTGGCATATTTTTTTGTAGGGGAGGCAAAATGCGGTGTAGATTTTCTGACCGCATTATTGCCGTTGTGTGACGTTGCGAAAGAATTTGAACGTAGTAATGAGACTTGTAGCGTCACGCACCAACCACCAATTGTGACACGCAGCTTTAGTCCTGCAATAGAAACATCAAGTCAGTGATTAGATTTTGCTCATGCTACACATAATATAAAATTTGTCAAGCATACCATTCTCATGAAATTTTCTATGAGCTTTGAGATTAGTTTTATGAGATTAGTGGGCTTGTAACTCAATTAGTATTAAATTCACCTACCGCTGTGCGAAAATTTTCGCAGACGAACACAAAACTAAATATAACCATGACATACACAATTGTTCAAACAAACGATACAGAACACATCGCAGAAAAAGAGTGGGGCCAAAACCCTACACAGATTATGTTCACGAAGTTCACATCCTGCATTGGAGTGGTGGTGAAAACAACTGCGGGAAATGTATGGGGCCTTCACTTGGTACTGACTAACGATCAAGACGACTTCATGACACCTGATGATATGCGGTCGGTTGTCGCTCAAATACCTGGTGGACAGCAAGCATTCATAATCGGCCAGATTGGTATATGGCAAGATAGTTTACCGCAAACATACAAAATTCTTGAGGATAAAATTAATACATATCCCCAAAGAAACTTCTATGAGCGTGATGATGGAATATACGGTGGCAAAATCCAAAATGGTAACCTGGTTCCCCGTCCTTAATACAAAAGTCACATCTAAAGTCCAATGAAATCCATTCAATCAGATGCAGATTTCGCCAAATGCTTCGATAACATTAGCACCATTCTCAATAACTGTAGGGTGGGCAGTCCCCACTAACGTAATAATTACGATACAACTGACAAAATATCTTCAAAACACGCCCCAATGCAACTATAACTAAGGATTAGAGCGATCGCTTTTTGGTATACGGTTTCCCAAAATAGAAATTGGTTCAAAAGCCTATCTACAGTCTTTCCCTCCTTCCCTCTTTCCTTCCTTCATTCTTTTCCTCCTCACTCCTTCCCTCTCCTACACTTTCCCAATTAAGATGGATTGTAGTCATTTTTCTGGAGTTTTTGGGAATGAGCGCAGCAGATCCCGTCAAGTTGATGAAGCAAGAAGTCGGCAAATCCGCCGCCGCCCTAGTAAAATCAAATTCGATTGTGGGTTTGGGTACGGGTTCAACTACAGCTTATGCAATTCAGTTTATTGGAGAGCGTCTGCAATCTGGTGAGCTCAAGGATATTGTTGGTGTACCTACTTCTTTCCAAGCGGAAGTTCTCGCCAAGCAGTATGGCATTCCTCTAACTACCTTAGATGCCATTGACCATATTGATATTGCCATTGATGGAGCAGATGAGGTCGATCCGCAAAAGAATTTAATTAAGGGTGGTGGTGCTGCACATACCCGCGAGAAGGTGGTGGATTACCTGGCGAACCAATTTGTGGTAGTTGTGGATTCTGGAAAAGTAGTCAACAAATTAGGCTCTGTATTTGCAGTTCCGGTGGAAGTAATTCCTATGGCAGTTACGCCGGTGATAAATGCTCTGACAAAATTAGGTGGTAAACCAGAATTGCGTATGGGTGTAAAAAAGGCTGGCCCTGTGGTTACGGATCAAGGTAACTTGGTGGTGGATGTGAGATTTGATGATATTCCCGATCCTGTAAATTTGGAGCAAGTGCTGAACAATCTTCCCGGTGTGCTGGAAAATGGCATTTTTGTTAATTGTGCTGATGTGATACTAATTGGCGAAGTGAAGGATGGGAAGCCTGTGGTACGGGAGATGTAGAAGAGTGAAGGAGTGAAGAGTTAAGAGTTAAGAGTTAAGAATAAAGAGTGAAGGAGTGGAGAGTGAAGGAGTGGAGAATTAAAACACTCCTAACTCTGATCACTGATTAAATGGATGACACTGATGACACGGATACACGTTGATAACCCAACCGTCAACTATCAACTAACTCTCAACTTCTAACTATCAACTATCAACTAACAACTATCAACTCTTAACTCCTAACTCCTAACTGTCAACCGTCAACCGTCATCTCAATACTTCCTCTCCTTGGGTTCAAACATGGTAATTGTCACTGGACGATATTGGATATCAATGCCGGATGGGGAGTAATATGCCACCGTATGCTGGAGAAAATTGTCATCGTCTCGCTGGGGATAATCTTCGCGGCAATGTGCCCCCCGACTTTCCCGACGATTCACAGCAGATGCCATAATCATTTGCCCTACTACCATCACACTTTGTAATTCCAAAGCTTCAATGATTTCTGTATTCCAACATTTACCCTTGTCATCTAAGTAAATTTGCGTGTATTTTTGTTGTATTTCTTGTAATTTTTCAAATCCTGACTGCAATATATCCTCAGTACGAAATACCCCACAATATTCAGTCATACAATCTTGGAAAGCTTGACGAACTTGATTAATGCGGTAAGTTCCTTTTTGTTCTAACAAGCCTTGAATAGTCTGCTGTGCTTGTTGGATGTAGTTTTGCTCATCTACAACGGGTAACTTGCGGTTTTGTACATATTCAGCGATCGCAGCCCCAGTTCTCCGTCCATAAACTATACATTCTAATAGAGAATTACTACCTAGGCGATTGGCTCCGTGGACGGAAACACAAGCACTTTCACCGGCGGCAAAGAAGCCTTCGATTAAACTATCACCACTACCAAGCACTCGACCGTCCGTATTCACAGGAATGCCACCCATACAATAATGAATGGTGGGACGGACTGGCATGGGTTCATTGACTGCATCCACACCTACTAAACGGTGTGCTTCTTCCCAACAAAAAGGAACCCGGCTCATAATCTTTTCCCTACCCATGTGCCGCAAATCTAGATAGACAAACGAACCACCGGCACTACCATCAGGATTTATACCCCTACCTGCGCGAATTTCCGTAGTAATTGCCCGGGAGGTAATATCACGGGGAGCAAGTTCCATGCGGCTAGGTGCATAGTTTGCCATAAAGCGATCGCCTTCGCTATTAATTAAATAGGCTCCCTCTCCCCGCACTGCTTCGGAAATCAATACTCCCACGGGATATAAGCCCGTGGGATGAAACTGGACAAACTCCATGTCTTGCAACGGTAAACCAGCCATTGCTGTCATTGCTAAACCATCCCCAGTACAGGCAAAATCATTAGAAGTAGTGTTATATACCCGACCATATCCCCCAGTGGCAAACATTACCGCCTTTGCCCGTACCACCTCAATTTGCCCATCCTCAATGTGATACATAACCAAACCCTTGGCTTGTCCCTCCTCCAAAATCAGGCGCATCACGTACCATTCGTCATAAATTTGTACCCCATATCGTCGCAAATTACTGACTAATTCATGCAAAATGGCATGACCAGTTTTATCCGCAGCATAGCAAGTACGGTTATGGGTATGACCACCAAAAGCCCTTTGAGCAATACGCCCATCATCTAAACGGGAGAATAACACCCCCATATGTTCCAAATCAATCACCACACTTGCTGCTTCTTGAGTCAAAATTGCTACAGCATCCTGATCTGCTAAATAGTCAGAACCCTTGACTGTATCAAAAGCATGGGCTTCCCAGCTATCAGTAGAATCCACATTTTTTAAACTTGCAGCCATACCACCTTGAGCTGCTACGGAGTGAGAACGAATAGGATGGGTTTTAGCGATTACAGCCACCTTTAAACTGGGATTTGTCCGGGCAATTTCCAACGCCGCCCGACAACCAGCTAATCCACCACCCACAATAATCGCGTCAAAATCAACCATACTTAACCCCTAATCACCAATAAACACTGTTTTATATTAAAAAGGTAATGATTCATCTGCAAATAAAAATTCCCTGTCATTTGACAGGGATGCTATTACAATCATGGATTTGAGATGTGAGATAACACTGTTAATTGTCGGTTAGTAATTTATGTAGATTTATAACTTATTCTTTACTAATCGTGACCTTTATTCAACTTAACTAGTTGCTTCTAAAGGAGCATTGTTGGCAACAGATTTAGACATATTTTCCTTCTGAGTTGCAGCCTCTAAAGGAAGTAATTCAATGTGATTCAACAATGTAGTCACAAAAGCAAATAGCAAGAAAGGTAAGGATAACAATACAATCAAACCCACTGTAACTAAGGCATAGACAGGCTTCGTGGCTCCCATTAATGCTAAAGCAGAAGCTAAACTTAGGGTAATTGTTACTAGCCAGACTATGATTTGACCATATATATCTCCAAAAGTCAAAGTACAGACAAACCGATACTTTTGCATATTATTAATCATCTTCTGAATGCCTCTCATTCCCTTAGTTTCTAGATTAAAAGCAAGGTTGGGTTTTGAGACGATTTCTAAATATTTTTGCAAGGTTTGTAATATCGCTTTACAATTAGCAAAAATTTACCAGAATATAAAAAGTCAAAATGCTTGTTCTTACACTGGTTAAAGGACGAAGGGAAATAACCAGAATGCCTTAGCTATTGTGATTTTGCAGTCTACCGTAGATTAAGTTCAAAAATCAAAAAATTATTTAGGGCATTTTTTTCTGCCTTTATATCTATAATCAACACGGGTGTATTTATACTTGTTTTTATGTCTTAATTTAATTAAAAGCCACTGTATTTTTTTATTAGCGATCGCAGTATTTGGGTTAAAGTTCACAAAATCGCTTGCGGCTGCAAATATCTTGCTGGGGATTCGGTAAACTCTAGTTACTACTTCATCCAAACTAACTTCCATGAATACCGATTGCCTTTCCCCTACTAATACTTCTTCCAGTAATATGCAAAGACCTGAAATCCTCGCTCCAGCAGGTAATTGGGAATGTGCCAAGGCCGCAGTGGAAAACGGTGCGGATGCAATTTATTTCGGTTTGGAGCGATTTAATGCCAGGATGCGGGCAGAAAATTTTACGGAAGCAGATTTACCGGAGTTAATGGAGTTTCTCCACCGTCGGGGTGTTAAGGGTTATGTAACTTTAAATACATTGGTGTTTCCCCAAGAATTGCGGCAAGCTGAACAATATATCCGTTCTATTATTGCTGCGGGGGTAGATGCAGCCATTGTTCAAGATGTGGGTATTTGCCGGTTAATTCGGCACATATCCCCCGATTTTCCCATCCATGCTTCCACTCAAATGACCATAACTAGTGATGCAGGTGTGGAATTTGCGGAGTCCCTAGGGTGTAATTTAGTTGTTCTTGCCCGTGAATGCTCTTTGAGGGATATCAATAGAATTCAGAGTATGATGGCTTACCGGGGAGCATCTTTACCCTTGGAAGTATTTGTCCATGGGGCCTTGTGTGTAGCTTATTCCGGTCAATGTTTGACTAGTGAGGCATTAGGTGGGCGCTCGGCCAATCGCGGAGAATGTGCCCAAGCTTGTCGCATGCCCTATGAGTTAATTGCCGATGGGGAAGTGGTAAATTTAGGGGAGAAAAAATATTTACTCAGTCCCCAGGATTTGGCTGGATTGGAAGTGTTGCCAAATTTGGTACAGGCTGGGGTGAGTTGTTTGAAAATTGAAGGGCGTTTGAAATCGCCAGAGTATGTTGCCAATGTTACCCGGGTTTATCGCCAGGCTTTGGATGGGGTAATGGAGGAATTGGAGAGCAGGGAACAGGGAACAGGGTACAGGGAACAGGGAACAGGGTACAGGGAACAGGGGACAGAGAACAGGGAACAGGGAACAGAGAACAGGGAACAGGGGACAGAGAACAGGGAACAGGGAACAGAAGTCGTTAAATCCGAAAATTGGATACCTTCTTCACTCTCTCACCCCATCCCCTCATCACCCCATCACCCCATCACCCCATCCCCTCATCAGCCCTCCTCTTCTCCAGAACAACGCTACAAGTTGGAGATGGCATTTTCCCGGGGATTGTATACGGGTTGGTTTAAGGGAATTAATAATCAAGAGTTGGTTCACGCCCGCTTTGGGAAAAAGCGCGGGGTATATTTGGGTGAAGTCATAGGTATACGTAATCAGCAGGTAACAGTAAAATTACAAGCACCTGTGAAGGCCGGTGATGGTATTGTTTTTGACTGCGGTCATCCGGAAGGGAAGGAAGAAGGAGGCCGCGTGTATACGGTAAAATCCCAGGGGAAAGAAACTATACTTACCTTTGGCAAGGATAATATTAACTGGCGACGGGTACATAGGGGCGATCGCATTTGGAAAACCAGCGATCCATTGTTGGATAAGCAAGTACGTCAAAGTTTTGCTGGTGAAAATCCCCAATTTCAGCGTCCCCTGACTATAGAAGTCCATGGAGAAATAGATTTACCATTAATTGCCATCGCCCGCGATCGATTGGGTCATATTGTCCAAGTAGAATCAAGGATGCCCTTAGTTGCAGCTAATACCAAGCCCCTAACTAGAGAACTTTTACAAACCCAGTTTAGCCGTTTGGGCAATACACCCTTTTATTTAGATATATTAAGCGATCGCCTCCAGGGAGAGGTAATGTTACCTGTAAGTGAATTGAATCGAATGCGAAGGGAAATAGTGACTCAGTTAGAACAACTGCGGAGTCAGCCCAAACCTTGGCAAATTAATCCCCATAGTTCCCTAGCAGATTTACTCCCTGTAATCCCTGTAAATCCTTCCCCATGTACATCTCCTAATTTAATTGTACTGGTGCGTAATTTAAACCAGTTAGCAGCAGCCTTGCAAGTTGGGGCGGAGACTATTTACTGTGAATTTGAAGATCCCCGAAAATATGGTCAAGCCGTGGAGAAGGTACGCCAAGCAGAGGAGAGAAGGAGAGAAGGAGTGAAGGAGGATGGGAGTGTTCCCCCTGCCAAGATTTTTGTCGCACCACCCAGGATTACCAAACCCAATGAGAATTGGATTTTAAATCAGGTACTAAATTGTCAGGCAGATGGATATTTAGTCCGTAATTATGACCATCTCAAGTTTTTTGCCGATCAGCATTGTATTGGTGATTTTTCCCTCAATGTTGCCAATGCTTTAACTGCGGATCGCTTTATCAATCAGTTTGGTTTATCAAGGCTTACAGCTTCCTATGACCTGAATATTAACCAATTAGAAGATTTACTCAAAAGTTGTCCCCCCCAGTGGTTAGAAGTAACAATCCATCAACATATGCCCATGTTTCATATGGAACATTGTGTATTTTGTGCCTTCCTCTCCCAAGGAACTGATTTTACCAACTGCGGACGGCCTTGCGAACAACATGAAGTCAAAATCCGCGAATCTCGTATTGGTACGGAGCATATATTACAAGCAGACGCTGGCTGTCGTAATACCGTATTTAATGGTACAGCCCAAACAGGAGCCGAATACGTCGGGCATCTTTTACAACTAGGATTGCAACATTTTCGCATCGAATTTGTCAATGAATCACCCCAAGAGGTAAAACAGGTAATTTCCCATTATCAAAAGTTGTTGCGAGGGGAAATTACAGGTTCCCAACTTTGGCAAAAATTGAAATTACACAACCAACTAGGGGTAACTCGTGGCTCCATGGGAGGCTCTATGCATAACAATGCAAAATTCAAAATACCCTTTGCACATAAGCTACCCTAACAAGTCATTCAATGAAAGGATTTTAGATTTTGACAAACAGATAATCCGTTATCCGTTGTATATTTTGGATTTACCGATTGACCCCATATCTAAACCCAGGGGCTTGTATCGGTGTTTATTTTTCAATCATTAATTACATCTCAAAAAATAAAATTATTGAGCTTGATAACTATTAACAAATAATGAACAATTAATGAATTATGAGGTAATATAGTCTTGGACTTGTTTCCATGAACAAATATAAATTCAGAAAATAATTGTATTCCTAAGAGAATTCAACATAGTCATATAATCATCCTCATGGGTCAGTCTAATAAGTTCTGATAATGATAATGAATATATAGCAGTTGCATTCGATAATTAGGATGTTTTTTAATTAACAGTTGACAGTTGACAGTTGACAGTTATTGAGTCGAACAATACTGTCCTAACCAATATGTCCATTGCTATATATTTTCAACCTCATTGAACTTCAGCCTGAACATTATTTAGATTTTATAATCGAGTTTCAATTGATTTACATCATGGGTTCATTTGCTCTTTATTTAGGTATCAGCATTACGACCTTTCTTTGTTTAGCAACTAAAATTTCCCTAGCAGAAAACCCCTCCATACCTATTGCTTCAGAAGCTCCTTTAGAATTAAACTTGTTGAGTCAAGCTCAAGATACCGTGATTACAGCCAATACAATTTACCAAGATAGAATGACTGTTCCTAGTTTTTGGTGGGCAAAGGAAAACTCTGAAAATAAACTCCTAGATAACTGGATTGCATATCCATCTTCTGGGAAAGAGCCAGCGCGAGTAGATTTAGTTGTGAATCAGCAAATTTGGAGTTTGTTAGACTATTTTGAGCGTTACAATTTTGTTAATCAAATGGGTAATTTGGCGCGCAGTTATAAGTATAATGTGCGAGTTTTTAATTATCAACAAGAGCGTCTTGCAACTTATACTTGTGACTTTGTAAGTAATCCATATCTGTGTCATATCGAAATGAACACTCAAAGTAGTATGGGTATAGAGTCTTCTTTTTAGATTTGACTTTTCTCAGCACCAAAGGATATCGTTACAGTCCAAGCAATAGCCAAACATGAGTAGATTTACACTACAATAAATTTCTGAAACAAGAAAAGTAGAATTCATACCTTGGTGTTTAATGTTGTTATGCTGTTTTTTGCAAAAATAATAGGATAAATTACAGGGATTAGTTTTATCTATTCCACTCCGATAAGCTTTTGTTATAACTGTCCTGGATGATTTCATCAGGTTTTTCTGCCAATTTTATTTATTTATATAGCAATTTTAGGTTGAGTAGAATACAGTGTTGTGTGATATAAATCCCTGAATATAAAAATTGCATCAATTCTGCTTGTATTCTATTCAAGTGAAAACCGCTAGATCCTTGAACTTATTGACAAAAGGGCACTCACTTTTAAGGGACTTCCAATTAAAAAAATATCCCAAAATATTTTGTAGTGCAGGCAGCGTTCGACGGCTCGACTGAGCTTCGCCGAACGTCTGAGCTCACGCCGAAGTCTTGCGGTGCTAATGATAAAGAACGGGCAGGATGCCCATCCCACAACATGGGATAATTTATTTTCACCGAATTCCCAAACCTGTCACAAATGGAGGAATAATGATAAGTTTTTCAACAACTTTCGCTTTGAATTAGCGATTCGTTGATAGCATTCCATAGGAATTACGCAAGTGTCGCAAAAATTTGGTGTCAAAGTTTATCAGCTTTGATTTACATGCATATTTAGCCAAATTCATTCTATGTGACAGTTTGATGATCAATGTTTCAGTTGCGTAACTCCTGTTCCATATAGATTGTGAAGGATACAGAAACAATTGAAATAAAAGGATTTTTTAATTATGTCTTTTTTCCCAATTCTTAATATTGACGAGATTCTCTCGTCCCTCTCTAAAAAAGCAAAACGTGACGTAAAAAAAGAACTATTTTCTCAGGGGTCTGATAAAAAGCACATAGCCCTTCGTCTTCGTGAAATCCTCCCCATCGCTTTTGATTTGCCTTACATCGAAAACGTCATTTTTCCAACTTTAGTGACTAGCGTATATCAGGGAGAGAAACTATCTCTGCCGATGCTCGACGAAGAAAAATTTACCAAGGAAAATGCTTTACCTTATTTCCTCTGGGGAATGCTGTACGACGACTGGAAGCCAAATCTAGAAGAAGATGGGCTTTCCGTATTTATCCAGGGCTACGAAAATCGCGGCGACTATAATCGTAGAAAAAGGATTTATTATTCGGCTTTGACTCCGGATTTATATCGCCCTATGTATGGTGATAAAATAACAGCTTTTTTTGAGCAGCTCTTCGAGCCAAAGAATGCAAACAAACCTTTAATGCGACAGTACCTTGACACCTATTTCGACTTGTACTGGGATCTACACCTTGGAGTTAAAGGTGATGCTATCCCTGAAGAAGTTCGAGAAATAGGCGAGAGTTTCAATACGGTTCTTGCCTATATTAATCCGGTAGAAGATATTGTTCACGATAACTACGTCAGAGTGCGTGCTTTGCGCCAGACTTTAAAAGATTGGATTGATGAAAAAATCGAAGAATTGGTTCAGGGAAAAATACAAAACCCCGAGAAAACCTTTGTTTACTATTGGCTAAAAAATGGTGAAGAGGGAGTCGATTTCAGACGCAAAGATGTTGTCTTCGAGTGTTTCCATAATTTTGTCGCCCTAAGTCAGTGGGGTAATACTATTTACCAAATAATTTCCAGACTAAGAGAAGATGCTGGTGATGCTGACATTAAGGAGTCTTTCATCAAGACAATGAGCAGTGATTTTGATCGGGAGGATGGGACTCCCTTTACCCCTCTAGATAGGTTTGTGATGGAGTTATTCCGCACAATTTCACCCAATGCTGGAAGCATCTCTACCCTTGAAGAGACGGGCACTCTGGAGGCGCTATATCCTAGATATGGCTACGTTGTCACCCCACATCAGCAAACTAGCGAATATCCTCGTCATTGGCAGAACCCAAGAGACTTTGACCCCAATCGTTATATCAATGCACCCACCAGCGAGCAAATCAATCAAGCCAAAGCCAGAGAAATTGGTTTTGCCCAATGCCCCTTTCACAAAAAATCAATGGAAGTGAAAGACGGGAGAAAAACCGAGTTAACCAATAGTGCCTTTGGTACTGTCTACGGCATTACTGATGGTAATATCTATCCTGTGTGTGATTATGCTGGCTATGCACCCTTTGGCTTCGGATACCGTCGTTGCCCAGGTGAACAGTTAACAGTTGAATTGCTCAAAGATTTCTTGAGAAAAGTGTGGAAGGATAAAATTGAGTTTAAGAATCTCGATCTAGAAAATCCCCAGAAAGTTCCTGTAGGACCAGTAGCAGTGGTTGATGATAACATTGGTTTTATAAATAATTGAGCGAGCCAAAACCATCGAAAATGTGTTGTGGAGCTTGGCGGTAAGTTTAAAACTGATACCATTTTTATGTGAAGTTGCGCTCAAATCCAAGACAGCAAAGCTTGATATAGCCTAGTTTCTAAAAAATAATTTGGCGCATCTTCATAAATAATTGGTATAAGTTAAAAAGCATCTAAATTAAATATTCGGACGGGCAGGGATGCCCATCCCACAAGAGTTAGAATAATTTAGATTATCTAGTTTAAATGCGTAACAGCTTA
>JASJCX010000049.1 GCA_030065255.1 Calothrix sp. MO_167.B42 | reverse complement strand
GTCAATCAATTTTGGATTTTAGATTTTAGATTTTAGATTGACCCCATGCCTAAAGTCAGGGGCTTGTCAAGTAGTTTTAGATTTTGAAAAACAGATAATCCGTTATCCGTTGTTTATTTTGGATTTATTCCACGAATAAATTCGGGGGCTACCCTGCGGGACACTACGCGAACAGACTTTTTTCAATTTTCAATCTTGAATCTTCAATTCCATTTTTGAAAATTGAAAATCTAAAATTCGGTCAAGACATAACCATGATACAAATACTTGATTCTACAGATATTCAGTCATCGGATCTAAAAACCAAACAATTACTGGAAGTTTTACAAGATATTGTTAACAAAGTTAAAATCCAATCTGACTTTTCTATTCGCCATCCAGATTACAAACCTTGGGAAATTCCCACTGAGGCTGTTGAACATTTTCAGCGCCTACCTGAAGAGATACAGGAAAAGTACCTAAGCCTGCAACTACGTAATTTCCTCTACGGTATTTATTACAACGGCTCTATGCAAAATACTCTCGAACCCGGAGGCGATATCGAAGCTGCGCCACTAGACTTGGAGAACAATACAGTCCTGGGAGTAGATGTGGGATTTTATCACCGACTGCACGACAGCAATAGTGGAGAAGGCTACTTTGAACCTGGATGGTCGATTTTGAGAGAAGAAAGTGATGGTACTTTAGTAGTTACTAGGGGTAGACTGAGGCTGCATATTGAGCGCGATAAGCATCTCCCAGCATCTGATAAATTTGCCACTGTAGGGGATTGTGTAGCAATCCGAACGCCTAAGAATCGGGTGCAAAATGGCTTTTATGCAGCGATTGGCAATGTGGGAACAAATCGTCTTGACTCTTCAGAAGATTCCCCAGTGCTGGTGCGAATCTACTTCAATTTGACTCCTGATGGTGCGGTTGGGGTAATGAGCAGTTTAACACGACAGTTGAACGAAATGGCGATTCCTTTCAGATTTAAGGTTTTGTACAACCCCAAGGACTACGAACGGCACGATGCAGGGGTACTGTACTTTAACAAGAGTGATTATAAAGCTGTTAGGGAAGTTTTAAAAACTATATATGCACAACACCAATTTCATTTTCACCCAGAAGTTCCCCTATTTACCATGCAGCTAGCACCAGGATTGGGGTTGGCAGAAGAACCAGATCAAAAATTTGCTGAACGGGAAAGCTTTGGCATGAATCGCTGTCAGATTGTGGCTAACGGGTTGTTATCAGCTCGGCATCAAGGGGATGATTCAACGGGCGCAAGGATGAGGGCTATCCTTGGGCAATTTTCTCTGCTGGGGATTGATTTGCATCGCGTTCATCTCAATGTCAATTCTGAAGATATTTATAAGTGTTTAGATATATAGCAATCCTATTTGATTTGTGAAATTAGCAGTGCCAAGATCCCCGACTTCTCAAAGAAATCGGGGATCTAACTTTTCAGGAATGATTTAGGATTGCTATAAGTAGTTGAGTCTCATCCTATTAGAAGTTAAACAGAAAATAATTAAATAATTTTAGTCTTTGAGTCCAAGAGTATTCTTGGACTATTTTTTATGGTTTTTCTCATTATAAATGCTTTTTGGGACATAAATATTCTAGTTGATTACCTCAATTACAGACCATCACAATATAGTTAATACTGGAAAATATGCGATTTCTAGAAAAATTATGAGGTGGTAAGAGTCTGTAAAGAGATTCATACAGCAGCTATTTATGTTTTATTTGAGGACAAAAATATTTTTGTTTTAACATCAATGAAATTGAAAAAACATAGACACTATCAATTTATTTGCATATGATTAAAACAGGAATTAAAAATTACTTGCTAATTAATTCCTAATCAATAACAAACATTAATTATTGGAGAAAAACTCAAATGGCTAACATTAAAGTTAATGACATCAAACCTGCTGGTTCTCAATTGTTTAACGATTCTGAAAGTTTCTTGACAGAAATAACTGAGGAATTTGTCTACATCCAAGGTGGAAGTGGTCACCAACATGACACAAAATGTGGGCACGGGAACTGTCCAGATACCAAATAAAAATTAATTACTGCCATATCCTGGCGTAATTAATACTAAGGAAATGTATAATTCCTAATCAAAAACAAACATTAATTATTGGAGAAAAATCAAATGGCTAACATCAAAGTTAATGACATCAAACCTGCTGGTACTCAACTGTTTAATGATTCTGAAAGTTTCTTAGAAGAAATAACTGAGGAATTTGTCTACATCCAAGGTGGAAGTGGTCACCAGCATGACACAAGATGTGGGCACGGGAACTGTAAGAAAACAAATTAATTCCTGCCAGTTTCTGGCGTAATTAATACTAATACCCATTTTCAAAAGTGGCTAGATAGATCGAAACGCTGAAATAGCCATATATCGGCAATTCATTTCAACTAAGTCTCCAGTTATTTTTGAAATTGGTATAAGAAGATGTTTGATATGGTGCGTTACATTCAGTGAACGCACCATACATATTTAAGATTAATTTTATTGAGCAGATTGAAGTAAAAATTTCACAATTGATATTTTTCAGTCTAATTTTAATTTATCAAAAGCCCTCATCCAATTCGGTTCTCGTTTTAAGAGATTGGCTCTATGAAAATCATAAACTCAGATGTATCAAAGATAGTCATCAACGCTACTTTTCTCTCAGAGCACTTCAATCATTGCTGTGATAAGAAAGCTAGTCACCAAAAACTTGACCACAAGTTAATTGAGAAACGCTTTCACAATTGGTGTAAAGTGGTGGGAGGAGAAAACCAACTTAAAAAACGCCTCCAGTGGGAGGGCTTAGATATTAACCAGGTTAATATCTTACTAGGAACAGCCGATGTTGTAGAAAATTCTACCTTACCTTCTTGGGCAGTAACTTTAAAAGAATTAATTGCCAGCAGTGCCGCTTCATCACTCCCCATAGAAGAAGAAAAATCAACTGTTCCCCTCCAAAATGCTTTACCCTTTGCAGACTTTTACTTCCCATTTATATTAGTAGCAAGGAGGAAATTAAAAGTCGAATTATCTCCTCATGTTCCCCTAGAACTACTTAGCAAAGAAGCCTACAAATCCCTAGAAATTAGCCTGGTACAAAAGCTTGTGACTTTAGGGACTAATACCTTGATATTTGAATTTGATAAATTCCGTGAAACTCAGAACTATAAAGATAAAAGTAGTTCTGAAGAAGGCAAGAGTAGAGTTGTGTACAATGGCTTTATTCAAAATCTTTTACAAGATGGAGGATGGAAATTTTTCAGCCAGTATCCAGTTTTGGCTCGTCTGATTGCTACAGCCGTAGATTCTTGGGTAGAATCTACGGCTGAATTTATCCAACGGCTGCAAGGAGATTTATCGGCTCTTGAACTCACCTTTTCTCAAAAAGAAAGCTTAGGAAAAGTTACGCACATCCAGACTTCAATGTCACCCACTTACAAAGGGGGGAGATGTGTTTTGGCTATCACCTTTTTTTCTGGTGTAAAAGTCCTATATAAGCCCAAAGATTTGGCTATGGATGTTGCTTTCAATCAGTTATTAAACTGGTGCAATCAACAAAATATTTCTTTGTCATTCAAATTAACCAAAATTCTCAATCGCCAGGGATATGGCTGGGTTGATTTTATTCCTCATCAAGCTTGTGAAAATGAAATTGCAGTCCAAACCTTCTACAAAAGAGCAGGGATGTTATTATCGCTTCTCTATCTCTTAGGAGCAAATGATTGCCGCAATAAAGATATCATTGCTAACGGTGAATATCCAATTCTCATCGATTCTGATATTTTAATGCATCCTGTAGTGGAAAGCTCAGATCAACCACAAGATTGGTTAAAGGACTCAGTAATCAGTACGGGTTTTTTACCTTCCTGGAAAGGGAATCAAGCCTCTGCCAATCCCAAAGACACCAGCCCCCTTGGGTGTATTTATCCCCAGCCAGTTGATTCTTCTAGGGAATGGAAATTCATTAATACAGATTGGATGCAGTTAGTTGCCAAAACTACTATTCTTCCACCTGGAAATAATGTAGTAATTTTAGAGGAAAAGACTGTCTCTCCCCATAACTACATTGAAGAAATAGTTGTTGGTTTTCAGGAAGTATACCATCTGCTACTTAAAAATAAGAACAGTCTGCTGAGGAAAGAGAGTTATCTGTCTATCTTCAAAAACTTGCAGTCTCGATTCATCTTTCGCCCCACCCTTACCTATGAAGCTATCTCCAACCATAGCCTCAGTCCTCATTATCTGCGAGATGGGGTAGACTATAGTATTCAGATAGATAGTCTCAGCCGTCCCTTGTTACTCGCACAAGAAAAACCTCATATTTGGGGAATTCTGCCGTCAGAAATAAAGGCTTTACAACAGTTAGATATCCCCTATTTTACTGTATCCTGTAGTAGTGATACCATAGATGTTGGATCAGATAGATCCATCAAGCATTTCTTGACAACATCTAGTTACCAAAGGTTAATTGCTAAACTACAAAGTCTTGATGAAAAAGATTTAGCTTTGCAAGTGAAATTGATTCGGGATGGCTTTTATGTTAGGTTTGCCCATCTTCACAATAAGAGTGCTGTACCCCAGATTGATTTTTCTCAATTATCTCCCCTCACTTGTGAAGAACTGCAACAAGAAGCCATAGAAATTGGTAATAGACTTGTTGCTAATGCAATTAGCAGCCCTAACGGCTATGACTGGATTGTTTTAGAGCATATGTTCAATGCCAACCGCCATCGATTGCAGTTGTTAGGTGATTCTTTATACAATGGACGTGTGGGAATTAGCTTATTCCTCGCAGCCTTGGCAAAACTAACGGGTAAAAGTGAATTTCAAGAAGTGGCTTTAGTTGCTTTATCCCCCTTACGTCAATCTCTGAAGAAAGCAGATGCTTCCAGAAGATTATTGCAGTCGGGACTGGGTGTGTCAGGACTGGGTGGTATAATTTACGGCTTGGTTAAAATTAGCCAATTTCTCCAAGAGCCAGTGCTTCTAGAAGATGCCCAGCAGGCTGCAAGTCTGATTATACCAGAAGCGATCGCCGCAGATCGAAAACTGGATATTATTTCGGGAGTAGCGGGAGCAATTGTCGGCTTATTAAGCCTCTACCAGGAGAGGGGCGAACAAGGGGTATTAAATACGGCAATTGCATGTGGCAATCATCTTGTATCACAGAGAATTAATAGCACTCCTAGGGCATGGAAGACATTCAGTAAAAAGCCCTTAACCGGATTTTCCCATGGTGCTGCGGGCAATTCCTTTTCTCTATTGCGGCTCTATGGTGCTACAGCAGATACTACTTATTTGGAAGTGGCAAAAGAAGCAATTGAATATGAGCGGAGTGTCTTTGATAAATCAGCCTGTAATTGGCCAGATTTTCGTTTTTTAGAAGAGGGCAATCAAATTTATTTTCCCCATAGATGGTGTCATGGAAGTGTGGGAATTGGTTTAGCACGTTTAGACAGTTTACCGATTCTGCAAACCGAGGAAACATACTCTGACATTGAGATAGCTGTCAAAACCACTCGGGAATCTGGAATATCTAGTAAAGATCGAGATCATCTCTGCTGTGGGATATTGGGTAGAACTGAGCTATTTGTATTAGCATCCCAACAACTTGCAGCTCAAGAGTGGTTAAAGGTTGCTAGGCAACAAGCTGCATGGGTTGTAAGGAGGGCAAAGCGAAACAGAGGATATAGTTTTTGGTCTAATTTGCCTAATTTTGCTTTAAACCCTAGTTTTTTCCAAGGAACCGCAGGGGTAGGGTATCAGTTTTTACGTCTAGCATTGCCAGAATCATTCCCTTCAGTCCTCATTTGGCAATAAAAAACTGCATTTTTGACACTCCCCCGCTAATTGCGTTCCGCAATGTAGCAGGAGATTCTTGCTTCTTGGAAGCACATGGATGGCTATATCATATATGAGCCTAGCGGGACTTAGATATAAATTAAGCCCAAACAAAGCCCAAATTAGCTTTATAAGCGGCAAACACGTCACGATTTATAGTTAACCAATCGATATCCTAATTCCCGTAGATTATGGGTAAAATTTGTGTGCTGATTGATTACATGTAGCGGTTTTAGGTTGAGTAGAATACAGTCTTGTGTGATATAAATCCCTACCCATAAGAATTACATCAATTATTTTTGTATTTCATCTAAGTAAAAACAGCTATATTAAACACGAGATTCTGTAATAAATATTTCTTTGCCTTACTGACGAAATGCTAACCTTTGTTCTATAACAGAGAAGAGGTCTTCGTAGACCAGAAGGATTTTGAGGGAAATTCAAAATAAAGCCTAATTTACAAATCATGATCTGTTAATTAACAAGGAGAAAAACCTATGAATCAACAATTACTTGCATCTGTGACCTCTGAGGCTGGACCTCAAAGTGGACAAAAGAACAGATCTAGTGGCAATTTCTCTACGGAGAATGCACCTCCAAACACGAGAAATTTACTCTGGAAAGTTGTTCCACTGGATGAAGGTATTCCCCCAAGTGGCATTAAATTTGAAGTTATGGAAGATAAACGTGGTAAAGATCCGACGATTTGGACTGATGTTTCAAATGACTTATTTACTAATTATCAATCATCTCGGAGCCTTTACATTGCCAACCCATCAGGATCTGGACCTAGTGGTTTTAAGGTCCTAGTCTATGCTGTGACGTAGAAGTATGTAGGTATTGTATCGTGTATTCTTCGCAGAGGCTCAATATTCAATATGGAATATTTCAACCTATGGTGCGTGCGCGTATAGTGAAAAACGTGGGACTGCTATTTTTCTAGCACCTGAAAACTGGGATCCAGTCCCAAAGAAAGAAACTATTATGCCTCCTTACGTGGGAGCAAAGCCGCTTCAGCCTTGGCTCAAGACTAGTTTTGTCAAGGTAGCATAGTAATATTCTTAGGTTGACACTCCCCGCTCTGAAGAGACGGGGATTCTTAGTTCACCCTAGTTACTTGCTTTACCAGGCTTTCACCAAGTAGAGTAGAGGTTACTAGTCCCTGAGCGTTACTTTCCAGATGCCCTAAAGCTTACCATTAGATATAGAGTTATATCAGCACGCTGATTCCTTACCATCAGGGAAACAAGATCCAGAATTTGAGAAAAAGCCCGAGTTAGCTATTAAGTTAATAGACCTGAGTCGAACCAGGGGATATCAACCAGGAATAGTGATTATAGATGCTGGCTATGGCACTAATACATCCTTCCTATTAGAACTAGAAAAACGTCAATTAAAATACTTAGGAGGATTAGCTAAAAATCGAAAAGCAATTATTAGGAATGAAGATGATGAGTACATAAAAATTAGATTAGATGAATTGGCACAGAGTTTAAGTAGGTAGGCGTAAATAAACCAAACTATGTAAAGTAATGTAAAATCACTGAAGGCTTTGCGATTGCTTCACTTCACTTCGTTACGTTCGCAATGACATAGTTATAAATTTTCTCACCCACCTACTTACCATCAGAGGATTTTACAGAAATTAAACTAAATTTAGAGAAACAAAAAATAGTATGGGTGGCAACGAAAGAAGTAGAGATATCACGTCTAGAAGGAAAGCGAAATATAGCTATCGTAATGAATGCTCCCACGTTCTCCCAAGCCACTGATGTCGATTATTTTATTACAAATGTTTCCTCTGAGATTGTCACCAAAGAATGGGTAATTAACACCTACTCTCAAAGAAATTGGGTGGAAGTTTTTTATAGAGAAGCCAAGGGGTGCCTGGGGTTAAAAGAATACCAAGTTCGAGACAAAAGAAGTTTGAACCGACATTTTATCTTGGTTTTCTGTGCCTATACTTTTATTCTTTGGCATCAACTAACAGGAGGTTTAAGACGTAGGTGGGCGAACAAATCTTTAAATACATTTACTGAAGCTTTAGAAGCCTTTAGAACTGCTATGTCTTTTCGATTCTTTGATTGGTTAACTATAAATCGTGACGTGTTTGCCGCTTATAAAGCTGATTTGGGCTTTGTTTGGGCTTAATTTATGTCTAAGTCCCGTTATTTAGAGCCATTTCCTCCACGCCCGAAGCAAAATGGGTAACAATCTCAACCTTCTCAATTTGTTGCTTCAACCACTCAGAAAACAAATCAGACATAATTTGAGAGCGCGACTTATCATCCAATTCCGGTTGAATAATATCCTCAACCAAAATTAGATGTACTCCCTGAGAAGTAACAATGGGTTTGAGAATCTGGGGTGACTGGGCTACAAAGACAACAGCAGAAATCTCTGGCTTTAAATCCTGGCGATACACTACCCCCCGATATCCTCCAGAGCGGCGTAATTCAATATCCTGGGTGTATTGGTGGGCAATTTCATAGAAACTCGTCTCGCCTTCGGTGAGGGCGTAAAAAAGTTCTATTGCTAGTTCTTTATCATCTAAGACTACTTCGTAGATAATTGCACCAGCATAATCTAGCTGATGTTCAAAAAAATATGCTTCAACTTTATCGGCAAACAAATGTTGAACTAATTTATCAGAGAAGAAGTTGGTGTAAACTAACTCTTCAAAATCATCTAAAGACATACTGTATTTTTGCAGCCATGACCAAGTTTCATCAGCACTTTGAAGTTGATTAATTAATCGGAATTGGTCTGCTGCTTTTTGAAGTTGTTCAGCCTCTGCATTAATGCCACTATTTTCTGCCGTGGCGGCAATAATCTTGCGGGTAACAATCTCTTCAATAATTTCGGGAATTCTGCACGATAGTTTGACTTGATGAAGAAGATCTTCAGTGGTAATAGTAATAGGTTTTAACATAATTTTCTTCCTAGTAATTATTTATTGGTAATTGTTAATTGGGAAATATGAACACTGATTAAATGGATGACACTGATGACACGGATGGTTGATAATCAAGTAATTAACTCTTAATTCTTAACTCTTAATTCTTAATTCTTAATTCTTAACTCTTAACTCTTAACTCTTAACTCTTAACTACAACTCCAAACCACCTTGCTGTAATTTTTTAAACGGGTCAATAATTAAATCAATAATTCGCCGCTGTCGGACAATTACTTCTGCTGTTGCTGTGTCCCCTGGACGGAGATTTAAACATTTTTTTGGTGTAGGAATACAAGTTTGATTAAGTTGAATTTCTAAGTCATAAGTAGCCACCTTACCCTTATCAGTTTCCGTCATTTTCGATGTTGGTGAAATGTTCTTTACTTTTCCTGGTACTATGCCATAGTCTTGAAAAGGATAAGCATCAAACTTGATTTTTACTGGCATTCCTCTGCGTAAAGAACCACTTTCTGGAATAGCCATTTGTGCCCGCAATGAGAGGGACGATCCCTGTGGTACAATTTCCACTATATTGTCTCCAGGTTGCACCACAGCCCCAGCACTTTTGATCGGCGACTGAAAAACTATTCCCTCTATCGGAGCTGCTAACACCCTTTGACTTAACTGAAATTCCCAAGATTTAATCTGACTTTTACTCTGGGAAATTCCCGCTTTGAGGGTGATAATTTGTGTTTCTAAATTCTTCAGTTGTTCTTCACTTTTTAGTATAGCCAATTTACCAGCATGAACTAAGCTTTTAGAACTGCGTTCTTGCTCTTGTAAGCGGAGTTGAGCCTGCTGAATTTCAGCAGATGCTTGATGAATAATTTTCTCATAACTGCCTTGTTGTTCTTTCAGACGAGACTGTGCTTGTTTTATTTCTGATTCAGCTTTGATCGTATTTTTCTGAGCTTCTTGTGCTGATTGTTGGACTTCTAAAAAGCGTTCTTGGGACAAGACACCCTGTTCATAAACTTTTTTGTAACGAGGAATTTTTTTTTGGGCATTTTCCCAACGAATTTTTGCTAACTCATAAGCAGCCTTGCTAGATTCAATAGCTTGCCGTGCTTGTTCTACTTGTGCAGATTTTTCCTCTTTTTGTAAGCTATAAGCAGCCCTGAGAGAATTAAGATTCTGCCGTGCTTGCTCTACTCGCGCTTGTTTTTCTAACTGTTGAGCTTGATTTTGTTGCTGCTGGGTACTCAGTGCCAGTATCAACTGATTTTTGAGCAATTCTAATTGATTGAGGCGATTTTGTTGCCCTTCCAACTTGCGTTGTTGTTGCTGAAGTTCAGTGCTAACTAATTCTGATTCCAGTTCTATTAACTTTTGACCTACTTTCACCAATTCACCTTCTTTGACTTTAATTGCTGCTACAGTTCCCGCTACTGGAGCATCAAGTTTGATGGTTTTTCCCGTAGGCTCTAATCGCCCCTTTGCTTTCCCCGTATCATCAACCTGAGAAAACATTGCCCAGGGTAAAGCAAGGCCGATAAAAACCAGCAAAAAATAGAGTAATCCCCGGGTCCAAACCTGTGGTAATTTATCAAGAAGTTCCTTGGTAGCATAGGACCAGTCGTTAATATTAGCTGATTTATTATTGCTAGATTGAGAAATATCTTGTTGTGTTAGTAAGTCATCATAGCGATGCCAATCTTGGATAGTTTGATTAGGAATATGACCATTCAAAGTGTGATTTTCAGGCATTGTAGTATTTTAAATTTGGGATTTTTGGCTAAATGATGAAAAAATTCACCGAACAAGGCAAAAGTAAAAAGTAAAAAGGCAAAAGTAAAGAAAAATAAAAATGGTCACCAAGCCCCTAAATTTATTTATAGAACCAAGTAAAAACATTTGTTTCTGTGACAGGTAGTGCAAGAAACAATATGTCCCGATCAAATCCCCTCAATTTATTTATGGGGATTATCTTTTTACTTTTATGTTTTTACTTTTTAAGCAGTTTACTAGTTGTGCTGAAACACAATTAAATGCCAGTTCATTAGGCGACATCTAATTGTTGTTGATTGAGATAGAAATAATGCCCTCCCTTAGCCATTAGTTGTTCGTGAGTACCACTCTCAATTAACACACCCTTATCTAGGACTAAAATTAGGTCAGCCTTGCGTACAGTGGAAAGACGATGGGCAATTACCAAGGTGGTGCGGTTTTTCAGAATGGTATTGAGATTTGTCTGAATAATCCGCTCCGATTCCGCATCGAGATGGGAAGTTGCTTCATCTAAAATTAACAGGCAAGGATTTCCTAATAGGGCACGAGCAATGGTTAAACGCTGTCGCTGTCCCCCAGACAAGGTGCCTCCTCCCTCACCAATCTGGGTTTCATAGCCCATAGGCAGTTTTTGAATAAATTCATCTGCACCCGCCAGTTTTGCCGCCGTGATAATCTCTGCTAAAGTAGCGTTCGGATCAGCTAGACTAATGTTTTCTCTAATTGTCCCTCCAAAGAGAAACGTATCTTGATCCACCACACCAATTTGCTGGCGCAATGAGGCTAAGGAAAGACTGGTGATATCATGCTCATCTATTAATACTTTCCCATCTGTAGGGGGATACAAGCCCAACAAGAGCTTGGAAATGGTAGTTTTACCCGAACCGCTACGGCCCACTAGGGCAACCATTTGCCCTGGTTTCACCTCAAAACTCAGATTTTCCAAGACATTGAAATTGCTTTCTGGGTGATAGCGGAACGTAACATGATCAAAGCGAATATGACCCCGTAATTGAGGTAATGATTGCCTTACCTGATGCTGCAAATCTTCTTCTGGTTCATAGTCCAGGACATCATTAATGCGCTCTATGGCAATTACCACTTCCTGCAACTCATTCCACAGCACTGTCAGCCTTTTGAAAGGGGCAATAACACTGCCAAGCAACATATTAAAAGCTACCAATTGACCAATGGTGAGCTGATTTTGAATCACCAGCCAAGCTCCAAACCAAAGCAGTACGGAGGTAGCTAACGCCTCGATACTATTGCTGAAAATTTGCAGTCGGTTGCGAATAACTTGCCCAGAAAAGTTAGTCTTAACTTCTTGATTTAATAATTCTTCCCAATGCCACCGCACCGTTTGCTCAACTGCCGTGGACTTGATAGTGCGGATACCAGAAAGAGCTTCGATGAGATAACTACTTTCAGTAGCGATCGCTTTAAAAACTTCCCGAGAAATTCGTTTTAAAAAGGGTGTGGAAATCCAAGCCAGCAGGAAAAATGGCGGTACAATTACTAACATTATTACTGCCATTTTCCAACTGTACCAGAACATCAAACCAACATAGATGAAAACCGTTAGTAAATCTAGGAGGATGGATAAAGCTTCACCGGTAAGAAAACGCTGAATCTTACGGTTTTCTTGGATACGGGAGGTAATATCACCTACATAACGAGATTCAAAAAAACTTAAAGGTAAACGCAAGGTATGGTGAATAAATCCAACAATCAGTGCTAGGTCTAACTTATTTGCCGTGTGGTCGAGCAAATATTGCCGCAAACCCGTGATTGTAACCCGAAATAAACTAAACATCACCAACCCTAATCCGACTGCTGTCAGGGTTAAGGCACTGCTTTGTACCACTACTCGGTCTAAAATGATTTGCGTAAATATCGGGGTAATTAGACCAAATAATTGAATGAGCACCGAAGCAATAAACACCTCCAGTAACACCAAACCGTGGGGCTTTACCAGTTCAAAGAATTGCCAGAAGTGAGTCTTACTTTCTTTGGTATCCTTTAATAGTGCTGTGGGTTGCAATAGGAGTGCATAACCGCTCCAATGTGCTTTAAATTCTTTGTGATTGAGAGTTTTCTGACCAAGACCGGGGTCAGCAATAACCACATATGTCTTAGTAACTTCATACACAACGATAAAATGTTTTCCTTGCCAGTGGATAATGGCAGGTAGTTGTTGTTTTGCCAGTTGATCCAGACTAGCTTTCACCGGTCGAGTGGAAAAACCAATACTTTCTGCTGCGGCTGATATTCCCCGTAAAGAAGCTCCGTTACGATCTGCATTGGAAATATCTCGCAATCGGTTAACACTAAATCGTTTTCCCCAATAAAGGGCTATCATTACCAAACAGGCAGCACCACAATCAGAGCCACTCTGTTGGCCAAAAAACGGATAGCGCCGGATTACTCGCTGCCACAGATGACCAACTTGCTGAGTAGGGCTAGGAAAGTAGGCTTTGTTTAGCTTTTTCCCTGGTTTTAATGCTTCTAAGGGTAAAGTTTCTGGGTTCTTTCCCTCTTCCCTCATTCTGTCTGGCTTCCTCTCTCCCAAGGGAGTCTCCGGGGATATCAGCAAGGAATTTTGTGCTTGTGCCTGACGATAAAAATGCTCGCGGATTTGGGGATATTTACTAATTAAGGGAAATAACAGTTCGGGAGTTAAATAATAGAGCTTTGTTTTGATTGAGGCTCTAACCGAGTAGGACTCTAAAAAATCCTCTGGGAAAAAAGTACACTCCCCAAATGAGGCTCCAGCTCCTAGATTAGTAATTAATTCACCAGCACTATTAATCAGTCTGACTTTTCCAGAAATCACAATATAGATCCCAGCCTCGGTATTATCTGTTTGCCAAAACTGACCCACCTTTGGCTCTAGATATTTTATTTGTTTGAGACAGCGTGATAATTCCGGTGCTGACAGACGATGCCCAAGAATATTGGTTAGTTGTTGAGGAGAAATTAATCGATTAGATGTATCTTGAACCATAATCTCATGCCATATTGGTGGGATTGAATAGCCAAAAACTATTAAACTCAGAACTATTAGCGGATTTCAGGTCAGAAATTAAAATGCCTTGACCTTCTTTTCCCCGATCGCTACTTAATTTAACCTCCACAGGTTTTGGTATAGTAGACAACCCCATCTGTTTGAGTAGTCGTTTGAGGTGGCGATCGCTAATTTCAATCCCCAATTCTTTCGCCAGATGTTTTTTCAACCAATTAACTGTCCAACGGCGAAAGGAATAGCCATAATCCCGGGGACTGCGATCGATAATTTCTTTTAAACGTTCTAAATACTTTTCATTTACTGCCTTGGGGCGGCCAATTGGGCAATCCTGCCATTGGTGTGCCATCCCACTACGAGCTATATGCATCCAATGTCTTGCTGTTGCTGGGCAACAAGACAAGATTTGACAAATCTCCGTTTGAGATTTGCCCTCATCTGCTAGCAACATAATTTGAATGCGTTGGCGGTAGGACTCAGATAAATCTTCTTGTAAGCTTTTTCTGAGCAATTTACGCTGAAATATTGTTAAATAATGACTTTGGCTGGTTTTGGCTGCTTTAGTACAGTTTTCAGGCTTATTGTTGAACATGACCGTGTCCTGTAATTGTCCTAGAAAGTAGCCTGCTTGCAAATAAATTCTAATTCACTTAAAAGTGATTTTTTGAAAGTTTTAGATGTAAACCCAGATTATTTTTACTGGGGGCTGAAAGGTGCTAAATCTATCAACCATCGCTGCAATGTTTTGCATTTTTCAGATCGAATATAGAAAGATAATCTATAGAACATTCGTCTAAACTGATATTACGCAAATTCTGAGAAATATTTACATTTCTTAATAATGTCAGCATATTGCACCAATTTTTATTGGTGTAACTAATCACTCATATTAAAAGTCACGAAGAGGCAGGGGAGCAGGGAGCAGGGGAGAAACCCCATATATAAATATAAGGGCTTGGGGAGGAGATGTCCTAACGATAAGTCTTTAACCTCATATCTTGCACCATTCTCAATCGGCTCCATATCCCACCCAGAACTTAAGTTCTGGGCTAATAGCTTAAGTCCATTGAAATGGACTGAAATTCTTTCTTAGTCCTCTTAAGAGGACTTTAGCTATTAGCCAGGGATTTAAATCCCTGGCTGGGGGGCTGATAGCCTAGGTGTAAGATATGAGTAACCGGACATGATATTAGGGAGCATCCCAAATTTAAAGCCAAGCATAAGCTTGGCTTTTTTGAAAAAATGGGATGCTGCGCTAACTGATTACCGAATTACTTAACCTCTGGGAACCTATAAGTTTGCATATTGTCAACGTTTATTGACATATCGCTACATTTGGTTTCTGCAATTAAGCAAATACTACTTAGTGCCTTTTGGTAATTTTCCATATCTTTTTGTTCGAGGAAAATACGGGCTGAGGTTTCCAAATCTGTAATCGCTTGATTCTTTTGTTGTTGGGGATTTTTATCAGAATATTGACTCAGCTCATATTTCACAATTCCTCGTTTGAGATATATTTTTGCTATGTTAGAATCAATTTTTAAAGCCTGGTTAAAATCTCCGATCGCCCGTTGGTATTCTTGTTCAAAATCACTGCTGTACTGAGCAATTTGATAACGAACTAAACCACGCTGGAAGTATGCTTCTGCCCTAGACGGATTAATGCTAATGGCTTGGTTAAAGTCTTTCAGGGATTTTTGGAAATCTGGTTGGTAGTCTCCGTGATATTTAGCCATTTGGAAGCGAACTATACCCCGACGGATATAAGCTTCTACTTCCTGGGGGTTAATTTTCAAGGCCTGATTGTAGTCTGCGATCGCTTGCTTATATTCTGCATGAGGATCTTTACTATACTCAGCAACTAGAAAGCGCACATTACCCCGATTTACATAAGCTTTAAATTCATTGGGGTTGATTTGAATTGCTTGATTATAGTCTGCGATTGCAGCTTCATAATTTTTCAGATTATAGCGAGCGTTGGCACGATTAATATAAGTTTTGGCGTGGGTGGGATTTTTTTTGATTGCTTGGCTAAATTTCTCTATTGCTAGCTCATATTTACGGATTTTATAGAATGCATGGCCTTGTCGATAATAATCAGCAAAGGAAAGGTTATTATCTTTGTGACGGGCAATCCAATTTTGTTGACTATAATTGGCTTGGACGAAGGGACGATTGGTTAATTTGACCATGAAGTCTAAATAGCCCAAAAAACCAAAACCCAGTAGACATAAAATTACTGGGTATATTTTGGGATTTGTACGAACTTTTTTGTAGTGAAAAAATTGATAGGGTAGTACGGATGGTTGATAATTAACGCGGTGGGTGGGGAGAACAGTTTGTGGAGAACGTTGACGTTGGGGATATTTCTTTTTTGCTTTTACCCGTGGTTTGAGATGTTCTTTTTTGGCAACTGCTTGTAGAGATGGAAAAGGGTCCCTTCCTCCCAATCGTACTGTCCGTTCGCACCAAGGACATTTGGATAGATGATTGCTATAGCGATGCTGGGGATTAACACGACAACTAGTTAAACTATTCTCTACTTGAGTTAAAGCCGATAGCCAAGTTTGAGCACTGGGACGAAGAAGAGGATTATTATGTCCATGTTCAAAACAGCGCAGGAATAATTCTTGCAAACAAGGATGCAAAATTTGCCAAGGAGGAGCTATGGGTGATGCTAGGTAGGGGATTGCTCGCTTTTGGCTATAGGTAAAATGACCGGCGGAAATTCTGGCTTCATAGGGGGGTGGCTCTCCTTCATTTTGAAATATACCGGCAAATGGATGAGTGCCTTCCATTAATAATTGAAATAATAGTACCCCCAATCCAAATAGATCGTGGACTATCGTTCGGTCATGTTGAGCAAAAGTTTTATTCTGTAACTCTGGAGGTGTAAATTCTGGCTTCCCAACTTCGCAGCGGTAAATAATTTCGTGGTTCGGGTCCCTAACCTGAAAAGAGTCTGTATCAACTAAAGTAACTAGGGCAGTATCACTAACGAGGATATTGGATTCGTTAACATCACCTACGCAATATCCGCTATTATGTAAAGCAGCAAAAGCTGTGGCTAAGTTGCGAGCAGCACGGATTAAGTATTGATAACTAAATAAAGGACAATGCTGCCGTCTAGTCAGGGGATTATAAAAGTCAATTGCAGGACGCATTCCCCGAATCCGAGGCATTAAAAAGCCAATAATGTCTTGCTTCCCATCTGCCGATTTTAGTATTTCACTGGGCCAAGCAATGGAAATATGCCCCAAACTCGCCATGGGGTTGTCCGGAGGATGGGCAAGCATGACCTGAAGTTTGTGGGCATGCTGTTTTGTTGGCTTATGATATACCTTTGCCACTAAATTACTGTCAGTGGGTACTGTATACACACAAGCTTCCCCACCACGCCCCAAACTGACATTGAGGTTGAGAGGAACAATTTCTTGGTTAGAAAGACAACGTAGTACCTGCACGATAGTTGGTATGTGTATGGTTTATGGGCAGATGGCAAAGCAATTGTTAATCAATTATTTAAGGCAGCAAGGATGAGGGTTAAATCATCATCTGTCCTTTGTGTAATTCTATCTGAACGTAAAAATTTCACCAATTGCTCCCTTGCTAGGGTTTGATCCTCCACCTTACTGACAAACTCAAATAAAGGGGAAAAGAAAGGATTATGGGGTTCACCCGCAGCCATGTTCATGGCAAGCATTTGTAATCCATCAGTGAGAATACCAACATTAACTATAGTATCTCGACAGATTTTTATCTGTGTTGTATATAAAGCATCAACTGTAGTCAAAAATGTGGTCTGATTAATATATTCACCGCTATCTGGAGTCGTCAGCGCCATCAGATTTCCTTGTAGATCTTTGGCTACTGCCATACCATCACCTATTTGCGCCACTGCTGCCATTTCTGGGGTCCCAACTACTATGATTAAGGTAGTTGCTAAATCCTGAAGGTTACTGTTACAAGCTACAGCTTCCCCTTCTACTGCTTGTCTAGAAGCTAGGATAGCATCCATTAATAGCGATCGCACCGCCCCATCATTAACCAAGATTTCACGGCTCACATTCTGGGTTGAAATATATTCAATGGCAGTTTCCACCGCTATCATTGCCCCCACTTTGCCCAACTTTGCCGAACCTGCACCATCCGCTGCGGCTGCTAATAAAACACTATCTGGCAATACTTGCCAGTGATGAGCATCCTGACACAGTTGGGAGTTCTTAATGTGACTGGTTCCACATACAGAGGCGGCTACTACCTGCCAATCAGGTATCTGTGTTGAGATATTCATAAATATAGTTTTTCAACGGCTGGATAAATAATTAGTACAAGTAGGCAAAGCAAAAGAGGCAGATTATCAGGGGATGCAATGGTTTCTCATCAAGATTTTATTACACCGTTCCCCAGCCAATGGGCGGTAGGGCTACCTGTTCATCTACTTGAGAATGGGACACTGCTGACATACTAGCCGACAGCCATACAAACATTTCGATGAAGTTTAAACCTTTGAGTTTCAGTGGAGCCCTTACAGCTATTTGACTCAAACGCATCATGTTCGCATTTTCCACACCCACGGAGAAAAAAGCAACACGCTTGTTTGCTTCATCTGTTTGTAAACGCTGTGCGGCCTGCTCAACTACTTGCTCTAGTTCCCCTTGGGGTTCCCCATCTGTAATCATAAATATCCAAGGACGGTAGTAAGCAATACCATTGGCTCGATATTGTGTCTTGCGTTCCTGGATCATGTCTAAGGACTTATTAATGCCAGATCCCATATTCGTTAATCCTTGTGCCGTTAATATTGGCGGCTGGAATTGATCGGCTGTGACAAAATCCTGCACTATATTTACTGCACTATCAAAAGTGACTATTGCCACTTCCACCCGTCTAGATGCCAGAGAGTTATTAATCAATTCATCTTTAAAACTCAATAAACCCTGATTGAGAGCTTCAATAGCTTCTCCGTGCATAGAACCAGAGGTATCTAGCAATAGCACACAAGGACAGCGCGGTTCTGGGTTTTCCGCAAATTCCACTACTTCATCAAGTTGTAATGTATCGGGCATAACTTTTTGTGTTATGTTAAACGCCAAGGCTTAGTCTTCCTTTCTCTCAATAAGTATATAGCTGAAATACCCACAGTGGCTATGGAAATGGTTGAGAAAATAAATAATTTCATTTCCAGTAAATGACAAGAATAAACTTACGTATACCAGAAAACATTAAAACATAATTAATCTTCCCTGCTCCCTGTTCCTCTGCTTTTTCAACCCAATGGGTAACACAACCAAAATCCTGTTTAATTAATTATTCAGAGAATTTTCCAGAAAAATGGTTGCCCTAGATTCGGTATAAGCCTTACGAGTGGATATTTCACAATAATCACACATCTAAGTAAATAATAGGGCTTGCAGTTCTGATTTTTCTTAAAGATTTGATGTAGAAAATATAGTCAAAAAATGAAATTAATCTACAACTATTAATGTGGATGCAATCAAAGCCATCTGGATATCAATCATTAAATAATTATTAAAAAAATACCCAAACCTGAAATTTTTGATTCTCTTGTCAAAATTTAAACGTAATATCGTTTCCGTTTGTATCGGAATTATTTAAATTTGCTCTATTTTTCTGTTTCTGTTGCGTTCTCTGTCTTGAAAAGTTGTTCATGGGGGAAACGTTCCGCCAGTCGTCTACAACGCACCGTTCCCCAAGAAAACACTTTTCGCTGCGCCTGGAGTGTTTTTTTATTATTCTGGTGCAGCCGGATTTGATATAATTCAGTGGATCGGGATGTAACAATAATTTGTAGAATAAAACCATTGGATTTTTAGTCCACTAATTCTTGTATCAGGGTGGATAAAAGCAAAATGGTTATTTTTGAGCGGTGTACTTTACCTTTCCATTTCTTTCTTCATAAAGATGATGTTTTTTACCTCTTACTCACATTTGCTAAACTATAGTATGCTGTTGAGAACTTTTTTGGGGAAACATCCTCTCAATCATTTTTATTTATATGATTTATGTTACCCGCTTTCAATAATTTGAGGATATCTTTAGATAATATTAATTATGGTACCCTCAAAAGTTTACGCCCTCTAAGTTTACTCAGACAATTAGCAAATTCCCACGATAGCACCTATTTACAGGTATTAAGTAATAGGGTTTCTTGGTCGATTTATTTGGAGCAAGGGAAAATCATTTATGCTACTCACTCTGTTGAGCCATTAGATAGACTAGAAAGGCATTTGCGTCGCCTAGAAGCTCAAATTTCCACACTCCCGAGTGACATTTATACTCAATTACAATTAATATTTGCAGAAAGTTCTCACAATCAATTTACAGAGCATCCAGATTACCAAGGTATTAACTGGTTAATTGAACAACAATATATCTCCTTAAAAGAAGCAGCCTTGTTGATTCAAGAGATGGTAAAAGAAGTGATTGAATCATTTCTCTTAATCCAGCAAGGTAGTTATGAATTTACAAATAAACTATATCATATTCCGAAATTTTGTCGTCTGAACACAGAAAAAACTATTCAAATTTGCCAAGATAAATTACAAATTTGGCAATTACTAGGGGACAAAATATCATCTCCATACCAGCGTCCATACTTGTGGAATCTTGACCAAAAAAGTGTAATAAAATTTACTAATGGATTAGACTTAAGTCATTGTCACAAGGGTTTGAGTATTCGTCATTTGGCTATAATGACTAATCAAGATGAATTAACATTAGCTATTAATATATACCCCTATATTACCGGAGGACAAATTATATTACATGAGCCAGATCCACCCTTCGATCGATTACCCAAAATACCTGGTAATACATCCATAGCTCAATCTGTGTTTAACAATGGAGATAATTCTTCTGGGACTATTGCTAATCCACAACTCAATAGGGAAGAACCCCAGGTAGATGAAAACCCTAGCCAACAAACACAATCAAATCCCATCAGCAATGACTCTGACTTGGAGAATAATCTGATTATTCGGGCAACATTGAATCAAAAAAAATTATATACAATTGTTTCCGTTGATGATAGTCTTGCCATTTTAAAACAAATTACTCAGTATTTAGCAAATGATATTTTTTCCGTGGTTACTATTAATGAACCGGTAAAAGCTCCTCTTTCTATTATTCGCTATCGTCCAGATTTGATTTTACTAGATATAAATATGGCAGAAATGGATGGTTATGAATTATGTAGTTTGATACGAAACAACTCGATGTTTAAGAATACACCAATTATTATGGTAACTGCAAATAAAGGTATATTCAATAGAGTTAAAGCTAAAATGGTGGGAGCATCTGGATTTATGATTAAGCCCTTTAATCGTGTAGATTTATTGAAAATGGTCTTTGCTCATTTAGCATAATTTTCGGCATAAAAATAAGTAATCATTACCAAAGTAGTATCTTATCTATCTTATGAATGAAGAACGTTTGCATAGCTATTTAGATTTGATTCAGAAGTTATTAAATTGTCAGAGTAGCGAAGAATCAAATATTTTATTGGCTCATCAAGATTTACTTGATGCTGATTTTTATGAGCTGGTAGCAACAGCAACAAAAGAAGCCGCAGACGATGGCAATGAAGATACTAAAAATTGGCTACTCAATCTCCAAGATAAACTCAATCATTTTTTAAAAACTCAAGATAAAGTAAAAATAGAAGTAGAAGTAGAAAAACATATCGAAGACCCGGAAAATATCCTCCAGGGTTTAGAAACCCACTTAGAATTCTTGCTTGAGATCATACAAACCATCGCCCAAACAAATAGCGACTCCCAAGCAGTTTATGCTTTATTAAACCAGAATGGGGATAAACTAGATAAAAATTTGATCTCGGTATTAAGTTACTGGTTCATCACCACCATAGAGGATATAGAGAACGATGAAGCAGAATATATTGCAGCTTTAGTGGTGGAATTTAGTAACTTAATTAAGCTATTTACCATAGCAGAGAAACAAATAAACATGGAAATTGCCATCGTCGGCTATGAGCTGGTTTTAGATACCTATGAAAAGCTAGGATTATTATTTGAGTGGGCAATGGTGAAAAATAATCTGGGTCTGATTTACGCAGAAAGAATCATGGGAGATAGGGCAGAAAATCAAGAAAAAGCGATCGCTGCTTACCATGATGCTTTAACTGTCAGAACTAAAGCAAAATTTCCCCAGGATTGGGCAATGACACACAATAACCTAGGTACAGTTTACGCAGAAAGAATCATGGGAGATAGGGCAGAAAATCAAGAAAAAGCGATCGCTGCTTACCATGATGCTTTAACTGTCAGAACTAAGGCCCAATTTCCCCAGGATTGGGCAATGACACTGAATAACTTAGGTACAGTTTACGCAGAAAGAATCATGGGAGATAAGGCAGAAAATCAAGAAAAAGCGATCGCTGCTTACCATGATGCTTTAACTGTCAGAACTAAAGCAAAATTTCCCCAGGATTGGGCAATGACACATAATAACTTAGAAAAATTTTATTATCACAAGAGTTTAGATTGATCTGTGGACTTACGTAATTGCAATACACCAATTGTCACAATACACGGGGTGCGTGACACTTTAACCTTATTATTGCGTTAATAAACAAGCAAAGTGTCACAGCACCCTACGCAGAATCAGGTGCCAGCTGCATAATATCATGTGCGGATGAATACTTATAAAACCTCACCCGCCTGCGGCACCCTCGACCTATTAAGGAGAGGGTTGGGGTGAATCAAGCAGAAATTATAAGTAATTAAGCTAAC
>JASJCX010000373.1 GCA_030065255.1 Calothrix sp. MO_167.B42 | reverse complement strand
CCCCAAGGGGATATGACATCCCAAGTAATTATTAAAGGTAGACCTGTTGGTAAAATTACTGCTAAGGATTATTACGAGCAATATTTTGAATTAGGGTGGCGAACAATTGAAGAATCCCTAAAACATTTATCCACTGAATTCGATTTACTGGTTTGTGAGGGAGCAGGTTCTCCTGCAGAAATTAACCTCAAACACCGCGATTTAAGTAACATGCGGATTGCTAAACATTTAAACGCTCCTACCATATTAGTTGTAGATATTGAGCGAGGAGGGGCTTTTGCTCACGTAGTGGGAACCTTGGAATTACTCGACCCTGAAGAAAGAGCATTAATTCGTGGTGTAGTTATCAATAAGTTTCGGGGACAGCGTTCAATTCTCGAACCAGGAATTAAATGGTTGGAAGAGCGCACAGGTATTCCGGTTGTTGGAGTTATTCCCTGGATGGAACAAGTATTTCCTGCAGAAGATTCCCTCGATTTGTTAGAACGCAGATACAGAAAATCTTTTAGTGAAATTAATATTGCAGTTATTCGTTTACCAAGAATTTCTAATTTTACTGATTTCGACCCACTTGAAGCAGAACCATCAGTATCAGTTAGATATCTCAGTCCTAAGCATGAATTAGGACATCCAGACGCAGTAATATTACCAGGGACAAAAACTACAATTGCCGATTTAATATTGATGCAGAAAACTGGTATGGCAGAGGCAATTCAAAACTATGCTGCTGCTGGTGGAACAGTTCTAGGTATTTGTGGTGGTTTCCAAATTATGGGGCAAATGATTGCTGATCCTGAAGGGATAGAAGGACAAGCAGGTAGATATCAAGGGTTAAATCTTTTACCAATAAAGACAGTAATTACCGGTCAGAAAATTGCTCGTCAACGTCAAATCACTTCTAATTATCCTCAAGAAGGTTTACCTGTTACTGGTTTTGAAATCCATCAAGGGCGATCGCGTGCTGAATTACAAACAACTCAACCCCAAGCTTTCCACCCATTATTTGACGATCCTAATTTGGGATTAGTAGATACTTGTCAGTCAATTTGGGGGACTTATCTCCACGGAATATTTGATAATGGTCCATGGCGACGGGCTTGGTTAAATCGTTTACGTCAACAAAGGGGAATCAAATCTCTACCTACAGGAGTTGCAAATTATCGCGAACAGCGAGAAAATCTGTTAGACTCCCTTGCAGTTCAGGTGGAACGTCACTTAGATTTAACTTCATTTATCTCATAACTTCTCTCATAAAAACTTAGGAATCATGACTGTTCGCGTCCGTTTTTTACCAGATGATGTCACTACTGAAGCTGAAGTTGGAGAACCTCTGTTAGATGTAGCTGATCGTGCAGGGGTACTTATTCCTACAGGTTGTTTAATGGGGTCTTGTCACGCCTGTACAGTGGAATTGGATGATGGAGATATTATCCGCGCTTGTATTTCTTCTGTTCCAGCAGGACGCAAAGAACTGACTATTAACCTATTTAGCGATCCAATTTGGTAGATTTTTATAAAAGAAAATCTACGGAATCATTGCAACTTTAACTACCTTGCGCTCTCCCATATCACACAATACCCGTTCTAAATCATTCAATGATCGCTGTTGGCTGATTAATAAATCAAAAGGTATTTTGCGACTAGTAATTAAAGATAATGCTTCTCTAACGAAATGAGGGGTATTATGAAAAACACCCTTAAGTGTAAGCTCGTTGTAATGTAGTTGTTCGGTATTTACTTTAATATTTGTATCTCGCGGACAACCACCAAATAAATTCACTGTCGCACCAGGACGAGCACAAGCGATCGCAGTTTCCCAAACACTGGGTATTCCTGTTGCTTCAATGACCACATCTGCACCCCAACCTTGGGTTAATTCCTTCACCACCTGAGGAATATTAATCAAATTATGATAATTAAATATATGGGTCGCACCTAATTTTTGACCAATTTCCAGACGTGAATCATTACCACCAAACAACAAAACTTCGGCAGAAAAATCATAAGCTAACTTCGCCACAAACATTAATCCAATCGCCCCATCACCCAAAATAGCTACCCGATCGCCTACTTTAATATCAGAACGGGCTACTCCATGTAGCACACAAGCTAAAGGTTCTGTAATAGCTGCTAACTCATTGGGTAAATCATCAGCGATAGGAAGCATATTATGCTTAACAATTGGTGCTGGAATTTTCAGGAATTGAGCAAAAGTTCCATTGTTCCAAGTTAAATTTGGACAAAGAGAAAACTCCTGACGCTGACAAAAAAAACACGACATACAGGGAGCGGAATTATTTGCAACAACGCGATCACCAACTTGCCATTTTGTAACACCTTGACCTACAGCAACAATTCTTCCAGCCGCTTCATGACCGAATAGAGTAGGAGGTTTAAGCATTCGTGCATGACCACCGCGTCGCCATACTTTTAAATCCGTACCACAAGTTGTAGCTGCACCAACTTGGATTACAACTTCTCCCTCTTCTGGGGTTGGATCTGCTACCTTTTCCCAGCGTAAATCTTCTTGACCGTAAAGTACTGCTGCTAACACGTCATCTTATAACTTATCACTTACCACTTTTAGATTACTATTCCCTATTTCCTGTTTCCTGTTTTCTGTTCTTTATTTCCTGAAAAATCAACTCCACCCGATTTTACCAGGTGGAGCAAGAGTTTAATTTTATAAAAAGGTAAGTGACAGTCTGGAGTTGTGGAAGACTAGGAATTGATTTCTAAAGGACTAAATGCTGTACTATTTATTGCTTTGATGTTGGATCTCAGACTAACACTCAAAGAAGGTACTTCTTGCCAGCAAGTTTTACAAAACCAATAGACTTCACCTTGACGGACATGACGCAAGAGGGAAGCACCACAACAAGGACAGTTGTTAAGTCTCATGCTCATACCGATTTCCTCCTTACTAAAAAAAGGGTGGTTAATTAAAAGGTGTTTTCAAACTAAATTTGCTATTGAAATTGAGTTGTTAATTAGAACCGAATTGTTGAGAATTGATATTTTATACCGATTTCCTTTAATGTTGCTACACTTCTTTTATAAAAGGGAATAGGGAACGGTGAACCGGGGACGGGGAAAAGGGAAAAGGGAACAGGGAACAGGTTCAAAAAATTGATGTGTAGCAGTGTTTTTTGAAATTGGTATTAGAATTGAATTTTTGCCGCATGAATGCGTCCATTTGATTCAATCCGTTGTTGGATCATTTTTTCATAAACTGCTTCGTAGCCATTTACCATTTGGGTGACGGTAAACTTATTTTCTACATATTCTCGACAAATTTGGCGATCAAGTTCCAATGCATGAGGTATTACCTCTGCCATTTCGTCAATATTTTGACAGATAAAACCTGTAACACCTTGACTAATTACCTCTGGAACTGAGCCTAAATTCATGGCAATTACTGGTGTTCCAGTAGCCATTGATTCGATCATGACTAGTCCAAAAGGTTCTCTCCAAGTAATAGGGAAAAGTGTAGCTGCAGCTTTCCCCATCAATTCAACTTTTTGGGAGTGGCTGACTTCACCTAGATACTCAATTTGCTCGCCATCAACATGAGGAGCGATCTCCGCAGCAAAAAATTCAGTATCTACTTCGTCTATCTTGCCAGCCATTTTCAGTTTCCAGCCGGATTTTTTGGCGATCGCAATTGCATTTTGTGGTCCTTTCTCCGGTGACAAACGTCCCAAAAATGCTAAGTAAGGTGGATCTTCAGCCCTTTCGAAGAAAGAATAGTTTTCTGTAATAATACCGTTGTAAACAGTACTAACGTAATTAAGATCTACTTGTCGTTGTGCATCGCTGATGCTGACGTAAGGTTGATTTTGATGGTAACTAAAAGCTTTAGAAGTGTCAGGAGTAAAACTTCCGTGTAAAGTGTGAACAGTTGGAGTTGACACCAAACTTGCCATCGGCAATGCCATAACCCCTATGTGGGAATGAATGATATCGAATTCCGAAAATCTTTGATAAACCTGGCTCAGTTCCAGCATTTCGTACAAATCATAATCACTGACGTTAGGATCTAAGCGCAATGCACGAGGATAGACTGCTTCCAAGTTGGCTAAAGTTTCAGAATCACCAGAAGCAAACAAAGTTACTTCGTGACCTCGACGTACTAACTCGTCAGTTAAACGACTCACAACAAGTTCAATTCCTCCATAGTTTAGAGGTGGAACTTTTTCCCTTAAAGGAGCTACTTGAGCAATTTTCATTTTTTTGTTTTGGTGCAGTAGTTTAATTTACCTGAAATTATGACTTAGACCATAAAATGGGATGAGTATTTATACTCCCCTACCACATAAAATCAAATTAACCCAATCGGCATATAGTCGTCCAGTTTTGTTTTAATCCTCCTTTCGCTACCCACCAACTCCAGAAACTTCGTGTTTATGTCAAGTTACTTATTTGAGTTTATTTACTTCAAGAAGTTATTTATTTCAAGAAGTTATTTATTTCAAAAAGTAAATTTTTCATGAAATAACTACATAGTCAGGTTATATGTCTTAATAAAGGCTTCACATCTACCCAAAGAGGTATAGGGAATTGCCTTTTATACAATATTTTTGTAGCTTATATTACTGAAACAAATGTCAATATTAACCAAAGGAATAAAATTAAGTCAAAATTTAGTAATTTTCAAGGTAATTTTCAAGATGAAAGCATGACCTTAGCGATCGGTTAATGGTTGACAGGTGACAGCGAATCGGACAAGGTTATCTATTACTAATTTCCAATCACTAATCAAGCCGATCAAAAATAAAAATGAAAATAGCTACTTGGAACGTCAACTCAATTCGTACTCGTTTAGAACATGTTGTAGATTGGTTGAATCAAAATTCTGTTGATGTTCTGTGTTTGCAGGAAACTAAGGTTGTAGATGCTGATTTCCCTGTTAAGCCCTTTGAAGATACTGGGTACAACTTATACAAGTATGGTCAGAAATCATATAATGGGGTCGCATTAATTAGCCGCAAGCCTTTAGATAATGTTTCTACTGGTTTTCAAGGAATTTTGCCTGATATAGAAACAAATTGGGATGACCAAAAAAGGGTGATTACAGGCACATTAGAAGGAGTTAGGATTGT
>JASJCX010000048.1 GCA_030065255.1 Calothrix sp. MO_167.B42 | reverse complement strand
GGAGGCACTGCGGGCGGCAGAACTGGATGAAGCATATTTCAGCACAATTGAGCTAACAAACAGCCAAATGAAAGTCGGAAGGTTAAATACATAATAGAGCCTTCCGACATAGTTTTCTGCCTAGCCTGGGGCAACTAGCCGCCCAGTAACTTTTGACAACACGGCTATTTAAAATGGTGGAGTTTACACCAGTAAATGTTTAGGTTTTGGACAGTAAGATATCTTTAGTAAAATATTTTACTCTAAGTCTTGGCGACCAGGGTTACGGGAAGGATCACTAGACAAAAATCCAAAGACGAAAATACTGACAAAAAAGGCAACAACAATATAAACTGCGATTTTTAAAGTCAACATCAGAATATCTCCAGTTGGGAATGAAAGCGTTTGCTGTATCTGCAATACCGCAAAAAAGATAACTTGTTTTATCTTACCGAAATCTCGTCGCCTTTTCGGAGAAAAATAGTATACCCCGAATTGGTTAACTCAAGCACTGTTGAGAATCGATTCACCTCCTTGATTGCCAATGGTAGATTGTGTTGACTTCCAATCGAGATTACAGTTGAACTCGTGAATGCCCCAGGCTGGAAGCTATTCCACTAGTTCATTGTTGAGACGAGAGTTGACAATAAAGGTTTCCCAAAGTCATTCAATTTTGGATTTTGGATTTTGGATTTACCAATTGAGAATCACTCCCCACACTCCCCACACCTCCCACACTTTCCTCACTCCCCTAACTCCCTAACTCCCTAACTCCTAAACTCCTACTGCCTGTGGTTTGCGGCTCTTGATTACCCTTGCAGGGGTTCCCACAGCTACAGAAAATGGAGGAATACTCTTTGTCACCACTGCTCCGGCTCCAATCACACTACCCGTACCGATGGTGACACCATCTAATACAGTCACTCCATGGCCTAACCAACAATCATCTTCAATGGTAATTCCTTTACGAGTCACACCTTGATCCTTAATTGCTATGGAAAGATCGGAAAATTTATGATTATTAGAAATAATTCCTGTGTGGGCAGCAATTAAACAACGGTTACCAATTTTTATATCCCCAGGACCACCAATACAGACACCAGGACCAATGAATGTTTCATTGCCAATTTGTATATGGGTATCGTCTAAAAAACCGATTTCAGCATTACGCTCGATGGCAACTCCATCCCCTAAAGAAAGTTTATTATTTTTAGGTCCTCTAGCATCTAAACGAGCGCCTTTAAAAATATAAACATTTTTTCCTATTTCTATATTTTTAGCCCCAATCAAGTCCACATTATTGTGAATGAAAACTTTCCAGGACATTTTAGAAAACATGAGGCGATAGGTTAAAAGCCTTAACTGGGGACCAAACAAAATTGTCGGTTGCCATCCAAATAAACTCGTTAATAAAAACTCTGGCAAGCGTTCCATTCTTTTCGAGAATATTTGTTTATTCATAAAGCGATTATTTCCAGTTATTAATTATGCTTGTCAGTTAACAAACAATTAAAAAATAAATTTTACTAACAAAATAAACTGTCTCTATCTTTACGTTTTAATTAATTAATTATATTTGTACGCCCGAGAGGGGAAGAGGCAGGGGGGCAGGGAGCAGGGAGAAGAGGGGAAGAGGACAAGAGGCAGGGAGATAATGGTGACAAATTTATCCACCTCATCACCTCATCACCTCACCACCCTTGTTTTTTTAGAAGTAATTGTTAATAATAATTAAGTAAATGAGTTAAAAGGGCACAATGGCATTATATGCAGAATTGCACAGGCATCTAGGTGGCTCAGTGGTACCACGGGTTTTGTGGCGATACTTCGAGCGACATTCTTCTGAGTTGGTTTCCCGTTTTGCTGAATATTCTGCTTTTGAGGAGTTTTATACCCGCAAGCGCAGTACTTTAGATGAGTATTTAGAATTGCATACCTTGGTGGAAAGGGTGCAAACTGCCCAGACTCTGCCTTACTTTATCTATCGCTTGGTTCGGGGTGCTTACATTTTTGAGAATTTGGCTTATTTAGAGTTGCGTTACACCCCCTATCTGCGTACCCCCGAAGATTTGAGTCAATCGGAACGTATTGACAAGATGACGGAGATTGTAGAAATTGTGGGCAAAGCTAGCCAGATATCCGAATATCCAATTATTACTAGCCAAATTCTCTGTATGCACTCCCGTTTACCCTATGAGGTAAATAAAGCAATTGTGGACTTGGCTGCACACAATAGACAGTATGTCTGCGCTGTAGATGTGGCGGGGGGGGATAGTTATTATGGAGAGCGGTTAGAAGAGTGGGTGCAGTTATATGAGTATGCTTTGTCTTTAAATTTAAACACCACTGGACATATTTATGAAACCACTGCTGGCTGTTATCCCCAACTGATACCCTACATGCAGCGTATTGGTCATGGCATTCAGATACCATTACTATATCCAGAATTATTACCAGAGTTAGCCAAACGCAATCAGTGTTTGGAAGTTTGTCCCACAACCTATATAAAAACAGGTACTTTAGAAGATATCCGTCAGTTAAAATTAGTTTTTGACCGATGTTTTGCAGCAGGTGTAGATATAGCCATTTGTACTGATAATGCGGGATTGCACAATGTGCGTTTGCCGTTTGAGTACGAAAATCTGTTAACCTACGACATCATTAATTTTAAACAATTACAAGCTTGCCAAGAAGCAGCTTTCCGTCATGCTTTTGCATGGCCCCACAGCGAGGGACCTGCTTCTTTGTTGCATGGTTTACTTAAGCCTGAACCAGTCAAACAATTTTAGATTTTAGATTTTAGATTTTAGATTTTAGATTTTAGATTGGCTCCATGCCTAAAGTCAGGGGTTTGAGATAATGATAGAAATGTTTATTTTTCGGTCAAAAATTTGGCTGTTAAAGATTCATAATTGGCGCTTTTTATCTAAAAACTTCAACTGCTGATATAAACAATCAATTTTTGGTAAATCTACACCATTCGCCTTGGCTATTCTCAAGGGATTCCCAAAAATCCCTTCTACTTCCAAAGGGCGTTGTTGATCGTAATCTATTTTCATACTGGTACGGTAAGGCTTCATATTTTCGGTGTAATCCAACATTAATTGGACAAAGTTTTGGGGGATGACTCTACCAGAGCTTTTCGCCCCTGCTACCACCTCCTGCATTAATTGTTCTACCAAACGTCGGGTGTTAGCATTTGCCATTAATTCTGCTGTGGTAGCATTGAGGATTACAGACAAGCCATTATAAGGGATGTTCCATACCAGTTTTTGCCACCGCGCCAGGAGTAAATCTTCTGCAAATTTGATGGTTATGCCCGCAGTTTCAAAGTCATGGGCAATTTTCTTCATCCTATCTGTAATCCCCACAGGAACATAATTTGAGGCATATTCACCCACGAAGATTTGCCCGTAATCTAGGTGATGGATATGTCCTGGGGCGATTTTATTGGAACACAGGAAACATAATCCCCCAATTACCCTATGACTACCAACAATGGCTGCAACTTCTTCTTCAATTCCCAGCCCATTTTGTAATAATAAGACCACCCCATCATTTTTAACTACAGATGGCAACATCTGCGGTAATAAATGGTTATGGGTTGTCTTTAGTGCCACTATCACCACATCACACTGGGGCATTTTGGCTACTTCGTTGTAAGCATTAACACTAGGAAGAGTGAAGTCACCATCCTTGGATTCAATAACTAAACCGTGGTTAATTACGTATTTGTAGTCACTATGTAACAAAAAGTGGACATCCAAACCTGATTTTTGTAGTTTAGCGCCGTAGAAACCACCTAAAGCCCCTGTTCCTAGAACTGCATACGTATTTTGTGGGACATTTACGGTCAGTGTTTTTGGATTCATGGGAGGTTTGTAGGCAAATGTATCTACTTAGGGCTTGCGCTCAAAAGTCTTTTGGTAGGGGTAGTTCAAACCTTATGAACAATCAACTTATTATATGATGTCTGGTAAATTAACCATAATAAAATTACCTTATAGCCTTTGTGCCTATCCTACGGGAAGCCACCCCCGGTGTCTAATTACTTATTACTTATTATTTATTACTTATTACTTATTACTTATTATTTATTATTTATTATTTATTACTTATTACTTATTACTTATTACTTATTACTTATTACTTACATGGAATATGGAGACAAAAACATGACTGTAACTATACCCATCCAAGCTATAGAACTCGCTCCCGGTAGCCAAATCGCCATCCATAACCTGTCCTGGCAAGACTTTGAGGGACTTCTCGAAGACTTAGGAGAAAAACGCAAAACTCGCGTCGCATACTACCAAGGAACCCTAGAAATAATGTCCCCGTTAGCACTCCACGAAAGACCCCACCGTATTATTGCTTACATCATTACCACAATTCTAGAAATCCAAGGACGGGACTGGGAAGATTTCGGCTCAACTACTTTTAAACGTCCAGACATAGCTGGGGTGGAACCAGATACCTGCTTTTATATCCAAAATGCCAACCAGGTTAAAGGATGTACCCAAATGGATTTAACTGTATATCCTCCTCCCGATCTTGCCATTGAATCTGATGTTACCTCAAAAACAACTCTCAACGCCTACATATCTCTCGGCGTTCCCGAAGTGTGGATTTACAGCAACCGTCAATTAACAATTTACATTTTTCCAGCTGATGGCTACGTAGAATCTCCCGTAAGCCCCACCTTTCCCGATTTACCTGTAACTGAACTTATTCCCCGACTAGTGCAAAAAGCCATCAATGACGGAACCAGCCCAATGCTGCGAGAATTGAGAGCTTTGTTAAGCTAGTGCTTCATCGGTCGCAGATCCCCGACTTCTTAAAGAAGTCGGGGATCTAAACACCCACGACTTGTCAAAATTAATGCAATGAACTACTGGTACGTTGCGGCGGAAATAAAGCAACCATTTATGAGGAAAATTAAGCTATATTTTTCTGTGAGTACTCAATAAGATGAACCATTGATAGATAAATTACAAGCATCCACAAAATACGGTTTAGCATTACACACCACCACCCCTGAATTGGGTTTAGCAATGGGTAATTTTGATGGAGAAATCCGTTGCGATGTCTGGAATTTAGAACGTCGGGTATCCAGTCTGTTACATCAATACCTGATCGAATTTATCAAACCGCAAACTTGGGCAGATTTAGCATTTATTGCTGTGGCTAAAGGACCTGGTGGTTTTACTGGTACTCGAATTGGGGTGGTAACCGCCCGTACATTAGGGCAACAATTAGATATTCCCGTATTTGCAATTTCCACTTTAGCGGCTGTGGTTTGGTCAGAAAAAGTTAAAAGAAGTATTGAAAAAGATATATTTGCAACAACTGTAGCAGTACAAATGCCAGCACAACGGGGTCAAGTTTTTGGAGCAATTTATCAATTCACTCCTGACTATTCTGGACTAAATATATTATTACCAGATACGGTGTTTGCTCCAGAGATTTGGCAAGAAAAGTTAGTCAATTGGCATACTGAATATGATTTAATTGAAGCCAAATCTGATTTGGCGGCAACTGTTAATAGTATATTAGAACTAGCATATTTAGATTGGTGTGCGGGTAAACGTCCCAATTGGTCAGAGGCTTCCCCTTATTATGGACAGCATCCTGTGAATATATAGTAATCCTAAATCAGGCGTTGCTGAATACAAATATGATGTTGCCCCCCAACCCCCAATTCACCGGGGAGAAAGATAATTTAAAGTCCCCCAAAAGTTTAGAACCCCGACTTTTCTAAAAAGTCGGGGTTCTAAACTTCTCCGTGTCCCAGAAGCGGTTTTTGATCGTTCAGATGCTATGGGATTTTAAAGCTCTGTCGTAGCAGTAATTAGCAGTAGCATGGTCAAACTTTATGAGTTCCTGAATATGCTGTTCAGCTTGTTTTAACCACTCTCTAGTGCTGATATTGTCCCCAAGTGCTTGATAAGTTTCTCCTAACCAAACAGCGGCCGAAACTGACTTTAAAGATTGAGTTTCAGGGGACAGAAGTTGCCAGCCGTGAATTAAAGTTGCGATCGCCTCTTCATATTTTCCTGCTAAAAACAGCACCCTACCATGACGCAACCATGGATCTGCTAATTGGGGTTGAAGTTTTGTTGCTTGCAGGGAATAATCACAGCCGCGATCGCATTCTTGGAAGTATTCTACTAATATCCTGCCTGCGGTTGCCCAAACACTCCAACTTTCTGGGAAATATTTTAACATTTCAGCGATCGCGGCTCGGGTTTGCTCTAATCTACCTGTTGCTGGTAAAATTTTGCATAATGCTCGATAAATTTCGCGATTAGGCAGTTTACCTGAAGATAATTCATAAGCTTGTAAAATCGCTGATGCTGCTATTTCATGTTTGCCAACCTCGAATAAGTATTGACTGTAGTAATACCAAGCATAAGGATTACAAGGATGTTCCTGGGTAAATTGCTTTGAGACTTCAATCCCTTTGTGCTTTTCTCCACGCAAAACATGGTATTGAGCCAGTAAATTATGAATTTCTGCCGATGCAGAGGTTTTTTTTAACAAAGAGTTAATCAGTTTTTTGGTTTTTTTCCCTTCTGTGTCAAATAATAGCCTTTTGCGAAATCGATTAGCGATCATTTTTTTTAGAACTTGCATATCTTCAGGTGCAATTTTGACAGCTTGATTTAAATATTTTTCTGCTGCCGCAAAAAAACCCAATGATAGGGACAAATCGTGACAATAATTTAGCACCATCAAATTATCAGGTTCGAGAGATAATACTGTTTCAAAGCTTGACAAAGCGGCAGCAAAATCTTCTGCTTCCATTTGTATTTTTCCCAAAGCTATCCAGTGAGCTAAATTGTGAGGTTCTAAAACTGTCGCTGATTTCAAAGCTGCAATCCCAGCCTGGATATTACCTTGACAAGATTTAATCGAACCAATTAAATGCTGTTTAGTCGCTTCATTATTTGATAAATATAATGCACTTTTATAAACTGCGATCGCTTCTTTTTGTCTATTAATTAAATGTAACATTTTACCCAATTTAATCCGGGGTTTAATTAACTGGGATTTTTTTTGGATCACTTTATAGTATTCTTGAATTGCTTCTGACCAATGACCCATTTCATATAATAAATTAGCTAATTCTAAACGTTTTTTCCATCCATCATTATACTTTTCTATGTATTTATTTAAAGTTTTTAGCTTTTGGTTTTGCCTAGTAGGTACTTGATTTAAAATTAAGTAGGCATTCAAATCCAATCCTGGGTATGTTGAAAGTTGTACAAAACAGGAGGTAAAGTTTCTAGACATGATAGGGTTATCCTACAGTTAATTTCTTCAACACTAGAATCAGTAAGTATTGCTGTTGGAAAATCTTTACTTTCTAATTGCTGGAATTGAGTTTCATCGAAGGCTATCGTATCTAATCCTGAACGATACCGACAGAGATGTTTTTTAAGTATTTTTCTTGCTTGTTGGAGGCGCTTATCAACACCATATTGGGAAATTGATAATTTTTGTGCGATGTCTGAATAGGACTTTTTTTGGTAATAATAAAGTATTAAGGGATAACGTAACTTGGCAGATAAACATCTAATCCAATAATGAAGATATTTTATTTCTTCCTTTTGGAGTAAATCTGACATTGGATAGTCATAACTGATATTTCCTATTACTTGGTTTTCACTTGTTATCTCATCTATATGAGCGCCTATTAAGAGAGTATGATTGCTTTGACGAATTATGTCAATGCAAAGATTACAGGCAATTTTTCCCAGCCAACTTTTGAAGCTATTTATGCTCTGGTCATTATTGAGTATTTTTTTCCAAGCTCTTTCAAATGTCATCATGACCACATCTTTTATATCTTCATCATTTCTTAATCCTTTTAATAGACAAAGCTTTTCAATATAAGGTTTATATAAGTTCCACAATTGTATAAAATCATGACGATTTTCTTGAGACAATTTAAACGATGAAATTTGTTGTTCAGAAGTATCTGAATAAATTGGCGTACTAGAATCTCTGAAGTTTGACACCGATTTGCCCCTCAAATATTTAATAATTAAATGCTACGGTAGTCCTCAATTGTTTGTGAATAATCATGTTATCAAGACATAGCAATCTTATATGTCTACGATAGATTCAATATTTTGTATATCATCATATTTACTCTATCTATAATTTTGTTGCTCATGACAATACTCGTCAACGAATTGAAATCATTACTGTGCATGAATTATCCTCTATTCAAAGTTATAAGCTATGTAGTCAAAAAACCAAAAACACAGATTATAAAATTATCTAAATCAATGATTATAAGCTGACCAATTTCTATATGAATTCGATCTTAGTTTAGTTAAAAGCCCACTAATCTCATAAAACTAATCTCAAAACTCATAAAGAATTTCATAGGAATTATACAGAAGTTACACGCTGGACAAATTTTCTATTATGTGTATCAGAAGTTTGTCTTTTTAAACTTTTGCAAACGAATTTTAAATGGGGTGAGTAAAATTTCATCTGGTGGTGTTCGTAGCTAAAATATCCAAAACCATCTAATCCAGCAGGGAATGGAGAGTAGATTGTTACTCGACTCGCTCATTGAGTGTAATACGTCTCGCCTAATATTGGCGTGCATAAGTCATTTCGGATAAATAGGGTAGACACAATATTGTTTGTAGCGAGACATCGCCAAAAATCATTGATAAATAAGTAAACTAGGTACTGTATAATAACTTGCATAGTTTTACTTGTAAATCAGAAAGTCATTATATAGATAAATTAGTTGTTTTAAATAGTCATTTAGAAAATTATGCTTATAGCTTCTACCAAGTTGGATGTTATTATTGACACTCTAAACCGCCAGATGGTAGCTGCTCAGAAACAGCCCCTCAGTCCTCCGGAAATTATGATTTTGCGGGGCATTTGGCAGCATCTAACCTATAATCAAATTGCCATCGATCAGAGCTATAGTCCCGGCTACTTTACGAATGTAGTCGCTCCGGAATTGTTCAAGAAACTTTCTCAGCTCATTGGTAAGCGCGTTACTAAAAAAAACTGTCGGGCCCTGCTCCAATCCTACACTCAAGAGCAAATCATCAAGCAAAAAACATTTATCCGAGAAAATTTCACAAATTTTTCTGTCAATAACAACGACAAACCCAAGGCATTGCCTCGTTACCCCAGTGGTTCAATTGCTCTTGATTCCCCTTATTATATTAAACGCACTCCAGTTGAGGAACAAGCTTGTGAAGAGATAGGGGAACCTGGTGCTTTAGTGAGGATTAAAGCACCTCAGGAAATGGGCAAGACTTCATTATTGCTGAGGATTTTAGATTATGCCAGTCGTAAAGGGTATCACACTGTCAGTTTGAACCTACAGCAAATTGACGAGGCTATCCTGAGGGATCTAAATCGATTTTTGCGCTGGCTATGCGCTAATGTAACCCATCAACTGAAACTTGAACCGAGACTAGATGACTATTGGGATGAAGATATCGGCACTAAAATAAGCTCCACTCTATATTTTCAAGAATATCTATTAGAGCAACTTAAAAAACCTTTTGTTTTAGCCTTGGATGAAGTGAACCGGATTTTTGAACATCCACAAATAGCCAAAGATTTCTTACCTCTATTACGTTCTTGGCATGAAGAAGCTAAAAGATTTTCTAATTGGCAAAAACTGCGGTTAATCGTGGTTCATTCAACAGAAATTTATGTTCCTCTCCAGTTTAAACAGTCTCCTTTTAATGTGGGATTGCCAATTCAGTTACATGGTTTCAGTTTAGAACAGGTGCAGGAGTTAGCTCAACGTTATGAAATCCCATGGCAAGGGGAGCAAGAAGCTAAACAGCTAATGAATTTGGTGGCAGGAAATCCCGCTTTGGTAAATATAGCACTTTATCATCTCCATCGAACAGAAATAACTCTCCCCCAACTGTTGAAAACAGCTAGCACTACCACTGGAATTTATAACTATCACCTACAGCGTCATTGGGCGACTTTAGAAGAACAACCGGAATTATTACTAGCCTTTAATTCTGTGATAAATTCCACTGAGCCAGTGTTCATAGAACCTATTATTGCTTATAAATTAAGTAGTATGGGATTGATTAAACATTTGGGAAATAAAGTAATCCCAGGCTGTGATTTGTATCGTCGCGCTTTCTTAAAAAAATAAATATTTTGTACCTATTATTTATCTGATAGTGTCTTTCCTAATTACTGTTCCTGGCTAAGAGTTTTCTACTATCGGTTTTATCCCATAAAACTAATAAAAATTATGCTGAATAAACCACATTTTAAACCATGTTATTCTGTTACAACCATCGAGCCGGACAAGGTATTTGTTTTATCTGAGAGAGAGACAATATGTTTGAGCGATCGCTTTTTATATCTGGTAGCATCTTTAATTGATGGAAATCGTAGTAGTGATGAAATTATTGAAATAATTCAATGGCAATTACTGCAAAAAAAACAAACTGAACAAGATAGTTCTAATTTTTTTCAGGAAGTTCTTGATATTAGTATCAAAGCTCAAGCAGCTTTATTTCAAATGCAAAAGCAAGGTTATCTAGTAGAACAAGATGACCTTTTATCATCAAACTTAATTACTTTTTGTCATCATCTTAATATCAACCCTAATCAGGCTTACCAACGGTTAACATCCACAAAAATAGCTGTTAAGTCTTTTGATTCTCCAGCAAGGGAAGATTTTATTGCTAGTTTGTCATCTTTGAACATTCAAATAGTCAATGAATCCGACTCAGAACGAGCAGATTTAATTGTAGTTTTGACCGATGATTACCTGAACCCAAATTTAGACGAATTCAATCAAAAATCACTACGATCCCAAATTCCTTGGATGTTAGTCAAACCAGTAGGGACAATGGTTTGGCTAGGTCCTATATTCGATTGTCAACAAACCGCTTGTTGGCAATGTTTGGCTCGTCGCTTACAGGATAATAGACCAGTTGCGAGTTTTGTGCAAAGAACTAGTAACCAATCCGTTGCTCCCGTATCTCCCCAAGGGTTCCTCTCTTCTACCTTGCAAACAGTTTTAGGAATGGCTGCAACAGAAGTTTTGAAATGGATTATTCAAGGAAGAAATAACCGATTAGAAAATACCTTAATTACATACGATACTCTTACTCTCCAAAGCCAAGAGCATAGTATAGTCAAACGTCCCCAATGTTCTAGTTGCGGACAGATGAGGGAGGTATTAAACCAGAAACCTTTACCCATTGTCTTAGGACATCGCCAGAAAAATTTTACTGCCGATGGGGGACACCGTTTTTGTTCTCCCCAAGAAACCCTGAGAAAATATCAGCATCATATTAGTCCCCTCACAGGAGTTGTGCGAGAATTAACAAAGTTACCAGGAAATGGGTTAAATCATACGTATATTGCCAAACATCATTTTGTCAATATCTTTGATGATTTCCATAACCTGCGTCAGAATATTGGAGGTAGAAGTGCTGGTAAAGGGAGAACAGATGCTCAAGCTAGAGCCAGTGGTTTTTGTGAAGCCATTGAACGCTATTCTGGAGTGTTTCAAGGGGATGAAATTCAAGAAAAATTTAGTTACCAACAATTAGGGAATAAAGCAATTCATCCCCATAGTTGTATGAACTTTAGTCAGCTACAATACCAAAATCGGGAGCAATGGAATGTTGACTGTAAAGGGTGGTTTCAAAGAGTGCCAGAACCCTTTGATGAAACCAGAGAAATTGATTGGACACCTGTTTGGTCCTTGACTGCTGAGGATTTTAAATATTTACCCACTGCTTACTGCTACTATGGGTATCCTCAATCTTTTCCCTTAGACTGTTGGGCAGATTCTAATGGTTGTGCGGCCGGAAATACCTTAGAGGAAGCTATTTTACAAGGGTTTATGGAGTTAGTTGAACGGGATTGTGTGGCGTTATGGTGGTATAATTGCCTGTCGAAACCGGCAGTGGATTTAGGTAGTTTTAATGAGCCTTATTTTGATAATTTAAAACAATATTATGAAAGTCTCAATCGGGAATTGTGGGTGTTAGATATTACCAGTGATTTGCATATTCCTTGTTTTGCAGCCATTAGTTCTAGGAAAGATAGGGAAATCGAAGATATTGTATTAGGATATGGAGCGCATTTTGACCCGAAGATTGCCATTAGCCGGGCTTTAACGGAAGTGAATCAAATTGTGCCCAATGTGCAATTTTTTAGTGACGATGGCACGACTCAATATCCACCTTCTGCCGATCCAATGGCAATTAAATGGTGGAAAACAGCTACTTTAACTAATCAATCTTATCTGGTTCCTGATAATCAAATGATGCCGAAAAAGAGTAGTGATTATCTGCAATTAGCCAGTGATGATTTACTGGAAGATGTGAAATTATGTCAGCAAATTGTGGAGAAAAATGGGTTAGAAATGTTAGTTTTAGACCAGACTCGTGCTGATGTTGGGTTGAGGGTGGCTAAGGTAATTGTTCCGGGAATACGTCATATGTGGAAGCGTTTGGGTACAGGAAGATTGTATGATGTGCCGGTGAAAATGGGTTGGTTAAAAGAGCCTTTAACAGAAGAACAATTAAATCCTTTTCCCATGTGGATGTGAGGTTTTGGGGAGAATTAAAATTAAGATTGTGTAATCTTCTCCTTTGATAAACTGCACTTTAGATCCCCTGGGTGTAAGGATGAAAGACTCTATGATATCATGTCCGTTTAAATAACCGTCATTGCGACCGAAGGGAAGCAATCCCAAAGACCTTGTGATTACGTCGTTTCACTTCGTTCCACTCGCAATGACATACTATGGGTATGCCCCCGGACATGATATGAAAGATTATTTGCGGAATGTTACCTATATTTCTACCGCAACCGAGACAGATTTAGTAATTTCCAAGTAGTGATAATTTACCCATCCCGGAATCTTGAGCAAGGAGATGTTCTTCCCTATGAAAATCTCCTTAATAGTCCCCAGGTAAATCGCATATAAGTAGGTAGGCGTAATTAAATGTAAGAAGCGAACCTCACCCCCAGCCCCTCTCCTTATTAAGGAGAAGGGTAACCTCAGGCAGGGTGAGGTTTTATGTTTAATTTTACCTAGTAACTTAGTTGGATGAATTGGGTGATATTCGCCAATTATCTCTATGGGTAGCGTTGATGGTGTTAACTACCTTGGAAGATGAACAAGCAACCCAGGAAGCTAGATATTTGTTAGCGAGAAATCAGCAAGAACAACCTCAACCAGGAAATCGCGCCATAATAGAGTTGATTGTCACAATAATGGTGTATAAGTTTGAAAATAAAAGCCGTTAAGTAATTATTAGTAGGTTCCCCATTCTCAAAGAGGTCAAGATGGTACAAATACCCGCTTTTGAAAACCAAATCCTACCCCTTAATTTGCCATCATCAATCGGATTGTACGTCACCCAAGAACAGTTTGCCCTACTGAGTGCAGCAAACCGAGATTTGCAGTTGGAAAGAACTGCACGAGGAGAATTAATTGTGAATCCGCCGACTGGTTGGGAAACTGGAGGATATAACTGGAATATTTCTGGGGAGTTGTATTTGTGGTGGCGTAGTTCTGGTGAACCGGGTTTAGCCTTTGATTCTTCTACTGGCTTTATTTTACCTAATGGTGCGACTCGCTCTCCCGATGCTTGTTGGATAAGTCAATCACGTTGGGATGGGCTGAGTGCAGAAAAAAAAGGTACTTTTGCTAATATCTGTCCCGATTTTGTGGTTGAATTACGGTCTAGTTCCGATAGAATTGAGCCGTTGCAAGAAAAAATGAGAGAATACATTGGCAATGGTGCCAGATTAGGCTGGTTACTAGATCCGCAACAGCGACGGGTGGAAATTTATCGTTGGGGTTTGGCTGTGGAAGTATTAGATAATCCTGAATCGTTGTTTGGTGAGCAAGTTTTACCAGGTTTTGGGTTGAATTTGCGTCGGGTGTGGGGTTGAAAATGGTGCTAAAATGAATTGCAATTGTACTATATAATAATTATCACAAATTGACCAATCAAGTTGCTTAAAGCTGAGACTTTTAAATTATGAAAAGATCCCAAATGGGATCTAGTAAGTAGTTAAAGACTATTGCAGCTTTCTATAACGATCATTACTTTCTAACCATCCTGGATGCCATTCCTTGTAAACATACCAACCATGATTGGGGATTTCGGCTTCCAGGCGCAACCAACCCACGTACCAATCGGGTCCAATACCAGTACCATCTTGTTTAAGCTCGATGGGAACGTTGGAGAGTTCCGTTGCTTTTAGATTGCTGACTTGGAAAGGTCCGTAAGTATCTGTATCATCTCGCTCGAAGTCATTGTACCAAGGCTTATCGAGCAACCACCAATCATTACTAGCGACCCGAAAATAAACATTGGCATCTGTACCCGCCCATTGTTTATCTCCTGTATGGATTGTCGTCTTGACTGCAGTAATGGTCGTGTTTGGATAAACGAGAAGTTGGCGATACAACCAGTCTAGTACAATTGGCTTTTGAGGGTCGCCCTGTTCGCCGACGTAACTGAGGGTAACAGTGACAGTAACGTTGCTCGGAGTTACATTTTGAATTGTAATCACTGAGTTATTCGGCTCGATAGTCTTTTGCCACGGAGTAATACTGTAGGGAATAGTCACGGGATGGGCTTGTTGCCCCCACATGACCACTATATTAGCGGGTAATTGTTGAGAGTTATCCTGGCTATTGTTGGCAATCGTGATTACATTTTGAGTTTGTGTGGTGTTTTCAAAAGAAAGCGAATTATTACCGGAATTCGATAAACGGTATTCTCGAATTGTAGTTTTTGTGCTTTGGGGACCAGACATTTCAAACTCTTGGATAAATGTTTCTGATTTAGATCCTTTTGTTTTTAGGAAAGAAGTAAGGGAATCGCTCTCTTACTTCTTTTTTACTTCAGTTAAAGTTTATTTTCAATTTTATGAAGTTGTAAGTCAAACTTCTATAAGAAGGAAAATCTCATATTAGAGCTTCTACTGGTACTAGCGTTGGTCACTGTAATTCTAGAGTTACGGGGATTGAAATCCTTAATCTCAGTATTGGGGTCATTGGCATCAAATTGTAGGCTAAAACCTCCTTCGCTACCATAACGGACGAGCAGAAGCCCCTCGTAGTTACTGCTGAGATTGTTCGCTACCATCGTGACTAGCCGTTGAGGAGTATTGGTAAGGATGAGGCTAGCGCCTTGTGGTAAAAAGTACTGCGTATTAAATTCAAAAGACTTTTCACCAGGCACATCAGCAACCAAAGTGCCACCTTGACTGAGTTCATTCAAGGAAGTATTAGTAGCAGCGCTAGCAGAATCAACTTGTACACCAAAAGAAAGTGCAACAACTAAAGCGAAGGCAACAACAGCGCCAAAGATACGTTTGAAATTCATAGTTTTCCTCAATTAAAGTTAAGTGAGCTTAGGGCGTGTCATCAATTAAATCTAGAACCCTTTCAGGACAAGGATTTAGGTGCGATAAGTTCAAAATACATCTGAACCCAGAATCCACAGCTCGTCAGGGATATACGGCTAATTGATGACAAACCCTAGGAAGATGACGAAATTTTTATTTTTGTCTTTCGCCTCTCTACTCTTAAGACGATCTCAAAAGCCAATTTCGGAATTTTTCGAGTTAGACCCAATTTTTCTCTTTCAACTCACTCCATTCAACCCACTTCAAAGCCCAAAACTCTTTTTTCCCTAACTTGTAGCCGTTGAAGTACCTCTATTGAGACAGTGATCGCTCAATAGAAAAAAGCAGTCATTAAAAAGCGATCGCATTATTGATAATTAAACAGACCTGTTAAATCTTGTTAAGGTATATTGCAAAATAAATGTCTCCCGCAACCTGGGAAGTAAATTATCAATGACACGGCGAATCACAATCCTTGTCTCGCCAATCTCCACTGTTCTTTCTGGGGTATCCTCACTTCCTACCAAATTTTATCCCGTGTCGAAGCCAGGAAAAACACAGTATGTATCAAATAATTTATAATTTGTCCACGAATTCCCAGCGATAAATCCTGGATGAGGAAGCTCTTGACAGAAGTAAAATAAACCTCTGGCGCAACTATTCCAATATCGAGTTATCGCCGCCCCAGCAGGAGTTTTCCATCCCACACCCTGCATCAAACTCTGCCAGAAAATAGACAATCTTGATAATATTGGTGAGTTTTTACTAATATTCACCACATCAGTAATATTCAACCCAACCCTCGCCTTTAACTCTTCTAAATTACTAACACTCTCTGATTTTTCTACCTTCGCCACCTCTAGTTGCAATGGGGTGGTCGAATGGCAACTAAATATAGCATTATTATTTGGAAATGGTTGAATGTTAGCTATATCACTTTCAGCCGATACAGCCTCCGTCTCCAAAATATTCTGTTCGTCTTGCTCTATTGTCTGCTGCTTTTCTCCATTTTCTTGTGGGGTAGGTGACTGACTCTCTACTGACACTGTAGTACTTACTTCCGACTCAGACCCTCGAAAATACGGACTCAAACTCTGTTTAAGCTTTTTTCGTGCCAAAGATATCCGCTTGCAGACACTTTGATAGGATATCCCTTGCTGTTCCGCAATTTCTTTATAAGAAAGCTCCTGATCAAAATGCAAAATAAACGTCTCGCGCCACTTTTCGGGTAACTCAGCGATCGCCTTTCGGATCTCAGCAGACTTCTCCTCTCTCTCCAAAACAGACTCCGGACATTCCACTGCTGCTGCGGTATTCATTTCCTCTGTATTACCCACCCATTCAAGACTTTCTACACCCGCAGCACCCCGAGAACGCTCTCTGATAATATCAATACAAAGATTACGAGTTACTTGATACAACCAGGCTTTGAAATTAGCAATTTTACCCTCGAACTTTTGCACCTTTGACCAAGCTTTCAGCATTGCTCGACTCAGAGCATCTTCCGCATCCGCTCGGTTATAATTCATCATCTTGAGACAGCAACGATAAAGCTGGTCTCGATTTTCTTGCCATCGTTGCCAAAACTTAGAAACTAAGTATGAGCTGTCACTCTCAATTAAAGCGTTGTTTCTTAAGTGTCCTCTTATACTTACTGTAGCGGTAGTCATAATAATGAATTAACAGCTCCATCTAATACGGCAACGCACATACGAGGAACGCCAATAGTTTTGAGCTAAAGAGACTCGATTCCAGGGATTTCTGGCATACTCTTAAAAAGTTCATAACTTTTGACAGTTTCAGTGTCCTACACCCCTAAGACGATCTCAAAAGGTAGTTTCGTAATTTTTTGAGTTAGAGCCAATTTTTGTGTTTCGACTCACCCCATGAAAATTACTTCAAAGCCCAAAATCCTTGTGTCAGATAACTTGTAGCTGTTTAAATACCCCTATTGATACAGCGATCGCTCAATAGAAAAAAGCAGTCATTAAAAAGCGATCGCACCTTCTCCAATCACAAACAGATGCGATCGCTCCTTTATCCCCAAACTCTACCAAATGTGCTTTCCCAAAAAAGAAAAGCGATCGCACTTTCAAAATAAAAACTCTTTTGCATCCTAACTTGTAGCCGTTTAAGTACTCCTATTGATACAGCGATCGCTCAATTATTCCCGCTTCTAGTAATAGCTGACGCTCCTCAACTCTGTCTTTACGGTTCAACTGCAATAATCGAATCGTAACCCGGCCAATAGGCGTTAAAGGCACAAATTCAGCCCCACTCAGCCGAAAATGCCCATTCCATTGATTTAAACGAGGATGGTACAAAGGGGCAATTTCTCCCGTTTGTGGATCAACCGAAGCCAGATCGCTTCCCTTGTATTTGTTACATAGCGTACAAGATAGAGCTAAATTTTCCGCTTCAGTCTGTCCACCGTGTTTTTCCGCAATAATATGGTCAATTTCATGGGGTGCAAAAGTAGCCGCATCAGGAATCAAACAATATTCACAACAACCCTTTGCTCGTTCATAAACCTGTTTTCGTAGAGCGACAGGAATATAAGTTTTGCTCATTGGGGGTGAGAGTCCTTAAGTTTCAAAAATGCTCTAGCTTTAGCCATTCTCACGATATGCTCTAAATATTGATAATGTTGCCATAGTTGTTCCTCGGTGGGAGTCAAACCCACCGTCCGATTTTTCTCTAACAGCATAGACAACTGAGTTTGTAAAGCTTCTGAAGGACGTAGAGCAATAATAGCCTCAGGCGTGGGGAGACTTGCCAAAAATTCTAAAACTTCAGCCATACTGGAAAAACCTTCTTGAGTCATGGCATTAAATTCTCGCAACCCTAACGCTAGGATTTGAGGTAGCTGCTCTTCAAAGGGTTGAAGCTGAGTGACAAATTCATCCGGTAGCTCAAAGGTCACTTGCATTGGCTTTTCTTTCTGGACTAATTCTGGAGTTTAATCTATTCTAGTCTCTCAATCAGAAAAAGCAGTCAGCAAAAAAGCAATCCCAGAGTCAGACTGGCATAATGAGGAAGAAAAAGTAAAGGTCAAACAATACCATCAGAAAAATTTACCCTCGCAAGGTGGGCAATGCCCACCCTACAATTACACCCGTGCTAATACTGGCTCGCTAGCAGTATCATTTACAGAGCTTTCCTCCGACTGGGTACAGTAGATTTCACAGGAATTATTGGGACTTTCAATTAACTTAACTTTGTAAAGTTGAGCACCCAACTCCTGAATAGGCGATCGCAATAAGTTACTAATGTACAAGGCTATATTCTCAGCAGTAGGTACGACTTGAGCAAAGAAAGCAATATCCTTATTTAAAAAGGTATGGTCAAATGGCTCAACTACATAATCTTCAATCACTTGGTTGAGTGCGCCTAAATCCGCAATCATGCCTGTACGGGGGTCGATTTCCCCTTTGACGGTAACTTCTAGGTGATAATTATGTCCGTGTCCGTGGGGACGGGCACATTTACCGTAAATTTCAAAGTTCTTTTCCTCACTTAGCTTAGTGGAAGCCAGGCGGTGAGCTGCACTAAAGTGAGTGCTAACTGTTAAATAAGATTCCATACCGTTTCCCATATAATCTGCCCAAAGTTCAGGATGTTCAAATAATTGCACGCGGACTAGGGGTAAGTAGGGTGCTAAACGCTGCCAAATTACCCTGGCAATATTTTCTGTGGTTGGTAAGGTTTGTTGAAATTCTGACCACACATCATTAAGGTAAGAAAAGTCTAATTGACTAGTAACTTCTTTCCTAATTACGTGCTTAACGTCAGATAAATTCAATACCATGCCATATTCATCTAATTCCCCCGCCATAGAAATAAATAATACATAGTTATGTCCATGACCGGGAAATTTGGAGCAAGCACCGAATTTTTCAATATTCTCGGCTTCGCTGATTTCTGGCAACCAATACCGATGGCTTGCCGAAAATTGAGCGCGGCGGTTCACTATACATTGCATGGGTAAGCTGGGAATAGAATTTAAAAATTCTTAATGTTTTGCTGTTACTAGGATAAACTAATTCTGACACGGAAGTATATGGGGAGTGTGGGGAGTAGGGGTGGGGTTTCCCTGCCCGATGTTAATAGTGATAGTGGTTACTTGGGAAAGTTTAAAATGGTATGAGGATGTAATTGGGCGGGATTGGAGGTATTTCCATGAATTATCAGATTATTTATGATGGTAATTGCAACCTATGTGTTAACTTGGTGCGATCGCTAGAAACATTAGACCAAGGAAAATTATTTAGTTACATTCCCATGCAAGATGAGCAAACCTTGGCACGATGGGGAGTGACATCCCAAGATTGCGAAATGGGGATGATTTTGATTGATGGTAATGCTCCAAACAATCGTTGGCAAGGTAGTGATGCGGCGGAGGAAATTGGTCGGTTATTACCGATGGGTAGGGTATTCGTGGATGCTTATCGAGCTTTACCTGGAATCAAAAATTTAGGGGATAAAGTATATGCACACATCCGCGATAACAGATATGACTTGTTTGGGAAACGAACTACTACCTATAAATCGAATTTTTGTAGTGATGGCAATTGCAAAGTGTAAAACAATCATTTTTTCCCGATTCAAATAAATGGAATTTCTCACTTTTTTCTTTCCCCCTGCACCCTGCTCCCCTGCACCCCTGCTTCCTGTTTATGACTATTTGTCACTGTTCTATTCATTTGAGGCTTCCAGGCTGATACAATCATCCCCTGATTATGAACATCAATCATCGTCAGTCATTGTAAATCGCCCTCAGGATAAATCATGCCCGTTGAAGCTTGGACAATTGTTTTTGTCATTATCTCCTTTATTCTCTACCTCTACATAGGTTGGCGTTCCCGAGTTAAAGATAGCAAAGGCTTTTTTGTTGCAGATCAAGGTGTACCAGCAATTGCTAATGGTGCCGCTACGGCTGCTGACTGGATGTCTGCGGCTTCCTTTATTTCAATGGCGGGGATTATCTCTTTCCTGGGTTATGATGGCTCCATTTACCTCATGGGTTGGACGGGGGGATTTGTACTGTTAGCATTGCTATTAGCTCCCTATCTACGCAAATTTGGTAAGTATACCGTTCCCGATTTTGTAGGCGATCGCTATTACTCTAATGTAGCCCGTTTGATAGCGGTGGTTGCGGCGATTTTTGTCTCTCTCACCTATGTAGTCGGACAAATGCGGGGGGTGGGAATTGTGTTTAGCCGCTTTCTCCAGGTAGATGTGGGTACGGGGGTGGTAGTTGGGATGGTAATTGTTGCCTTTTTTGCGGTTTTGGGAGGAATGAAAGGCATTACCTGGACTCAAGTTGCCCAATATACGGTATTAATTATTGCCTATTTAATCCCAGCAGCAGCCATTGCAGGGAATTTAACGGGGAATCCCATCCCTCAGTTAGCTTTTGCTGGTAGTGATATTGTCGATAAACTCAATCAGGTGCAGTTGGATTTGGGGTTCTCGGAATATACTAAACCCTTTGCCAATAAATCTCAGTTGGATGTGCTATTAACTACCATTGCGCTGATGGTGGGGACGGCAGGATTACCCCATGTTATCGTCCGCTTTTATACGGTTAAGTCCCCCCGTGCTGCTAGATATTCTGCGGGTTGGGCCTTACTTTTCATTGCCTTACTTTATACCACTGCCCCCGCTCTGTCTGCCTTTGCTCGCTACAACCTGATAGATAATTTACACAATAAAACTACTACTGAAATCCAGCAACTAGACTGGGCGCAAAAATGGGAGAATACTAAACTTTTAGCCTTCTCCGACCGAGATAATAATGGACGGATTGAACTCAAACCTAATAAAGAGACAAACGAAATTAAAATTGACCGAGATATTATTGTTCTTTCCACCCCAGAAGTGGCAAATTTACCACCTTGGATTATTGCTTTAGTCGCAGCAGGGGGACTCGCCGCTGCCTTATCTACCGCCTCGGGGTTATTACTAGTAATTTCCAGTTCCATCGCCCATGACGTTTATTACCGCTTGATTAACCCTGGTGCCTCCGAATCCCAACGGGTAATGGTGGGGCGAATTATGGTAGGATTTGCTATTGCGATCGCTGGTTATTTTGGTGTTAATCCTCCTGGTTTTGTGGCCGAGGTGGTGGCTTTTGCTTTTGGTTTAGCAGCAGCCAGCTTTTTCCCCATAATTGTCCTGGGTATATTTGACAAGCGCACGAACCGGGAAGGGGCTATTGCTGGGATGATTGTGGGTTTGGTATTTACCACTATCTATATTGTTGGTGTGAAATTTTACGGTATGTCTCCCTGGTTTTTCGGGGTTTCTCCGGAGGGTATTGGTACTATTGGTATGGTGTTGAATTTGATTGTTACCTTCGTGGTTTCCCGACTCACGCCGCCACCACCGTTAGCAGTACAGGAAATGGTGGAGTTTTTGCGTTCTCCAGAGGATGGGGTTCCCCCACTGGCAGATATTGGTGAGGATGAGTTGGATTAAGGGAACATCAAAAAATAAATTATACCATTGTGGGGTAGGCATCCTTGGGTCGCCTGCTGGTATGGACAGGCTAGAAGCCCATCCCACGTACTGCTAATACTATTTTGAAAATTGAAATCACTATTAATTCGTTGGAATGAGGGGTCAGACCTACCATTCGCCAGCAGTATCCTATTAAGGAGAGGGTAAGAGAGGGTTGGGGTGAATCAAGCAGAAATTATTAGGACTTACGCAGAATCATCTGGAAACCCTAATTTTTCGTCGTGTTAATGAACGGATTATCACTACTTTCGACATTTTTTGCGTAATATCATGTCCGGGGGCATACCCATAGTATGTCATTGCGAGTGGAACGAAGTGAAACGACGCATAAGCCCTAACGGGCACGCTCCGCGAACACA
>JASJCX010000372.1 GCA_030065255.1 Calothrix sp. MO_167.B42 | reverse complement strand
CGCAAATCATTTAAATTGGCTGCTTCACCATTGCCAAATAAAACAAATGAGTTTTCTGGACTACCTGTAACAAAAGCTGCATGGGTAGCAAAGTGAAGCACAGAATAATTACTCAAGCGTTTTGTGGTTTCTGACTCTGTAAATTCTGAATTCAGTAATTTTGTCGATCCAGGAAAGGAATCTGTTAAAGTTTTGATTTCCTTCTCGGCAAATGGTAATCCCCCATATTTGAAAGTACGGGTACCGACTTTAATGTCATAATTTCCCATGGAAAAAGCCCCCGCTAAAATTTTTAGGGGTTGGGGCTGTTTATTCAAATCCGTTAAGCTAAGTGCTGTAATATTATTTACTTGATATTTTTCTACCAGCCATTTTTTGCCGTCATGGAGAGCTGCAAGGGGAATGTAGCGTAATTTACCATCTGGTGCATAAATAATGGTTTGAGCATCTGCTGATTGAATTGCGGATGCTACGGGTTTAATTAGCCATTTATATAGTTGCTGGGCTGGTTTCTTAGCATCTTTATCTGGATTTTGTAATGCTGTGCGAAATTCGCTGATGGTGCGTTCTAATTGCTCTCGTTTTACTGATACTGAATAGCGAATGGGAGGGGTGTAGGGAGTAACTAATAGTAGCTCCAGGCTATTTTCTAGCACCAGGGGATAGAGCAAAACTGGTTTTCCCTGGAGTTGTTTGAGGTTGTCTTGTAAACGCCGGAGTAATTTGGGGTTGAGATTTTCACCCCCTGTAGTATTATTTAGTTGCCGTAGGCGGGCCACCACTTCTGGGCGGTCGCTAAACATGAGAAATTCTTTTAAAATGTTCTTTTGAATCGCTGCTATTTCCTGTCGTCGTTGCTCTTGTTGGGGAGTTCTTTTGTCTACGGGGATTTTTTGTAATGTATTTAATTCTTTACCCAACTCCACCATTTTTTGTAAGTCTTGAGTACCTTTTTGAATTAATTTCTGTTCTGAAGGTGAATATTCCAGCCGTTGTAGAGTTGGTGTTTTGCTTTTAACACCATGTATATATGCTTCTAATTCTTGGGCTTTCATTAAGTCAATTGCCCTATGTGCTTCTAAGTTTCGGTTTTGCTGGAGCAATAAATTGACTAAACTGCGGGGGCTATTGTCAAATTTCTGGATGTAGGAGCCATGTACATTGCCTATTTGAGGGGATTTTTGTAAAGATTGGCGAATTTGTGTAATTAAATTTACTGATTGTTTATAAAAAGTAATCGCTAGGTTTGGTTGTTTCCTTACTTCCATCAATGAGCCAACTCTGTGAAAAATCTTGGCTTTTCCCCAATCATTACGATCCTGTTGACTCATTAATAGGGCTTTTTGCCATAATTCCAAGGTTTTGTCAGTATTTCCCTGTCTGTAGTAAATTAAACCAATATTAGCTAGAGCCGCAATTTCTCCATTGCCATCGCTTATTTTTTGAGCAGTTGCTAATCCTTGCTGATAATATTTCAGAGCTTGGGTGTAATTTCCCTGGATATCATAAATCTGTCCAATTTCGTTAAGAGTTATCACTTCCCTTTGTTTTTGCCCAGTTTTTTGCAAATTATCTAAAATTTGCTTCAAGGTAGCCAAAGCTTTTGTATACTTACCTGCATCAAACTCTTGTTTTGCCTGTTTTTCCAGTCTTGTTGTTTCCTGGGTTTGATTGCGAGTAATTGTTTGCGGTGCTATAAGTATTTTGCGATTTAAAGCAAAATATGACAACAAAACAGCTAAAGATATCAGTAGAGTTGTAAAGACGAAATATTTAGAACCCTTGGACATGGGAAAGTTCTCCGGTCATCAGATAGTTCAGAAGGCATAAGGAGACTCACCTTTACTCATAGTGAGATTGAAGTAAAAATTTTATACTTCTATAGGATTACTTTAGTGTAATTACTGTATTTTTCGGCTTTTACTCGGAAATAAAGTTTTAATTTATACTTATTCATCTTTTACCATCTGCCCTCTGCTTGTTTGTCAGATTTATCCACCGAGCAGTATTACTTACACTTCATTAAACTACAACTATATTTACCTGAAGTCGGAAAATTTTTCTCTAACTTAAGGAGTAATCTCCGACTTTAGGGATGGGGTCATTTCAGTTATCAGTTATCAGTCATTTCAGTTGTCAATCTAAAATCTAAAATCCAAAATCCAAAATTGAATGACTAATCAGATGGCTGGCTAGGCCTCAATCTTTCCCGCCAAGAACGTTGTTTAGGTTGAGGTGGTGCTGGACGAGTGGTTTTTTTAATTTTCACTGGTGCTGAATTCCTTTGTGGGGTTCTCCTCACCCGTCTTCTAGTTCTGGAACGGGATGGGCTAGATGAAGAAGATGAAGAATTGGATTCCCTTCTACGGGTGCGGCGACGGGAACGAGATGGGCTAGATGAAGATGAGTTATTTTCAGTCCGATTGCGCCGACGACGACGATATCTTCTATTACCTCTCGTACTTTCCTGGGATTGCTGCTCGTATCTACGGTTTCTCCGGCGACGACTGCGCCTGCGCCTATTACTTCTAGAATCTCCTTGGTTATTATCTGCGTCTCGCTCTTGCTGAGTGGGAATAGAACGATTAAGTAGGCGTTTGGGCTTGATTGGTTTTGCCTTAATTGTAGCTTTACGTCCCCTTAACTTGGGAAGGGAAGGAAACTTTTCCACATCCATATCTTCTGTTGCTACCCGCATAAATCTACGCCAAGTCAGAGCAGCACTAGCACTACTACCCCAGGTTTTTTGGTTGTTATCATTACCCAACCATACACCCGTGACTAACTGGGGTATATAACCTACAAACCATAGATCCCTAGCTTCATCAGTGGTACCTGTTTTCCCGGCTACGGGACGACGGGGTAAGCCAGCAGGCCCTCCCGTACCATTACGAACTACCCGACGCAGCATCCAGGTCATGATTGCAGCACTATCTTTATCTAAAGCCCTTTTGGGTTTAAAGTCTGCTGACCAAATTACCTTTCCTTGGCGATTAAAAATTTTCCGAATCCCATGGGGCTGTGTATGTAATCCTTGGGTAGCAAAGGTTCCATAGGCGCTGGTTAATTCTAGTAAATTTACTTCATTGGAACCCAATGCTAGGGAATATACGGGTTTGAGTGCCGATTTAATTCCCATTTTTTTCGCCAGCTCAATGGTGGGTTCAAACCCGACTTTGAGTAAAATTCTGACGGCAACTATGTTAATGGATTTGGTTAAGGCATCTCTCATGGTCATCCAACCCCGAAAACTCTCATCAAAGTTTTTCGGTTCGTAACCATCAATAACTAAGGGTTTATCCGGGTAGCTGTCGGTGGGTTTCCTGCCACTGGCGATGGCTGCTGCATAGACAAAGCCTTTAAAGGTAGATCCTGGCTGTCGCTGGGCTTGGGTAACGCGATTAAATTTATTTTTGTCAAAATCTTTACCCCCCACCATTGCCTTAATTTCCCCGTTACGGGGGTCAATAGCCACGATGGCGGCTTGTTTAAATCTTTGCCAGCGTCCTTCATTGCGTAAGGTTCTAGCAACTGTCTTTTCGGCGGCTTTTTGCCATTCTAAGTTGAGGGATGTTTCTACTGTTAAACCACCACCCAATGCTTTGGCGGATACATACTTAGGTAATTCTTTTTGAATATAACTAATAAAATAAGGTGCTTCTACTTCCCAACGTTTGGGGCGACTAACTTTGAGAGTAATTGGTTCGGCGATCGCTTTTTGCTGCTCGACGGCGGTAATTAATTTATCTTCTGCCATCCGGTTCAATACCAAATTTCTCCGTTTGGTGGCAGTTTTTATACTTACTTGGGGGGAAAATTTATTGGGTGCGGGGGGTAAGGCGGCAATGGTTGCCATCTCACTGAGGGTGAGCTGGTCTACTTTTTTACTAAAGTATACCCAAGCAGCATCCGCTACACCGTAAGCACCAGAGCCTAAATATACTAAATTTAAATAACGTTCTATAATTTCGTCTTTGGTTAATTCCTCTTCCATTTTCTGGGCGAGACGAGCTTCCTTGAGCTTACGCAGGATAGTGCGCTCTTGTTTGAGGAATAATATCCGTGCTAACTGTTGGGTGATAGTACTTCCACCTTGCACCACAGTTTGTGATCGCAAGTTGTTTAATACGGCTCTCAGAATTCCTTGGGGATCAACTCCATTATGTTCCCGGAATCTTCTGTCTTCTGAAGCGATAAAAGCCTGTTTGAGTTTCTCGGGTATCTCTTCAATTTTGAGTTGTTCCCTAGTAACTTCTCCCTGCTGCTGTAAAATCTTGCCATCAGCAGCTTTAATTGTTAGAGTTTGTTCCCTGACCACTGCATTTAAGGCGGCCTTATCTGGTAGGGTTTTATCTATGGAAGATACGCCATAATTAATGGCGGCAATACTACCACCCACACCTAAACCAGCCCAGAACCAGTAGCGACGATAAAGTGGTTTGCCTTTGCCTGGGAGCTTATCCATCACTGCGGATGGAAATCCCCCTACCTTTTGCAGTATTTGCCTGACTTTACCAGGTTTTTTAACTGCTTTCTTTTTGATCTTTACTTTTATCTTGGTTTTTGTAAAATTGTTCTTTACAGATTCTTTACTAACATTGCGATCGCTGGTCATTAATCTGGATCTTTCCTTAGGATGCTTACTTAATTTAGCTGATATTCCCTTGAACCAAGAGTTAATCTTAGCCACTGTAGTTCCTCACTCCAAGTTGAATGCTAACTTATCACCATGAAATATACAGGACTAGCACACAACCATTGTGTTAGCATAATACCCCATGAATTTTAAAAATATATTCATGATTAGATAATGTTTTCTATGTAATTTTACGAAAACTTAATATGTAATATGTAATTTTACAAAAACTTATCATCAATTCAGCGATGGAAATTTTTTCATCATTGTTCCCCTAGGTAAAATACTAGAAATTAGCGATGAAGGATGTATTCCATAATACAACACAAGGTAGTATTCACAAGTGCGCTATTGCCTTGGGTGGTAATAT
>JASJCX010000371.1 GCA_030065255.1 Calothrix sp. MO_167.B42 | reverse complement strand
CCAAACTAATTTTGAGGGGTAGAGGAAGAAACCGCATTAGCGAAGCCATGCCTGAAAGGCTTTAGGCGCGAAGAGCGCAAAGGAAGAGGAAGAGAGCAAAAGTCGAACATTGAATTCACCCTGCAGAATTAAGTTGGTGGAGTACTAGTGCTCCATCGCATTAGTTTTGATGGATAAATTGAATATCCCTATTTCTCTTCTTTTTTCCTGACTTTGCGCCCTTTGCGCCTAAAGCCTTTCAGGCATGGCTTCGCTAATGCGGTTCCTACATCCAACCCATCATATTTTATGCGATGAACCACTAGGGCGTGTTTTCAAACTAAAATCCCGCACTTCGTGCCGCTTCGCTAACAGGCTAAAGCCTGGGGCTATACGATCAAAGCCTGCCGGAAGCAGGCTAAAAACCCTAATTTTTCCTAGTCCGCGTAGGCGGCTTGGTACGTGCAGCCGCACCCTTTAGGGTGACGGCGACTTTGAAAACACGCCCTAGGGCGCAGACATTTATAAGTTCCAAAAACCATTTGATAGACTGCTGTTCCCTGTTCCCTGTTCCCTATTCCCTAGCGCATAGTGCTATATGTTATGCGATCGCAATTCAATGCAATAACTGCAATTAACGGAATTTGTTGGGGTTTAACTTCAAGCCAGATTTAGCAGGAGTGGAACTGTTACGAATTTTAACTCCATCTCGCAAATATCTACCATTACCACCATCACTTCCATCTAAGAAATATTTGAGTTTGATGGCATCTTTAGATACCGCACTGCGATCGCGATTACTGCGGTTACGTCTGCCAAAAACATCATTTAAGATATTTTCTACACCAGTATCATTACTAGTGTAAGTATTCACACCAAAAGTCTCCTGCCCGCTATCAGCAGTAGTCAAATTGTTGAAAATTTGATTGCGGGTTGAGAAAGCATCTTGTCCTGGTGGTATGGTAAGTATTAACCTACAACTGTTATCTTTATCAGTGGTCACACAGAGAGTATCGTAACCATTTAGTCGGGAATTACGTAGCTCCAGTAAGCCATCTGGACGATAACTTTCTAAACGTTGAGCAATGGTTTGACAGCGCCTTTGTGCATTCCAACCGCCACCTAAAGTTCTGGGAGTTGCCCACGCAAAGTATCTCCCTGGTTGACTTTCGGGTTGATACATTACTGTATATTCATTGTTATAAAACAAACAACTAAACCTGGTTCCAGAAGTAATAGGGCTATTAGCATTAGGAGAGGTTCTATTATCGCTAGAAGAAGAAGTGCTAGTAGTTACAGTAGAAGTTGAATTACCATCACGACTGCGAGTATTTGAAGTCCTAGTTCTGGTAACACTGTTATTGGTTCTTTGAACAGTGTTACTGTTACCAGGGGATGATGTTGTGGGAACCACAACACCTCGATTTACTTGTGCTAAAGCAATGGAGTTACCCAAAAACATGGATAATCCCACACTGCTACAAAGAATAAACTTAAAGGTTAATGATGACATAAATCATCCTTTTGTGAAAACTAAAATTGGGAGTTGTTAAATGTGATGACGTAGAAGTTCTATTTTTGATTCAGCTACATATCTTTATGTGACTTTTATCAAATTTTAAATGTGAAATAGTGCTGTTAGAGCCACCGCTAAAGCATCCGCCGCATCATCAGGCTTGGGAATTCGATCCAAATTTAACTCCCTGGCTACAGCTTCTTGAACATCGTATTTCTCAGCATTTCCATACCCCGTTAAAGCTTGTTTAATTTGTGCAGGGGTAAACTCCACGTAGGGCAATTTGTGTTGTGCTAATACTAACATCAGTACCCCCCTAGCTTGTGCAACTAAAATCGTATTCGCCATGCGGTAGAAAAATAATTTCTCTATCGCCACTAAATCTGGTTTAATCTCTGTGACTAGGGTATGCAAATCGTCATGCAAAGTGCATAATCGCTGTCCCATTTCCTGGTTGGCAGGTGTGGTAATGATACCAAAATCAACCATATTTACGGTTGTCTGATATGTTGGAGGTGGTTGGCGACAATCAAGAGTATCCTCCTTACTGACAATTGCTCCAAATCCTAAAATAGCTAGTCCTGGATCTAATCCTAAAATTAGCTTTTCCATGCAATATTATTTTTTGGGTTCTGGAAACATTTCTAAATATTGGCACATTGGCAACTTATACCTGCATCTCTAAGTCTAACGTAGTGCAGAACTCATTAGTTCTTTTTGAGGTACGGGAGAGTCAAATCCATAATCTTTTGCCAATCCCAACAAATAAAAAACAAAGATTAATCTGAAAACTCCACCATCAATATTAGTATCTAGTGGTCTGATTGAAAACTACTGGTGTTTCTAAAACATTTTAAAGATTTTAAATAAATATAAGCTATGAATCATGAAACACAATTATAGTAACTAAGATGTAAGGTGTGGGGTGTAGTGATAATATAAATAATTTTTTTGGCGAGCATTTTTTTATGGAGGACAAATCACGCCCTACACCCATTCCTCTCTTAATTAAAGAATACTTGTATCAACTTTCTCTAAGTGATTAAATTGTATAAAATAAACACTATTTAGCTAAATGTACTTATGTTGATTGTTAAGTATTGGGTCAATTTTCTGTTAATTATTGTTGTGAGTAGTGCTGGGAAATAGGTATGTCAATTGCTTTAATCAGACAAACCCTGAAAACTCTGCATAAACATTCCCGTGAGCGCAGTGGTCGTACATCTTATAGGGTGAATCAGTGGTTTAAATGGTTGTCCCCTGGACTATCGGTGAAACGCTGGGTGTTGATTAGTGTGGGAGGGGTAATCTTAGCGTTTCTGGGATTAGCCATTTGGATTAAGCTGACACCCATATTTTGGATGATTCAGTTACTCAGAGGTTTGTTAGGATTTCTCGCTGATTTGCTACCGAACTATATCAGTGGGCCTTTGGTTTTGATATGTGGTTTGTTGTTACTGTTGTGGGGACAAACTCGTACACTCCGTTCAATCACTCAAGTTATTCGACCGGAGGGTGATGAAGAAATAATTGATATGTTGCTGGCCCATCGTCGGCTTTACCGGGGTCCAAAAATTGTTGTTATTGGCGGAGGAACTGGTCTGTCTACCCTTTTGCGGGGGTTGAAAAGTTACAGTGCTAATATTACAGCCATTGTCACAGTAGCTGATGATGGGGGTTCCTCGGGACGTTTGCGACGGGAAATAGGAGTTTTACCCCCCGGAGATATCCGCAACTGTCTAGCAGCTATGGCTAATGAGGAAAAGTTATTAACAGAATTATTTCAATATCGCTTTAGTGCTGGGGATGGACTAACAGGTCACAGCTTTGGTAACTTATTCTTGACAGCCATGAGTGAAGTTACTGGGGATTTAGAAACAGCAGTGGCTGCTAGTTCCAAAGTATTAGCCATTAGGGGACAGGTATTACCAGCTACCCTTAGTGATGTTAGCCTCTGGGCAGAATTGGCAGATGGTCGCCGCATTGAGGGAGAATCAAGTATTACTGAAGCTGGAGGAAAAATTGTCGCCATCGGTTGTACCCCCGCTAAACCCCCTGCATTACCTGCTGCAATTAAGGCTCTCAAGGAAGCAGACTGTATCATTATGGGACCTGGAAGCCTATATACAAGCGTAATTCCCAATCTATTAGTACCAGAAATTGCCGATGCGATCGCAGCCTCCCTTGCTCCCCGCATTTATGTTTGTAATATTATGACTCAGCCGGGGGAAACCCAAGGGTATACTGTTAGCGATCACATTAAAGCCATTGATAAAACTTGTGGTAGGTCTTTATTTAATTCTGTATTAGTACAAAAAAAACAGCCCTCCGCCCGTGCTCATATCCGTTATGCCCAGGAAGACTCCCACCCCGTATTTTTTGACCGCAATGAAATAAATAAACTAGGAAGACGGGCTGTAATCGCCAATGTCATGCATGAAGATGAAACAGGCTGTGTGCGCCACGATCCTCAAAAATTAGCCAGTGTTTTGTTCCAGTGGTATAGTGGTGTATCCAAAAAAAATCTGAAGGTAAAAAACCATTAGGTTTTTCCAAAGTGGATAACTGTGCAATCTAAGTTATGAAAATTGTGCTAAAGAATGCAGAAGCAACACACCAGTTAGGGATTTACTTCGGTAAATCCCTTGGTGCTCTGAGTATTCTATTGTTAGAAGGCGACTTGGGCGCTGGGAAAACTACCCTAGTACAAGGTATAGGTAAAGGTTTAAATATTAATGAACCAATAGTAAGTCCTACTTTCACACTCATTAATGAATATACCCAAGGACGCATTCCCCTTTATCACCTAGATTTATACCGCCTCAATACCCCAGAAGTTGCCAACTTAAATTTAGAAACTTATTGGGAAGGAATTGAGTTTACCCCAGGAATTGTCGCTATTGAGTGGGCAGAGCGAATGCCCTACAAGCCCCATAGCTATATCAGCCTATACCTCACCCATGGAGATGGGGATTCCCGACAGGCGCGAATTATACCATACAACTGTACCTTACCCCAAACAATTTTAGATTTTTGTCAGTAGTTAGGAGTTAAGAGTTGACAGTTGACAGTTGACAGTTGACAGTTGCCTATTTTATATCCCCTACTCCATCACTCCATCACTCCCTCACCCTATCACTGCCCCTGCCTCTTCGGTGACAGTCCTTGAATCAAACAATACTGTCTAACCAATTGTCCATTGCTATAGATGCTGATGCCAATCGAAAGGTGCTTAAAAGGGAACTCTTAACAGGGAACAACAAAAATGTCCTAACCCGAAAACGTAGTGCTATAAATAATCTAATCTAGCAGGATTTAAATCCTGCTAGTAGGTTTTATCTCCTGCCTAAAGACGAGGAGCTTTGAGCATATTTTTTTCAATTAGAGTAATAGTTACTAATTTTGTAGACAAATCTACTCAAGCTTTGTAAGGTTTTAACCTTACTGGGCTAACTACGAGCCTCTCTCCACCCGTTTCTGTAAAATGCAGAATTCCCAACTACTTTAAATTTGAGTACG
>JASJCX010000370.1 GCA_030065255.1 Calothrix sp. MO_167.B42 | reverse complement strand
AATAGCTATTGTTAATCTCTTATTTTTAGCAATTATATATAAACTAGCATAAGCATAGAATGAACAAGTGCCATTTTTAGCTTGACTACGATAAATATAATCTTGCTCCTCCTTTGTAGGGTTACCGTAATAAGGAATTAGATTTAAATCAATAGCTAATTTCAGTTTTCTTTTCTTTATTCGCCGTGGTAGCTTACTTCTTAATGCTCGATTTAGTTGAGTTTCTAATTCTTGGAAATTTTTAAATTTATTTAAATGATATCTAATATTCCTGCCAGAACAAGAATTTTTTAAAATCGATGCTGTATTTTCTATGGTATCTGCTTTACTGGCTGCAGCTACTAAAATATTAAACAAATCTGTTTCTTTACAATTACCTTGGGTATCAATTGAAATATGTTCTGTTAAACAATCAATAACTTCTTGTAAAGTATCTTTATCGCTTAAAACAGCTTTCTCTGTTAACTTATTCAATTCTTTTTGACTCAATTATTTTTCAAATATCATCGATAATTTAACAGTTTTATTCCCAAAATATCCAGACGATATACATCCCAAGTTAGAGACAAATGAGTAGATAAGTAAAAATTATACTCCTACGACAATGCAAAACATTAGTACTAATTAATTGAGTTTATAAGTCAATTTTTTCCCTGACGCTACTGTGCGTAAACTTGCAATTATCACCTCTTCAAAAAAGTTTTCCATCTACTGAACGGGGGTGATGGAATTGAATTTCACCGAATGTTGCAAAATTGGTCAGAATCAGATACCTGGAAGAGTTTAGGTAGAGGTATTCAAACAAATGACGTACAAGCAGCAAAGAGTGCAGATTTATCCACAGGTCCAGTCAAAAGTGGAGTACAATCTTTTGATGTGACCAAAAGTCTTCAAGCTTGGCAATCAAATCCAAATAGTAACTTTGGTTGGGTACTAACAACAACAAGTACGGATGGGGTGTTCTTTACATCTTCTGAGGGAGGTAAAGCACCAAGGTTGAAGATAGAGTTTGAAACTACAGGGAATCCAACTAATCCAACACCTTCAACCAACCCAACACCTCCCACAGACCCAACACCTCTATCAGGAATTATTGGTACAGATAGTTCGGAGATACTTACTGGGACAGTAAAAGATGATATCATCACAGGCTTGAAAGGTGATGATAACCTCATCGGTAAGAAGGGTAATGATTATATTCAAGGTGGTGATGGTAATGACATTATAGAAGGTGGTCAAGGAAAAGATATCCTCACTGGTGATAGTGGTGCAGACATCTTCCGTTACAAAAATATCAATGATGGAATTGATACGATTAAAGACTTTGAAATTGGTAGCGATCGCATTGACATAAGTAACCTTTTCCAGGGTTCTATGGGTGATGATGCTGATGGTTTTAATTTTGAAGATTCTGTCAAATTCGTTAGCACTGGTTCGGGTGCAAAAGTACAAGTAAATCCATTTATTGGCGATGATGATGCTGATGGGGGAGGACACTTTAAAACTCTTGCAGTCCTCAATAATATTACTCCCAATCAATTGGAGCAAAGTCAATTTATTATTTAATCTGTCGTATTTACAGCCGATTTCATCAAGAGTGAGGTACACTTCATATCTTTAGAATGCAGGGGAGCACCGAGCAAGGGGAATGTACCTCATCTACTTGCCTTCGTGCTGTATAACTAAAATTTCAGACAGATTTGGGACTATCTACGCAAAGATAGTCCCCTAACAAAAACTTTGACAAAACTGCCCAAGTTTTTGTTAGGGGCTGGCAGTCTTGTCTATAGTTTATGAAGCGGAAGATATTGAAATATTCGGTGATGGAAAATATAAATGGTTTAAAAAGTTTTTAGATTTAGAAAATGGCATACCATCTCATGATACTTTTGCTCGTGTGTTCACACGTATAGATCCAAATCAATTACCGCACCCTAAGACTGTAGGCTAAAACCCTTACAGAGTAAGCATTATAGAAACAATTTTGGCAGACATCAAAAATTAGTTGATTTCAGGCAACCTTATTGAAACAAATAATTAAATTATTGTATTGTGCTTACGCTATTTCAGTAATATCTAAACTTTATGGAATGCTTATGCTATCGCAATTTCCTGTCAAGTAATAATCATAATAATAAGCAATGCTAATGATTTAAATATCTGATGTCACTTATTTGTCCTAACTTTGTCACTTTTTGCTTTTATACTTTCATCAAAACATATTTTTGTGAAAAACACCAAAAACCCAATAGATAGTAATTAAACACTAACAGAATCGATTTTTAAATTTATCTATCTATTTGTCTGAAGCTCGTTGTGGGTTGGTGGTAATTGACCTACGTAGTGGAAAGATTGTCCATTCTTTCTATTTAGAGGGAATTGTGCGGGAGTTGTACGACATAGCCTTCCTACCTGGAGTACAACGGCCAATGGCGATCAGGTTGAAAGGTGAGGATATTCAAAGCATGGTAAGCATTGGAATGTAAAAGGCATATTAACAACTAAATAATCCCCTTAAAGTTTATTAGTTAAGGCTATTGCTACCCCAAAAGTGAATTACAAGCTGTATTACAAACTGATAAGAGCCTATTAATAGACGAAACTTTAGTTGCTGAGTTTTTACACTGCAGACTTATTTATTTTTATTTGCAGAGGTTTTTAGAAGCACTGCAAAAATTTAATTTAACCTAAAACACAAGGAAACAATAATCATGGCAAGATCGGTAATTGATGTAACCAAGCTCAGCGGAAATGAAGGTTTTATTATCAGAGACAGTAAGAGTGTTCCTGGAAATAGTGGCTTTAATGGCACAGTCCGTAGTCTTGGAGATATTAATGGTGATGGTCGATCTGATATAACTTTTGAAACTTCTGGTAATGTTCCAAACGATTTTTATGGAGAAGTTCTTCGAGATGATGCTGGTATAGTATTAGGTTCTGGTCATAGTGGTATTGATGTTGCTAATTTGAAACCAAACGAAGGCTTTGTTATACCCAGTGACGAAAAGATAAGGGTAGATGGCAAACCATCTGATGTTTTCAAAACCAAAGTATTTTCTGCTGGGGATATCAACAATGATGGCGTGGAAGATATGTTGATCAGTCGAGAGGTTTTTAGAGGAACTGATGATGGTACTGATTTTGCTTATGACTATGATAATACAGTTGACGTTGTTTTTGGTGGCTCCAATATTAATGAGACCGGTAGCAGTAAAGGTTTCTCATTGACACTCAATGGTAGTCAAGAGATCGGCGATTTTGTTGCTGCTGCTGATAGCGTTGGGGATGTGAATGGTGATGGCGTCGAAGATATGATGTTTATGGGTCCCAATAGCTCAGCAAATATTATTTTTGGTAATTCCGAGATTGGTGCAAATGGCAGTGTAGACATTGGTGAACTTGACGGCAAAAATGGCTTCAAAATCAGCGATAATGCTAATGGAGGAAATGTAAATCTTGCTTGGACCAGTAGCGGTGCTGGGGATGTTAACGGTGACGGTTTTGCCGACCTGATTATTTCTACCAATGGAGAAACCAAGCGCATTCCTGGTTATGATGGTGGTTCTTTGACCTACAAGGGCAGAAGTTATGTTGTTTTTGGCGGTTCTGAGGTTGGAGGAAATGGAACCTTCGATCCGACAAAAATTAACGGTAGTAATGGGTTCATGGTAGAAGGTACAGAGTTTGGTGACAGCTTAGGTCGTCAATCTGTTAGTTCTGCTGGAGATGTTAATGGCGATGGCTATGATGACGTTCTTTTAGGAAGCTCTAATGGTAATAGCTATGTAGTATTCGGGAAGGCTGATGGTTTTAATACTAAATACACCACAGCAGATCTAAATAATGGTAAAGATGGTTTCACTATTGAAGGTGGTCCCTCTCCGGTTAGTAAAGCAGGAGATTTCAATGGTGATGGCTTGAGCGATATTGTAGTGGGTCAAGGTTACGGCGAGGATGCTTACGTAATTTATGGCAACAAAGATATTGGAGCTGGTGGTAGTGTCAAAGTATCTGAAATGAATGGAGATAATGGTATTACTCTCAAAGGTGCTGGTCAAGTAATTGACTATGCAGGAGATGTCAACGGTGATGGTATTGATGACATACTTACAGGGAACCATGGTCAAACTGATATTCTGACTACTGGGAAGCTAGATCCAGCTCAGGGATATGTAATTTATGGTCAGAAAACCGGTAGCACAACAACTACAGGAGATGGTATGACTGGTGACCCTTCAGAACCAACATCCGATGGAACTGGAGATATCCTAACTGGAGGCGGTGAAAGTAACATTCCTAGTAACGTAGATCCAATTCTTATAGACGGTGGGAACAACACTCCTAGTAATGAAACTCCAACTTCTACAGGTAATGAGAACCCACTGAGTGGAGGAGTATTCAACAATGATTTCATGAGTTTCTTGGAATCTTCAGGTTTTGGCGATTTATTTGGGCAATTTGGGTCAATGGGCTCAAATACAGACCAACCTACAAATCCATGGAGCATATTTGGCAATAATAATAGCAACCCGACGAACATTGCTTCCCCCTTCAACAATCTTGCTTCTAATTTATTTGAGATTGATGATTAGTCATTAGATTGATATTCAATTCATCAGAAATATCGCAAAAATAAAGGTCAAGATGGTAATCAAAAACAAAAAGTAGTATCACCTTTATAGGCAGAGGGGAAAGGAGCTAGACGCGGGGTTTCATAAAAATTACCCCAGGTGCGTGCAAACGTCTCAGTCTCTCCCCCTCCCTGCCTCTTTCAAGGGTAGGTATTTAACAAAGGCATAGATAAGCAGGTAAAATACTTATCTGATGTAAATAAGCAGAAATACCTCAAAAAGAGGTGAGGGTGTGTAGGAGGACTTTCAAGGGTAGGTATTTCAAATCCACGACGAAAACAACTCAGCCAACGGTGAGGTGCACTATTTTTAAAATAGGGTAATTATCTTTGCAAGGGGATTGCGCCAATAAACACGAAAATTAAGAATAACTATGGATAAAGAA
>JASJCX010000047.1 GCA_030065255.1 Calothrix sp. MO_167.B42 | reverse complement strand
TGCAAGGGGGCAGGCTTCGGCCGTGAGCTCAGCGTTCGACTGAGCTCACGCCGAAGTCCGAACGGGAGCAGGGAGCAGGGGGAAGGAAAATCGTTTTGATGACAAAATTGGTGAATTTATTTTTTGGTATTCCCTAGAACCACTCTAACCGAAGTCTACAGCGGTGATTAAGCTGGAGTCTACACCCTCCACAATTGCCAGGAGATCGTTAGTGGCAATCAAGGAAATCAGAGTATTGCTGCTATTGTTGGGATCTGCACCAATTGTCAAGTCTGTAAATAGTATCTCCGTTGTGGCTCCTTCAAACAATACGAAGGTATCAATGCCATCCTGGAAATCGTTGATGGTGTCCGTACCCTGACCAATTTCAAATTGATCTGCTCCACCACCACCAAATAGGTTATCATCGCCGTTGCCTCCTACGAGTAAATCGTCACCACCACCTCCTCGCAGAACATCATTGCCACCGTTACCAATCAGGGTATCATTGCCAGCTTGACCACGTAACACATCACGTCCCCCTCCCCCTTCCAGGGAGTCATTACCATCTCCTCCTTCGAGAGTATCCCTACCTGGTCCACCTAAGAGGGTGTCATCACCTCCTAAACCTTGGAGGCTGTCATTGCCTTCTAAGCCCTCAATCAAATCACCTGAAGAGGTGCCAACTAGTGTATCCGCACCAGATGTTCCAGTAATTATACTGATTGGGAGAATGGTATCTGTTAAGTTAGCACCACTAAGATCGGCACCACTAAGATCGGCCCCTGTGAAGTCGGCTTTGGTGAGGTTAGCATCCACAAGTAGGGTATCGCTGAAGTCACCGTTAACTGCGACTCCATCCACAAATGACACACCAGTTAAATCCGCTCCCTGGGTATCTGCATCATTCCCATCACTGAAGTCAGCATCTGTCAGGTTAGTAACATTTAGGTTAGCTCCATTCAAGTTAGCATCTTGGAAATTGCTACCCACAAAGCTGCTTACTTCTAAGGTGGCTCCAGTCAGATTTGCACCTGTAAAGTTGGTTGCACTATCTCCAGTAGCTTCTTTAAAGTTAGCATTGACAAGACTGGCATCTGTGAAGTTTGTCCCACTCACATTGTTTTTCTCGGCGAACACATTATCTAAGATGGTTCCACTCAGATTTGCTCCACTGAGATTTGCTCCGCTGAGGTTTGCTCCACTCAGGTTTGCTCCAGTGAGATTTGCTCCACTCAGGTTGGCATTGCTCAAATCTGCTCCCCTCAAGTCCGCACCTGTCAAGTCAACTCCACTGAGATCGACTCCCGACAAGTTTGCACCATCCAGCTGAACTCCTCCGGTGAGATTTGCTCCGGTGAGAATTGCTCCATTCAAGTTGGCATTACTCAAGTCTGCACCAGTGAAGTTGGCGTTGCTTAAATCTGCACCTTCGAGAAAAATACCTTCGGCAGAAACCCCTGTAAAATTAGCATCCCTGAGGCTAGTGTCAGCCAAACTAACACCTGTTAATATTGTCGGTGTGTTGGCATCAAAGGCACTAAAGTCAGCACCATTCAGATTCAGATCTTCAGCACTAAAATTAGTTAAATTAGCACCCCGGAAGCTGGCATTGGTTGATGTTTCCCCCGCAACTGGCTGAACGTCACTCCACTGCACGCCACTGAGATTTGCCCGATCGAAGGTAGCATTGTTAATGGTTACATCTGTAAAATTAACTTCTGTAAAGTCAACTCCTGTGAAGTTTGTATTGACTAGAACAGAACCTTCAAGGCTAGACCCTTGCAGGATCGCATTTGTAAAGTTAGTATCCGTCAAATTAGTATCCAACAGACTAGCTTCTTCCAAGTTAGCGTTGGTAAAATTGGCACCAGTCAGATTAGCGCCACTGAGTCCTGCTTTGAAGAGGTTAGCATCCTGTACCCTGGCATTAGAAAGATTAAGATTAGTGGTGCTAATTTCTGATAAATTCACCTCGCGCAAGTTTGCACCACTCAGGTTGACATTCTCTAATGTCGCTTTAAAAAAGCTAGTTGTCGGGAAGTTAGCACTGGGTCGGAAATTCGCATTGCTGGCATCAACATTTGACCAAGTTGTTTCCTCAAAGTTAGTCCCCCTCAGCCCTGTGCCAACGAAGGAAACGTTGGTTAAAGTAGCTTTAAAGAAGGTAGAACCATTCAGATTCTGACCATTAAAATTATTCCCAACTAAATCCTGTTCGCTAAAATCAAAAACTGCCATGAGTACACACCCTTTCAATAAAAAAGTTCAAATAATTAAATCTATTTTTTAACTACTGTGAAAGCAGTTATAGAGTTATTGCCAACCTCATCATTTCCCCCTCTTTTCAAGTGAGGCTCGCGTGTACACACAAGTCTTACTTGTTTTCGTTTAGGCCTATTTAGCCCCCTAAATCCCCCGCCCCCGTGACCCCCAATTCTGGGGGTACCTGGGGGACTTTGAAAAATTCTTGTTCTCCAAATTTTGGGGGTTAGGGGGCGTTTCGTGAGGACTTGGCTAAATTTGATTATTTGTGTGTACACCGTAGCCTCAAGTGAGAAGAGGGGTAACAAAGAAATGATGGGAGAAAATTTTCTACAGTCATCAAATATATAAAAAGTCATTAACATATTGCTCCTGCTAAATAACAGAAATCCAACATTGAATAGAGAGGAAATAATTCATATAAGTTGACAATGATGTTGCATAGAATGCATCAAGGATATAATTATTAAATCTGGAAGAATTCCGGCAAAATTTACTTGATTTCGCTATTGATATGCACCTTCAATGTCAAATTATATTAATTACTAAAATTGAAACTATTAAGATTCATTTATGGTAGCTATAGTTTAAATAGCTATGAGAGAAATTTACCATAAAATTTTATTCTGAACAAGTTAAAAAAAATAAACTTGTGAGAATTTATTGGAAATGACTACTACATCTTTGATGCAGTAGTCATTGTATAAAAATAATCTTTATTGTCAATTAGTTACCTGTCAAAAAAGAAATTGATTAGCTTATAAATCTAATTCATTTAATTGGAATGCAATCAATAATGACCAAAAAAATTGGATACAAGCCCCTCGATTCATCTATGGGATAATAATTCTAAATTCTCCTTGACATTTTTATTTTGACCGAAATTAATGGGATTCAAGCCCCGTCCACTTCGACGTGCTCAGTGCGTCGCTTCTAGGACGGCTTTTTCTACAGTTGTGGTAAAATTCAAATAGTCGCCATAGGGCATTGGGAGACTCTAAACGGACGTGGAGGGATGGTAAGACTATTTTGATAGCACAACCCAATGAAACGTCAAGGAATCCTCGGACTTTAGGACGAGGAGGTATGTCAAAAACCTATTTATCCTTGGTATGAGGGGTCAAACACAGTATTCACCAAGGGTATCTTAAGAAAAATTGGGAATCTGAGCCTCTCTATTTTTGCCAATTAAATATAGTTATTATACTCCAGTGACAAAGGCACCAATATTGCGCCCTTGTCACTGGTAGAATTATTTCAAAAAACCAACTAAGCAATGGAATTTTGCTAAAATCCCATTGCTTTGGCCACTGCTTCAATATCTGGAGCGATTCCTTGTTTAACTTGACTATTGCTGTGTTGAATCGCAGTATCTGGATCTTTCAAACCATTGCCTGTGAGGACACAAACCACTGTTGCTCCTGTAGGTATTTGCTCTTTTACCTTTAACATCCCTGCAACAGAAATAGCACTGGCGGGTTCGCAGAAAACCCCTTCTTCTGATGCCAAAATCCGATAGGCATCCAATATTTCTGCATCCGTAATGGCGCGAAAATCCCCCTGACTAGCATCCTTTGCGGCGACTGCTTTTTCCCAACTGGCGGGATTGCCAATTCTAATTGCCGTGGCGATAGTTTCCGGATATGTTACTGGTTGTCCATTGACTATGGGTGCTGCACCTGCGGCTTGAAATCCCATCATTTTTGGCAAGCGATCGCATTTTCCAGCTTGATGGTACTGACAAAATCCCATCCAATAGGCACTTATGTTACCAGCATTACCTACGGGTATACACAACCAATCGGGAGCATTGCCCAACATATCCACAATTTCAAATGCCCCTGTTTTTTGCCCTTCCAAACGGTAGGGGTTGACTGAATTTACTAGGGTAACAGGATAACTTTCTGACATTTGCCGCACCAGTTCTAAAGCTCGGTCAAAGTTACCTTTGATTGCTAAAACCTCTGCCCCATAAAGTAAAGCTTGTGCCAATTTACCCAGAGCCACATACCCATCGGGAATTAAGACAAACGGGCGCATACCTCCTCGTCGCCCATAGGCTGCTGCTGCTGCTGAAGTATTACCCGTACTCGCGCAAATTACAGCTTTTGCTCCAGCTTCCTTGGCTTTGGAAATTGCCATTGTCATTCCTCGATCTTTGAAGCTGCCAGTAGGGTTCAGACCATCATATTTTACATATACGCTCACTTGCCTACCAATACGTTCCCCTAGAGCGGGAGCAGGTATTAGGGGTGTGTTGCCCTCCAGTAGAGTCACAACTGGGGTTGCTTCGCTCACGGGCAAGTATTCACGATAGGCTTCTATGAGTCCAGGCCAGGGTTGGCAGTGGGATTTATCAGCAGACAGGCTCAATGTCACGGGATGTATAAAGGCTATTAGCTCTAACTGACGATGCATTTATTAAGATATCATCAGCTACTCCCAATTGTAGCCATTAAAAATATTAGTTACCTAAAAATTTCCAGAATTAGGGGATTATTTGGAACAAAACTTTCCCTGTTGCTGTCGCTCTGTACACAAATGTAAATCAGTGGTATAAGCAAACGAAATATAACGTTTGTTCACAAATCTTCAAGTCTAAGTTAGGATATAACGTTTAATGGTGCAAATTAATTTGTGGAGCTATTAAAAAATGTCTAAATCATCTACTGTTTCCCATCGTCCTTCCCAAGCAGTCGAACCCAAGCAAGCAAACAAATGTGTTTACCAGGTGGATCAGCAAGTTAAGTTTATCCATTTGCAAGCAGAGGTGGATTGCTTGCTACATCAGCTACAAAATCTACAAAAACAAAATTTAGCTAACCAGAGCCATGATAACTAGTTTACTATACATGGATTAAATAAAGTTTAAGACTTGTTAATTTAAAATACATTTTTTCCCATTTGCTTAACAAATCCCTAATTAACCCTAACTAGATTAGCTGTTATGCACCTAGTGTGTATATTCAATCCCAGGGAGCAGGGGGCAGGGGGAAAGAAAATTCATAATTGATAATTAATAATTCATAATTGCAAGGGCGTGGGGGCTTGAACCTACCACGCTCCTGAATACCACGCGCACTAAAAATTTAGTGAGGGCTTGAACCCATTTAATGCGCGAATTATGAATTATGAATTGGTAATTATTTGGTTATGGATAAATTCAATTAGCTGATACTATTCAAACTGTTGATTTTTTTCAGACCAACGCTGAAGGATATATTTTTGGCGATTCTCTACTAATAATACAGGAGAATTATTGCCGCCCAATTTAGCGATGGCTGTTAATATCTGTAAATTATTGGCTTTAAACTCAGAATAAATAACTTTACCATTCTCTGAAAATATGAGGGTTCGGAGTCGTTTGCTGGTTTTTGTTTGATTCTGGGAGTTTGTTGGTTTCCAAGTATTAATTACTTCGGGAGAAATTGTTACCAGGGTTTCATCACTATTGTCATTGGTAACATCTACAATTTGTATAGGTAAGTCTGCTAGTTGTTGGCGCAGTTGGGAAAAATTTGGATTTATATCCGTGGAAATGTCCCCGGATGTTTGTAACGAGCGCCAAATTGTCTGTATTATGGCTTGTGCTTTTTCCGGTTGTTGCTGATACAGCAGCTCAAAATTCATGGGGGATGGTTGCACCCATTCTAATGCTCCATGAGTCATGGCTAAGGGTTGCAGTTGATGATTAATGTCGCCATTTTCCTGCTCTGGGGTAGTTGTGGCGGCTAATAGGGTTAATGCACCATTTTGTAATTGTACAGCCTTCAAAGTCGCGATCGCATTGCGTTGTTGTTTGTTTGGTAGCCAGGTAATAATATCGATGGTTGAATTAGGTTGAATACCCAAGTTTTTTTGTAAATATTGACTGGGGGAATCTGGGGGCAATTTCAAGGAATTAAAAGGTGCATATTGCCAAATTTTGCCATCGTGGAAGGCTGTGACTTCTATTTCATACCAAATTTGATTATTTTGGGGTATTAAGTCTTGCTTACTAGTTAATGGTAGCCATGGTGATGTTTTCACATCGACATTTTTTTGGGCTGTACCCACAATTCGACTAGGGTGGGTGGAATTAACTTGTGTGGGCAGAACTTCCCCATTAAGTTGTGCCCATAGCTTTTTAATCTGTCTACGAGTTGATGGGGTGACTTTGGATTGTTTATTGAGCCAAGAATTAGCCTTATTTTCCCCTGATTGGGCTGCTAAAATCAGTGCTGCCCAGATTTGCACATCAGTTCGTTTAGGATTGACTTTCAAGGCTGCTTGGGTACGCTTCCACAATCTGCCCCCATCAGCTTGCAATAAATTAGCTATTTCTTCCGTATTTTGGGGTGATGCTGTAAATACCTGTAAAGCTTGTTGCCAGCGGCCATCGATGGCATATGCTAATACTTGTTGACTGGGAGCAGCCCAATTTTTATCTGCTTGGGCTTTGGTAAGTCGTGAGTGCAAACCAATCAAGTCCATTTGGGTTTGAGCCGCCCCAGGCAGCAATCCTTGGTTTTGTTTTTTGATAAATTGTAACCACTGCCAAGCAGGTGTCCACAATCCACTGCGAGCAATTACCAAAGCCTTTTCATAATTGGCATTACCCATACCTGGTTGTTGCAGGGTAATTTCTTCGAGCTGGAAGGGATTGAGAAATAAGTTCACAGGTTTTAGTTGATAAACCTTCAGCAGTGGTTCCAAACCAATGGTATGTTTTACTACTAATTCCTTTTGTGCGTCACCAGTCACCTGTCGCCATTGGGGTACTTGCCCTGAAGGACTAGTCCAAGACAACATTTGCTGGAGGCGATGGCGTTGAGTATTATAAAATACAATATGTCCGTAGGCAATCCCCTTAGTTCCTTGCTGTTGTTTACCCTGTAAATAAAACCAAAATCCTGAAGATGGGGCACCATCTTTATAAAGTCCCACTTTACTCAAAGGTAAAGAAATATTACTACTTTGATTTTCCTTGTCAGCCTCCCTTAAAGGAGCAGTAACAAAAGATTCTTCTGGTCCAGCAATTGGTAATTTCGCGGCCAAATGGTAGTATTTTTCCGACCGGGACTGCCATTCCACCTCTTGTGCTGGTTGATAGATCCTTAGTTCAGTGATTTGTTCGCAATTTGACTGACAGTTGGGGTGACGGCGTAACACTGGGAATAAAAAAGATTTTTGAGAACTATTAGCTTTACCACTCAACGGGATAGTTTCCCCTACCTTTAACTTTTGTCCCTTGAGATTAGCTGTAATTTCTGTCAGGGTTTGGGGGGGTTCTCCACGGGATAAAGAAATACGTGCCCACACTGGTAACAATTGATTTAGCCATCCCAATTCAGAGGGAGTGAGCATAAATACAATACTCACCCAAGCCAGACTTACTAGCAAACCACCACTAGTTAATAAAAATGCGATCGCCACTATGGAAGAGAGCCGATTTCCTTTTTGGCGTGGATTTGGCGTGAATTTGGTTTTTTGACCCCTATCATCTCCTTTTTGATGGCTACGTACTCTTTTTTGCAATTTTTTCACTTTTTGCTTACCAGTGGCAGAAGAATAATAACGATCTATTTGTTTTTTATATGATTTTGGGGATGAATTAGGCGGGGGGTTTGCCATGGAATTTTCAGTAGAAATAATGACCTTTTAGATGTTTTTCTCCTCTTTTATACTCCCACACATCAAAATATGACCAGCACAGGAAAAATAAGTCATAAGTAATAAGTAATAAGTAATACAGATTTTCTGGTTCAAATAGGGTGATTCAGAAACCAGAATTACAACCTTCTGCTTAGAACATTTTTCTGTTCCCTATTCCCACCTCCCAACTCCCTACTCCCTACTCCCTACTCCCCTGCCTCTTCCTGACACGGTAATTCAAGAATACTTCCTGTCCAACTTGATTTATTGCCAATAGCTCTAAACGTGGTGCTAGTTGGGATGAAAATCCCTGGCCCTCAACTGGTGTGGGTGCAGTCACACCACCTAAAATTAACGGACAAATTGTGAGCCATAATTCATCAATTAAATCTAACTCCATCATCCCGGCTACTAAGACACCTCCTCCTAACACTGCTAAATGTGCTATACCGAAAGTGGTTAAATGTGTTAATGCTTGTACAAGATCAATTTTGCCCTCTTGTGTTTCTAACACCAATATTTTGTCAAAAGTTGTTTTGGAGGAATCATCTGTAACTTGGTATTGTTTCCAAACATCCGCTCCCACAGAGGAAGTTAACAGCCACCGGGGAACGGGTTGGAAAAAAAAACGACTTTCCGGATTTATTTGAGCTGATTTTGAAACTACAATATGAATTGGCTGTGGTGTCTGACCCCTCTGTTTCCTTTGTTGCAGTAATTTTGGGTGGGATATAGTCAATGTTGTATTATAAGCCCGGAGGGTTCCAGCACCGAATAAAACAGCATCAGTACAGGCTATTTGTGACTCTAAATGCAGTTTATCTGTCTGAGAACCAAATCTAGCTGGCGATCGCATTACATCTGCAATTTTGCCATCTGCACTCATTGCTAATACCACTGTTGTATGAGGACGATTGAACATGAAAGTATGCAAAATCCTATTTGTTTGATTATAAATCTGGCTTGTAAGTACATGAATGTAGCGATTAGCGGTAATTGCACATCCAATTTACTAAGTAACTCTCAGTATTTCCGGCAGGATTCAAGTATTAATAAAAATTATACTTTGATGGTAGTTAAAAACAAATCTTATGATTCAACCAAATATCTACGACAAACCAATTTAATTGCATATTGTGGTTGTTATGGTTTGCATTATGCCAAGAGAGACTGGTGATGTTTAAATCGCGTCAATCTTCCTTTCGGAAAATTTTAATGTCGAGAATCTTACTAACATTTGTGCCAGTGTTATTAGTAGGGGAAATTCTCGCTTTAAATAGGGCTCGCTCAAGTCTTTTGGCGATTGCTAGGGAAAATTTAAGGGCAAGTGCGATTTCTCGGGGAGATAAAATTTTAACGGCGATTACATCTCTTAAGAGTAGTTTACAGCTTGCCAGCCAAACAACCATATTACAGACGGGTTCACCGGCCCAAATAGAAGAATTTTTGATTCAGCTAAGTAGGGAATTGCCTACCCAGATTCAGTGTACTCAGTTGACAGATGTACGCAATGACAACCTAATTACTAGTACGTGCAGCGACAAACCGATTGTCAAGTTACAATTACCTTTACCTGATGAAGGCTTCCAGATAGCCACTGTATTAAATCCCCAGCAAGGAGTTACGGGTAGAAGCAATCACAACAGTCAGTTACAGCTATTACTATCTGTACCTGTATATAACTCCGCCGGAAAATTGCTTTATGGTTTGAGTGTACAATCGATTGTCTACCAAGAAATCAAAGAAAATTCCCGTTCCCTCATGGGAGATACCATCATCATTGCTGAAGATGGAACCATTTTGGCTCATCCCCAGCTCAAAAAAGTGGGAAAAAATATCGTAACATTCACAAATGAAGCCAAAGTTCAAAAAATTATTGAAAATGCCCTTGTAGATGATGAAATAGAGAAAAATCAACCTATTAATTTACGTTTTCAGTCAGATAGTGAGTTTCTTATCGGCTATACAGCAATCCCCAACCTTGCCAATATACAACCACAACAGCAATGGATTGTTATCACCTTTACTAGTTTAGATAATGCTCTATTGAGTTTAGAAGAAATTAAACTTGTTTTGATTGTGTTGACGGTGGGTTTAATGGGTGCAACTTTATTGACATCACTATATTTAGCTCCATATTTGGCTCGCCCCATAGAAAAATTACGTGATTATACTTTAAATCTACATCTAAATTTAGATAATCAGGATATAGAACCAATTCCCCATGATTTGGAAATCCGGGAATTCAACCAATTAGCCCAAGCAATAAACCAAATGGTTGAAAGGTTAAAAGATTGGGCCCAAGAGTTAGAATTAGCTTGGAAGGAAGCCAAAACTGCCAATCAAGTCAAAAGCCAATTTTTAGCCACCACTTCCCATGAGTTAAGAAATCCCCTCAATATTATTATTAACTGCATACGTTTAGTCACAGATGGCTTGTGTGACGATAGAGAAGAAGAAATGGATTTTCTCCAACGTGCTGATGAAACAGCTATCCATTTATTACGAATTATTAATGATATCCTCGATATATCTAAAATAGAAGCTGGCAAACTTTCAGTAATTGTAGAACCGATGGATCTACGAAAATTATTATTAGAAATAATTAATTTACAATCAGTCAATATCCAAAAAAAAGGTTTGCAACTACAATGTCAATTAGTTGACCGGGAAATACCTGTAAATGCAGATCCAGCCAAACTCAAACAGGTAATTCTTAATATTATTGGCAATGCGACTAAATTTACGGAAGAGGGAAGCATCACTGTCAGTACAGAAATCCAACCTGCCAATACAGGGAAGCCTTTAGTAATTATTACCATCAAAGATACAGGTATTGGTATCGATCCCAGTCAACAAAGTAAATTATTTCGTCCCTTTGTCATGGTGGATGATCCTTCTACCCGTAAATTTAGTGGTACGGGTTTAGGATTAGCAATTTCCCGTAACTTAATGGAACTAATGGAAGGTAGTATTACCTTAGAGAGCGACGGCATTAACCAAGGTACTACGGTAACCATTACTTTACCTTTAATTAACAAATCCCTGTTATCTCCATCAATAGACTCTGATGATTCTTCGGAAGGTTCTGGTAATAATTCTCCCCAAATAACAAATCAACCAATAACTATAGGGGAAAATACAGGGAATATACCTAATCCTACTTCTGGTTATCTGACGTGAAAATCTTCTGGGGAGTTGGGAAATAATTCAAAAGCGATCGCTTTTTACTGGAGTTGATGTTCAGCAAGAAAAGCTTCGACCTCTGCTGCTGTGGGTTGGGAAGCGATTGCACCTGGTTTAATGGTAGTTAATGCGCCCACAGCACTGGCATAGGTGACAATTTGTTTGGCAATTTCAGGGTCGCCCAAAGCTTTGATACCATGAATTAGTAACTGGTGGACAAATCCTGCGGAAAAACTATCTCCAGCACCAGTTGTATCAGCAACAGCCATGGGAAAAGCAGGTAATTTACCTTCATTCTCGCTTAAGCAATAGGCACAACCTTTTTCTCCATCTGTGATTAATACCCCTTCAACTCCGTCTAATTGATAAGTAATTGCCCCAGGGTCATTTGTATTAAATAATAACTCAGCTTCTTCCCTGGCGAGTTTGACGAAATCTACTTTACGAAACAATTCTCGAATTTGTTGGAGTGCACTATCGGGATTTTGCCAAAATACAGGTCGCCAATTGACATCCAACAAAATTTTCAGGTTATATTTTTCTGCCAATTTTAAAGCATGGTGGACTGCCTTGCCACTATCAGGATAGGCTAATTCCAAAGTCCCTAGTACCAGCAAGTCAGCATCTTGGAATAAAGATAGGGGTAATTGTTCTGCTTGCAGGAAAGTATCAGCAAACTCATTAGTATTATATTTACCAAATCCGGCAAAACTGCGATCGCCATCCAAATCTCGCACTACATAAACCTGACGAGTGGGTGCAGTAGGATGTCGCTGCACCCCTGTTATATCCACACCTGCATCTTGCAGGACTTGAATGAGAGAATTTCCTGGCTCATCTATACCCAAAGCGCCAATAAATCCCGCAGTTGTGCCTAATTTAGTTAAAGCACAGGCCACATTAGCTGGTGCTCCCCCTGGGTAGGGAGTCCAGGACTCAACACTTTCCAGCCTTCGCCCCAATTGATCGGCTAGACAATCAAATAGAATTTCACCCAGACATAAAACTCGGGGATTAGTCATTTTATTTCGGATCGGGATTTTCCAGTATAAAATCTACAATATTTCTTCCCCTTTTGTCGGCAGTGGTTCATACATTGAAATAGGATTTACAGAATTTATGTGAAAATATTCTGGATTTTTAGTCATAAATGGAAAATTTTTCTCAGAATAGTATTGCTGCTAACACTTGAAATCCCTACTAACAAAAGAATCTTCTAAAATGAGAAGGAGCGATTAAGTACATATACCAAGGGAGGATACAAAAAGTATGGCTGGTGGCGAGTCTCAGACCCCTGTTAGTCTGTCAGACAGAGAATTGCAAATAATTGACTTAGTGGCCACTGGCTTAACTAACCAAGAAATTGCAGCTAAACTGGAGATTAGCAAACGTACCGTTGATAACCATATCAGCAATATTCTCACCAAAACCGAAACTGCTAATCGGGTAGCTCTCGTCCGTTGGGCTTTACACTGGGGCAAAGTCTGTTTAAATGATGTAAATTGTTGCCCTTTACCAAGTCCAGGGGAGTGAATGATTTGTTTAGGTGCTGCCAAACCCTTTATTATTGGTTTTTCTGAAGTATTTTCCTCCTCATGCTCTACTTTTTATGCGAATCTCTTTAGCCTAATTGAAACAGGTTATGAGAAGGCCATTATTGATGGGTAAAGGCAGTATTTTCTTTTTACACCAATGGAAATAATGTGGAGTTAATACCAATGAAATGTTCAATATTTTAACTGGCTAATGGCTAGTATAACGGGTGCAATATATATCTGGGTTTTTCATTTGTATTGATTACATTGATTACAGGTCGTAAAAATAGACTGTGGTAGATGGATCTCAATTTCCACCTACCACATTTTTTGGGATTTTGGATGTAACTCGACTGAAAATAATCTAGCAATCACATCCGAAATTGGAGCCATTACCACTGAATTTATAATCAATAAAAACAATCTGTTTCTCGATCGCGATCGCTATGATAAATACATCAATAAGTGGTGCAGAAAAAGTTTGGTAATTTTTCTCAGGTATAATTGGATATATTAAAATATATTATTACATAGAAATTCAAGTATATCTTTATATTTACAATTAGGCTAATCACATAAATATTCGGTATTTAACAATAAAAATTGCCAAAAAGCAAATGATTGACAGTAAAGACAAAGCTAAAAAAATTAAGTCTAATTGGTGGCGGTTGCCCCTAGAAGTTTTATTCCCAGACAAAAAATTTGACGGTCAATTACAGCATCCAGGCACTGAAGAAGTGTTCGATTTTGATGATGTGATTGCCTCGGATGATGTATTTAATTTGATTGCCGAAAAAATTGCTTATTATCCCGAAAATGATAAACGGGAATTATTTGCCATATTTATTCCTGGTTTGGGACAACCAGAATATGAGTCTTCTAGGAGGAGTCGCCGATATGCCCAAACCCTGAATACAGGAATTGTCAATCTGCATAACTCTTCTTTTCGCAAAGAAAATCCCATTTTGGATAGAATTAACCCTTTACTGGACTGGATTGATGCAGCTATCCATCGTTTGGGTCTATCCGGTAGTCCTGTGATTAATAATACAGCTATTTTAGTTGCACGGGCTTTAGATGAGGAAACTCCACTACATTTATCCAGTGATAGTCATGGAACTATTTTGTTATCTCGGGCTCTTAATCTTGCCAAAAGAAAATTTATTGATAGACATGCAGCTATTTGGAATTTGAAAAGACGGAAAGTTTGGGAATCAAAATGGCTCAAATGTAGTCATCAATTGATCAGAGTCTTTAACTTTGGCAATGGTCACAAAAAATGGGTCAAAGGACCAAAGTATATTATGGTTTCTATTACAGGAGATCCCTTAGCTGAAAACTTAAGTATTACACCCAAACAGGCAGCAAAACAAGGTCGAGATGATATCAAATTCTTGATATTTCCTCGCTTATTCCCTAAAAATAGTTTTGAAGCCCATAATATGATGTTTACTACGGAATTGCTACGCAAAACCTTCCAAAAAAATGGTTTAGAAGTTGGTGATTTTGTGAATTTATATTTCCTACTTAGTCAAAATTCTTTGAAAATTGCTACTCCAGAAGAAGTTTCTTGGCCTCAAGATATGAAAGACTATGTGTGGAGTTCAGAGAGCTTGAAATCAATACCAAATTATGTGGTAGAAAATCAATTAAACTACTTTGATGATAGTGCGATTGCTATAGGTTAGTTAGTTGCAAAATCGCCAACTAACATCCATCATATTTTAAGTATATTAAAGGGAGCATCCCAATTTTTCAAAAATATGCCGTAGTGGGAGCCGGAAAGTTCCCTTGATATCAAACGCACAGCAAGATGCCCCGAAGTCGCTATAACGGGGGGAACCCCCGCAACGCGCTTCTCTCCGCACTACAAATTTAAATGTTTGGGATGCTCCCCAAAAAAATATTCCAGTTGCGTAAGTCCTACTATAGTTATTACTTGCAAATAAAAAACCCGTTCAATTGTTAATGTGAACGGGTTTATTTATGTTGTAATTTAACGCTTACCTAATTTTTCACAAAGAATTTTTTCACAAAAACTTATAAACTCGCAGGAAGGATTACTTCATCAATACTGTGAATAATACCGTTAGTGCCTTTGATATCAGTTGTAACAACATTGGCACCACCTACTTTGACATTTTTCTTATCAGAGCTGATTTCTACTTTGATAGCTCCGCCTTCCAAACTTTGAATTTCACCTGTTTCCAATTGAGTTGATTCTACATTTCCAGATACTACATGATAGGTGAGAATCTTCACTAATACCTCTTTATTTTCAGGTTTTAATAAATCCTGAACTGCATCTTGGGGTAATTTGGCAAAGGCTGCATCTGTGGGTGCAAAAATAGTGAAAGGACCTTTACCTTGCAAAGTTTCTATTAACCCAGCTGCTTGGAGTGCCTTGGTTAACATCGAAAAAGATGGATTTGATGATGCTAATGCTACTACATCTTTATTATCTGTAGTAGTTGTAGGAGGGGTTTCTGAACCTGGAACTGGTGTTGTTGGTACTGTTACATCTGGTGGAGTGGGGGTAGTATCTGGGGTAGGTACTGGTGGTGTCACCCCAGGAGTAGTAGGAGTTGTAGTTCCACAAGCAGCACGATTGTAAGGACACTCGTCAAAAATGCTAGGCTTTCCCTGTGCGATTATTGTCTTAGTTTGTTTCTCGCTTTCAAAAACACTGGGATTGGGATTTGTTATTTTATCTGCCCTAGCTACCATGCTAAAGCAAATACTAGCACCAGTTATTCCTACAATCCCAGCTAGTTTAGTTAGCAAACTTATAGAATTTACTTTCATGAATTTGGTTTGGCTTTTATTTACACACATCATACTAAAGATTTATAACATTTTGTTACACATAATATCTAACTTAAGAAGTAAAATCCTATGTTTGCGGATGTTGCACATGACTCACAAATTCTATGTTAGTGAACTACCTACACGCTCCCTTGCGGTACAGTGTAGGCTTCCCAATTCATTGGGGATTGCCTCAACCTTCGTAGATTTTTTACGTCCAGAAGACTTTGATCTTACATCCCCTCCAAGGGCAGTAGAGCTAGTTCCTAACTCCAAAAGTCGCAATCCTTCATTTCTAATATTTATTGCAGCATTAATATCTCTATCATGCTGTTTCTGACAGTGTGGACAATCTACAAACCTGACATCCAATGAATCATATCCTTTTTGTAGCATTGGGATGGGTAGCAGAGTTTCACTACAAAGTTGAGATGATGGGAAGAAACGACCTATTTCCATATAGGTATGCCCAAATTTCTCAGCTTTATATTTCAACATAGTTTGAAATATTCCCCATCCTTGGTCTGATATTGATTTTGCTAGATTGGGGTTTTTAACCATGTTTCTAACTGCTAAATCTTCCACACAAATAACTTGGTTTTCGTATGCTATTTTGCGAGATAGCTTGTGTAGAAAATCTTCACGAACTCTAGCTATTTTGCTAGAAACTTTTGCAACTAACTTTTTAGCTTTACGACGTTTGTTAGAAGTCTTGTCTGTCTTTTTAGCTAGTTTTTTCTGTTTACATTTTCTATTCTTTTCTAGCTTGGCTAATTGCTTTTTAGGTAGGTTATACTTTGAGCCTTCCGAAGTTATAGCAAAATTCTTTAATCCCAAATCAACCCCAATAGCTTCTCTAATTGCAACTACTGGATTATCATTTTGGTTAAAAAGAATAGACGCATAATATCTACCGTCTGCATTTCTCGATATTGTTACAGTCGTGAATTTTGCGTCCGGTAGCTCTTTGTGAAACACAGCTTTCATTAACCCCAAAGTACCAGGGAACTTAATCACAGAATTTTGTGGTACTAACTTCACGTTTTGGGGGTATTGGATCGATTGTTTACCATGTTTAGATTTGAAGTTAGGAAACTTAGCCCGTCCTTCAAAGAAGTTGACAAACCCACTAGAAAGATTCAATGTGACTCGCTGCAAAACTTGACTGTATGCAAGTCCCAACCATTCATATTCTTTTTTTAAGCCCGGAAGCAACTTATCCATTGCTGCCTTTGAAAGACCTTTTCCTGTTTCTTTATACGCGATGGTAGTGGCATTAAGCATATAGTTCCATAACCATCGAGTATTCCCAAAACACTGAGATAGATAAGTTTCTTGCTCGTCAGTAGGATAAATTCTAACTTTGATTGCTCTATACATGGTATCGACCTTACCGTGTTCACATATTTCTGGAAAAGCTGTAAAATTACAGCTATATAGCTTTAGCAATCCTGTTTTATTTCTGAGTTTACCCGTTAAATTATATTCTTAACTAAAAGTTAATTTTTGATTTGATAATACTAACATATACCTTGGAAAGTTAATATTGTCAGGTTTAAATTTGTGATTTTATTAAGATCCGTGAAGAGAAGGTTGTAGAATCTATAGATGTATTCAGTACAGGATTTCACTAATGCTGGAATTATACCAATTTGAAATATCTCAATACTCAGAAAAAGTACGCTTAATCCTAGACTATAAAGGATTAGAATATCGTAAGCATGAGGTAACTCCAGGCATTGGGCAAGTGGAAATATTCCGGATGACTGGTCAGAAACTGGTTCCGGTACTAAAAGATGGTAATAAATTTGTTGCTGATTCCACGGAAATCGCAAAGTATTTAGAAACACATTATCCCGAGCAGCCTTTGATACCCACAGAACCCAAACAAAGGGGTTTATGCTTGATGATGGAGGAATGGGCGGATGAGTCCATTGGTGTTAAAGGTAGGAAGGCTTTGTTTTCGGCTATTAGTCAAGACCAAAATTTCCGTAAGTCCTTACTACCTACCACTACCCCGGATTTATTAAAGAATTTGGTGGGAGAAGTACCCAGCGATTTTCTGAAAATTTTAGGTGCTGGGGTGGGTTATAGCCCAGATGTAATTGCATCGGCGATGAAGGATTTGCAACAGGATTTGTCAGCATTATGCTTAATATTGGCAGATAGTCCTTATTTACTTGGGGATGAACCTTGTTTGGCTGATTTCGCCGTGGCTGGTTTATCTATGTTGCTGAAATTTCCCGATGGTGCTTATATCGATATACCTGAAGCTCTCAGAGGTAAAGGTGTTCCTGGTTTAGCCGATAATCCAGATTATGAACTATTTTTTACCTGGCGCGATAGGCTTTACGCTCAATTTCGCAAACCTTTAACACAATCAAACAATACTGGAAGTACTCCAACTTCAATTGAAATTGATTAATTGATAATTATAGTATTTCTTACTCTGGTGAAGTACACCTCAAAACCTCACCCCCAACCCCTCTCCTTAATAAGGAGAGGGGAGATGAAACATAGTTTTATCGGGGTGAGGTTAGTCTGTACCTCACTAGATTGAGAAACGCTATATTCAATTTATTCATTTTGACATTAAATCCCCGACTTCTATTTTAAACACCTCTACCATTAGCGGATATTGATTTGTGGAGTCGGGGATTTTTCTCTAAACGTGGGAGTATGCCATTTTTTTAAACCCGCACTTCCTGCGACTTTGAGTTTCTAAAAAATATTCGCCAAATCCAAAATAAATCCCGGTAAAATATCCTCACCTGATAGATTTTTGGGAAAATTCAGAACTTCTACATCTTTATTAAGACGATAAATTTCCACTTGTTTTTTTTGAGGATTAATTAACCAACCCAAACGCAAGCCATTTTCAATATATTCCCGCATTTTTGCTTGTGTATCTGCTAAATCGTCATTCAATTTTAGATTTTGGATTTTGGATTTTGGATTTTGGATTGACCAAATAATTACTAATTCATAATTTACAATTCGCGCATTAAATGGGTTCAAACCCCACCCTCTTGCAATTATGAATTTTCTTGACTTTCAATGTGATTTTAACAAAAAATTATGTTGAACCTCACCCCATCCTCCAGATACCCCTCTCCTATTCTGCAGATACCATCCAAGAATTTGTTCTTTCCATACACCTTGCTTTAAGGGACTTCCAATTAAAAAAATATCCCAAAATATTTTGTAGTTTGCGGTGCTAATGATAAAAAACGGGCAGGATGCCCATCCCACAACATGGGATAATTTATTTTCACCGAATTCCCTAACTGGGACAAAACCTGTTTTCCCTCACTCTAGAAGAGTGGGGCTACACGAACAAAGCCTGCCTACGCAGGCTAAATTTGGCGCATCTTTAATAAAGAAATGGTATAGTCTTAAACTAGTACAGACGAACCAAACTGACACATATGAAATGTCCGATTTAATTCTATTTTGGCATCGACGGGATTTAAGAATTGCTGATAATACTGGACTGGCAAAGGCAAGGCAGTTAAGTAATAAGATAGTTGGTTTATTTTGCCTCGATTCCCATATTCTCCAAGGGGATGATATTGCGACCGTGAGGGTAACATATATGATGGGCTGCTTGCAAGCATTACAACAGCAGTATAAAAAAGCTGGTAGCCAATTGTTAATTGTTCAGGGAAATCCAGTCAAAGTAATTCCCCAATTAGTAACGGCATTGAACCCCAAAGCGGTATTCTGGAATTGGGATGTGGAACCCTACGCTAAAAAACGCGATCGCATTTTATTAGAATTACTCCAGGCTCAGGGTATTCAGGTGATTGAACAAAATTGGGATCAGCTATTACACTCACCGGAGGAAATTTTTACTGGTACTAATAAGCCTTACACGGTTTACGGTCCTTTTTGGAAAAATTGGATGGGTAAATCTAAGGCGAATCCTGTGGATAAGTTAGAGAATATCACTGGGTTAACAGTCTCAGAATTGGAAGTAGCAGGACAAAATGGCACAATTGAATTACCCACGGCCAAGGATTTGGGATTTGTCTGGGATGGAGAATTGATAATTGCACCGGGGGAAACCCCAGCTAGGGAACGGTTGAAGGAATTTGCTGCTGGTGTAATTAATGAGTATCAAGAACAGCGTAATTTCCCTGGAGTTGAGGGAACATCAAAGTTAAGTGCACCATTGAAGTTTGGCGTGATTGGTATTCGTACCGTGTGGCAAGCTACTATGGAGGCTTGGGAAAATAGCCGTAGTGAGGAAACTCAAGCTAATATTCGCACATATCAACAGGAATTGGCTTGGCGAGAATTTTATCAACATGTCATGTATCATTTCCCAGAACTAGCAGAGGGTGCTTACCGAGATACTTTCAAAAATTTTCCTTGGGAAACTAATACAGACCATTTTCAGGCTTGGTGTGAGGGAAGAACTGGTTACCCCATAGTGGATGCAGCCATGCGTCAGTTAAATGAAACTGGATGGATGCATAACCGTTGTCGGATGATTGTTGCCAGTTTCTTGACTAAAGATTTAATTCTCAATCCCCAGTGGGGAGAGAAGTACTTTATGCAGAAGCTGATTGATGGGGATTTATCTGCAAATAATGGTGGTTGGCAATGGAGTGCTTCTAGTGGCATGGACCCTAAGCCTTTACGTATCTTTAATCCAGCTAGCCAAGCTAAAAAATTTGATGCTGAAGCAGAGTATATCAGACAATGGGTACCAGAATTGCGATCGCTAGATACTCAATATTTAGTTAGTGGGAAAATTTCACCGTTGGAACGTCATGGTATTGGTTATCCGGAGCCGATTGTGGATCATAATCTACAGCAAAGAAGATTTAAGGAGGTTTATGGCCAGCAGAAGAATGGGCAACGGTGGGCAACGGTGGGCAACGGATTAAAAGCGGATGAAAACGGATAGGGGATTGACGATACTTATTTTTTGAAATATCTGCGGTTATTAATTTCTTGAAATCTAGCAATATATTCTACATTCATTCTTTCGGTATCTGAGAGTAAATTGTTGGGGAAATTTTGGGAAGCATATCGAGGACGATACCAAGGCTGATTATTAAAGTACTGTTGTAAACCGGGGGTTTGGAAACGACGACCGTGATGGGCGAAAATAGAATTACGCATAACATCTAGCTCAAAGGCACTTTTCCCTTGTAAATCAGCATCAGTCACAATCTTTTGCGACAGCCAAGCATATTTATTCCCAGTGGATGAAGTGGCAATTTGTTGAAAGTAAAATCTGTCTGGAGAGGTATTGACATCTTGGCTGGCAAAGGCACAGTATGTTTGGGGGTTATTTTCTCCATAGGCTTTTAACAGACTAATGCAACTATTGCGATCGCTAAATTTATCTACATAAACTGCAAACAATTTTTTCCCTGACAAGTTACCATACTCTGGGATCCAAAACATCCCTGCTTGCAGATATCCCCTTGCTTGCAATATTTGCACTTGTTTCATGGCATTTTGCGCGTCAGCATAGGCAGAATCTGCCAAAAAATAAAAGGGATTTTTATTGGAGGTTGGGTAATTATTTGTGGCTACGGGTGGAATTGTTGGTTGGGTTGTTTGCGGCTTTTTATCAGCTTGGGGAGATTTTGTCAATACTGTTGTTGCGATCGCAGCAATAATTAATCCCCCACCAATTGTTCCTCCCAAAATGAGGGCATTTTTATTGTTATTTTGAACCGTTGGTGGTGGATTCCCAGGGGTAAAATCTATCTTCTGAGGGGAAGGTGGAGCAAGAGTTGGTGGTTGAGTCGGGGGAACTTCCTTGGGTAGCAGAGTGCTGATGACTCCTTGCTCCCCACTCCTTGCTTCCTGTAAAGCATCTAGCATTTCCCTAGCCGTAGAAAAGCGCTCGCGGGGATGATATTGAATGACGCGATCGATTATTGTTTGCAATTCTGGACTAATATGAGGTGCATATGCTTGCCACAGAATATCTCCTGTGCGGGAATCTGTTTCTATGGTTTGTGGTTGCTTACCCGTGAGCAGATAAATTGCTGTCATACCCAAACTATATAAATCACTAGAATAAATCGGCCTACCTGCAGCTTGTTCGCTAGGCATATATCCTGGTGTACCAATCACAATGGAACTAGCGGGACTACCTTGGGAATTAATTGTAGTTCCCATAGATTCCCTCACCGCACCAAAATCAATTAATACTGGCTCCCCGTCTTGATGGCGCAAAATAATATTATCTGGCTTAATATCCCGGTGAATAATTTGTTTTAAATGTACGTAATCTAAGACATTTAAAACACCAACCAAAATTTCACGAACAGTATTTTCCCCGAATAAACCATGGTGTTGGACTCTACTAGTTAGGGTATCCCCTTCAATCCATTCCTGTACTAGATAGAATAAGTCATTTAACTGAAAATAAGCATATAAACAAGGTATACGATTACAACCTCCCCCCAACTCTTCTAAAATCGCTGCTTCCCGTTGAAATCGCTGTTTTACCAACTCGTAAATTGCCGGATTATTGTCAATGGGTTTGAGTTGCTTAATTACACAGCAGCGATGAGAAGGCATTTGGGTATCTTCTGCTAGCGGGACTTAAACAAAAATTATGCCCAAACAAAGCCAAAACTTGCTTTGTAAGCAACAAATACGTCACGATTGTGGTCAAGCCATTTTATAAAGCGATAAGATATAGCAG
>JASJCX010000046.1 GCA_030065255.1 Calothrix sp. MO_167.B42 | reverse complement strand
TCGCACCAGTGATGGACAAAATTGGAGCCAATAAATCCGGCACCACCTGTAACTAATAATCGGCGTGGTTTTGCTGATAAATTATGATCTAGTTCAGAAAATTTCATTTTTTGCTCAGTAGTATTAACGGCTTTCCAATATTAACTTAACGGTCTGATTCAGTACAATTATGGAGATTCTTCATTACTTAAATGACCATAATTAGTAATCTTGGGATTAAGTTTTTGTTCTGACCATAGCTTCCTGATAAATATCGATAATTTTTGTCACTTTTACTTCCCAGTCAAAATTGTCGAGTACCCGTTGGCGGCCAGCTTTACCCATTGCTTCACGAAACTCAGGAGATTTTGCCAGTTTCAACATTGCTTCTGCAAGATCTTTAATAAATGAATCTCGGGAAATAGGATCGATGAGAATACCACAGGATTCATCTAGATAGTCAGCAGGTCCACCCCAGTTAGTGGCAATTACAGGTATACCCATAGCCATAGCTTCAAGTATTACAGCACCTCCACATTCAAATAGGCTGGGAAGTACCAGTACATCAGCCGATTCCAACCTTTGGGCACACTCGGCTTGGGGAAGCCAACCCGTAAAGCTAACTATATCTCTTTCCCGGTGCTGTTTCCCAGAATTTTCTCCATTCTGGGGTTTAGTTAAATCAAACTCTTGTGCCAAAGTTTGCAGGGTTGGCAATTCAGGACCAGTACCAATTATTTCCAACTCTACTGATATTTGTTCTGCTACACTTTTGCAAGCCGCTAATAGCAGATCCACTGCTTTCCAATCAACTAACCTGCCAACAAACACAAACTTGATTGGTTGCTGGGGATTTTGTTCTGTAATGTCCTCTAATCTATGACTTGGAATTTGAGGGTTTTGTTTCCATAAGGACAAATCTACACCATTTTCTACTAAGTTAGTTACCTGACCACGAATAAATTTTGGCAGTGCATCTGTTGTACGTGAATTAGCAACTAACAAGGTTGTTGCCCTCAGTTTGCCAGGAATTAACACATTGAAAAAGCTGCTCCATAAACGAGCAATTTTCAAAGTCTGATTAGCTAATCGGCTTTCCATATATCGGAAACCAGGAGGGTACTCCATTCCCCCATTCATTGGTCCAATGACTACGGGTACACCTAGACCAAAAATCATTGATGGCTCTTTAGGAGAAACGGGTATGGGTTGATGAATGATGTCAATTTTTTGCTCCCGAATCGTTTTTTTGATTATGGGACGCTGATATAGTATTTGGGCTACTAATCGCACAAACAATTTAACAGTAAAGTTAGCCACTCTACTGGGCAAAAATCTTTCCAACCTACCTACAACACGCAGCCAATAAGGGTCAGGTACAAAGCAAATACGGTCAAAGTCCTCGTGGAAAAATGATTTGAGTTCATCACGAGTCCAATCATGAACCACAAGCCATGCTTCCACACCCCGCTTGCGAAGGAAGTGAAAGTAGTGCCATGGTAAAGCTGCTTCACCACCAAACTTGAGTGATGCATGTTGGGCAACAATCAGAACATGGGGATTATCTACAGACATCCTAGTGCATTTATACTACTAAAAGAAATATAAAAAATTGTGTGTTATACCAATTTGAAATATGATTGCGACAGATAGAAAAGAAGAAAAGCTAATATATCAGCTCTTTCATAATCTAAAATCCAAAATGATATTAGGTTTCACCCTCGCATCAAGAGCCAGGAAATTTACACATTTGGTTTAAGGTAGGAAAATTAATGCACTGCTTGATGGCAATTTCTGCATTTTTACATCCTGGTATGTGCCCTGGAACGGGATGTAAATGACTAATAAACCAATCACTAACAGTAGTATTAAAATTTTTGAATCCCCACCATCTAATATTTTGCTTGATTTCTGGTTCAACCAAAACTGGATAGAACAAATAAGATGGAATAGAGCCTTTAATCACAACTGGTTTTGTATACCCATTTTCTTCACACCAAAGTTCCCAATTTTTTGCATTTTCCCTTCTACATTTAATGTAATAGTCAATTTTTTTTAATTGATTGAGTCCAAGAGCCGCAATCGGTGCTGGCATTTTCCTACCGTAGTTAGCTGGACAAATTCCTTGTTCTTCTTCGCTACTAGTACTGTAAATGGCATACTCTTTATTTAACAAATAGTATACATCCCCCAACCACCAAGACTGGGGATGTTTAAATTGATAAAATTCAAGGGATACATTACGTAACTGTTTGTCAATCCAGACCTGATCTGCATAGGGAGCTTGATCGTAATATGCTCTAATCCTTTTTGCTAGTTGATCGTCATTGGTAACAGCAACACCACCCTGAATAGTATTGAAAATTTTAGATTTTTCACTACTATAAATAGCAACATCACCTAAATTGCCCACCTTGCGTCCCTGGTACTCAGCTCCTGTTGTATGGGCACAATCTTCAATCACTTTTAAACCATGCCGTTTTGCCAAATCAATAATAGCTTCATAATCACGACAAACTATTCCATAAAGATGATGTAATAGAATTGCCCGAGTTTTGGGAGTGATTTTACTCTCTATCTGGTTAACATCTGCTCCATAGGTATCTAGTTCAATATCGCAATAAACTATTTTTACCCCAGCCCATTTAAAGGCATTAGGAACCACAACACAGGTATAACCAGGCATAATCACCTCATCTCCTGGCTGCAAATCCAGAGCATAAATACACGCAGTCAGTGCTACTCTTCCACCCATAAAAGCAAAGGCATATTTGGAGCCATTCCAACGGGCAAATTCATTTTCATATTGGGAAACTACTTCATTGTCTTGCCAAGATGAAGGTCTAGAGAGCCATTCGTTTGCTACTTCTACATCATCAAAATCTAATGTCATTGACTTAGAATTAGACATTCGTAATGGTCTAGCAAACATCAGGTTCAACACATTACGTGCCTGATTCTTGCCTATATGTTTTAAATCATGTTTGATAACTTTATTCATTAGTAATCTACTCTAAAAATAATGCCTTCAAAATAGATGTTATGGATTAATTAGGTAATTATCAGCTAACAGACTGGACTTGTGGTAATTGCTTTTTTCTGGACCAAATTTTTTTGATAATGTAATGATCGATGCGGCGATGCCAAACTTTATAATCAAAGTCGAATAATGTTTTATATAAAGCAATCAATGAAGCAGCTTGGGATGCTAATGGTAGCTTGTCAGATTTACTTAATCCAATGTGTGAGTAAGATATATAAAATGATTGGGGGTCGTCTTGATAGTTCACATTGCAGACTAATAAACTTTTTTTCCATGTCATGAAATGCATATACATGATTTCGTGATTTTGGTTATGTAGTTTTCCAGATTGCCAACGCCAGCGATTTAAATGTCTTCCTAGACGCGCAGCAGGCATGGGCTTATATAAATTAGGATAGTTAACTAACCACTGGGGCCAAAAAATAGATACTTCACCTTTTTTCGATAAATCTTTGACTAAATTTGTCATAGCTGATTCGTCAAAACAGCAATGTTCTGATGAAAGCAGTTGAGCTTGATAATAAGGACAGCGAGTAAATAATTGATTAATTTTACTATTGTTGAGATAAAGACAAAAATGACCAGATATAATTTCTTTTCCTGCTGATATTATTTCGTATTCTCTCAGGATATAATCATTAATAAATGTGCGAATATCTCCCCAGACTATATCTAAATCGCAATGACCCCAAAATTCATAATCTTTGATGTAGTCTGCAAATACAGCACCAAATGTGGGTTTGAAATCACACATTTTGTAGATAAATGGTAAATTGACTGCAAATCCCAATTTTTGGGAGGATAATAAATTAAAATCCTCAATGGTAAATGGTACAAATTTGACATTGTTTAGGGAAACATTAGGTATCTCGCAATCTGTAAACAAAATCCAATCAATTCTGGGGTTATATTTACAAGATTGAAGAAAAGCAGGGAACCAAGTTGGCCATTTTCCAAAATAAAGAATAATTAGGGCAATTTTTTTCATTTATATTATCAATTAGAATTATTAATACTCAAAATATCTAGATATTTTTCCGCAGTTTTTTCCACAGTAAACTGCTCTAACCAATGTGAAGGAACAGATTTATGTTGACCAGACAAAATATTTAACATTGCTTCTGCAAGGGCTGTGGGGTCATTTACTGGTACTAATTCCCCATATTTCCCATTATCTAAAATCTCTGCCGGACCACTAGGACAATTAGTAGAAACCACAGGGATACCCAAAGCCATTGTTTCGATTAAAAAGGTTGGTAAACCCTCCCAAGCTGACGATAAAGCGAGCATGGCTGATTTGGTTACGTAAGCATAGGGGTTCTTGACAAATCCAGGTAAAGCTACATCATTTTCTAAGTCTAATTCAGCGATCAGGGCTTCTAGTTGAGATTTTTCTGAGCCAACCCCAAAAATTACCAACCGGCATGGTTTTACCTGTTTTACTTGAGCAAAAGCCCTAATCATGGTTGGAAAATCTTTTTGTTTTTCTAATCTTCCTGCTGCTAAAATCACAGGCAACTCTCCGGGAAGAAACCAGGGATGCTCTACTGGTTCTTTGGCTTTGGTAAAAATTGTCGGATTAACTACTGGATTATAAATTACCTGAAATTTATCTATGGGTAAGCCAGTTATATTCACTAGATCTTGAGCTACACCCATAGAAGGAGCTATTCTACCATCAGCCCAAGGATAAAGTAGTTTTAAAGCTAAAGGTGCCCAATATCTAGTACTAAAAGGAGATTTATTACCTGCTTCTGTGGACAAATTGGTTTGATCGGAAACTACTACCTTTGTGGTTCCACCGGAGAGATGTTTGGCTAATATCGCCACTTCATTAGCGGAGTGATTAGCTGATAATAGAGCTGCGGGTTGCTCCCGACGCAAGTAACTAGCTAACTTAGGAACTCTGGTGTATGCTTTTCCAGCTTTGAGGTCTACAATCCGTACTTTTGGCGAAAATTCAGATAGGAAACTAGGATTACCCAAAAAGTTAAGTACTAAATCTACTTGCAAACCGCGCTCAATAAAATTTTGAGTTAAGTTTGCCATTATTCGCTCAATGCCACCATTGAACAGGCAATGCAGATAAATAGCAATGCGAGATGATTCTTTAGGCATAATTTAGACCCCTGTATAAAAGTCTTTGATGGCAGCTACAACTCTTGCCTGATCTTCTTGGGTTAAGTCATTGTAGAAGGGTAAACGCAACAAGCGATCGCTCACACTTTCAGTCACTGGACAATCTCCTTCTGCACCACCAAACTTCCGCCCCATTTGAGATAGGTGTAAGGGTAGGTAGTGAAAAACACTGTTAATTTTCTGTTCGCGTAAGTGTTCAATTAAAGCTTGTCGTTTTTCTAATGAGGGCATGAGTAGATAGAACATATGGTATGCCTGTTCACATTCGGCAGGTACAATCGGCAGCCGTACACCTTGTTCCTGTGCCCAGTCTTGCAGATTGTTGTAATAATATTCCCAAATTTCCTGACGTTTGGTTTGAATCTGTTGTCGGGCCTCAATTTGAGCATAGAGAAAGGCTGCAAGTATGCCTGAAGGGAGATAACTAGAACCAATATCAACCCAAGTATATTTATCTACTTGACCGCGATAAAAGCGACTCCGATTAGTTCCTTTTTCCCGGATAATTTCTGCTCGCTCGACATAATGAGGGTCATTAATTAATAAAGCTCCCCCCTCTCCGCAGGTAAAGTTTTTGGTTTCATGAAAGCTCTGGGTAGCTAAACAGCCAAAAGTTCCTAAATACTTGCCTTTATATTTAGCAAACAATCCATGGGCATTATCTTCCACTACTGGTATGCCATATTGACTACCAATGTCCATAATTGTTTCCATTTCGCACCCAACACCAGCATAGTGTACGGGTACAATTGCTTTTGTCTGAGGAGTAATCAGTTTTTCTAATTTTGATTCGTCTAAATTGAGAGTGTCTGGGCGAATATCGATAAATATTGGCCGTACACCTCTTAGAGCAAAAGCATTGATGGTAGAAACAAAGGTAAAGGAAGGAACAATAACCTCATCCCCTGGTTGCATATCTAATAATAATGCAGCCATTTCTAAAGCATGGGTGCAAGAAGTAGTTAGTAACACTTTAGGGACTTTAAGGATATCTTCTAATAGACTATGACATTTCTTGGTAATAGCCCCATCTCCAGAAAGATCCATATTTTCGATGGTTTTTTGGATATATGTAAATTCTTTTCCCACAGTTACGGGGCGATTAAAAGGAATAGTTGTTGACATTGATTTCTCCAATGGTAGTCCAATTAAACTAGTTCGATTTGCGAATCATCTCCAATCAGAAAATGCAAAGTAGGCGTTGGAGTGCAACTTTAAACTATGCCCGTTATCCAATAACACTGTCCAAAGTTCACTGTTGAATATCGACGACTTGTGCATTCTGCAAAATCACACTATGCCTGTTATCGCCTATTTTATTTTTCATTGGGAGATAATCATGAATAACTTGCTGAAAATTTAAAATTAAAGGTCTGAATGTAAAGATTGCATTGCTTTTATACCAATCTGCTAAGTAATAGCACTATTCTTAAGGAGCAAGACTGTCCTCTGTGAGTAAAAGTAACTTTGATTCTTATTTCCTATTGGCTATAACCTTAGCTGGGATGCCTACAGCCGTGGTTTCAGGTGGTATATTAATGAGAACCACAGCATTAGCACCGATATTAGCGCGATCGCCAATGGAAATATTACCAAAAATTTTCGCCCCAGCACCTACATTGACGCAATTTCCTAATTTTGGTGCATCAAATGGACGTTCGAGATAACGATTACCCAAAGTTACACCCTGGCGGATAATACAATCATCACCAATGGTACAATCCCCATGAATTACGATCGCTCCTTGGTGTTCAATAACTACTCGGCGACCAAGTTCAACAGTGTAAGGTAATTCAATACCGTAGGTATTACGTACTTTACGGTATAAAGACCGGTACAAAATACTAAAGGGAGCACGGAGGATTTTGGGTTCAATTTTCATCCTCCATACACCAAACCTATGAACAGCAACTGCTCGAAATCCTGGTCTTGTCCAATCACATCCGTGGGCAATCCAGTCTTCTTTAATTTGTTGCCAGAGTCCAAGGGTATTATTTGTTACTAGTGTGGAATTTGTTATTAGGTCTTGTTGTGTGACCATAATATGTTGTTACTAATCAGCACTGAATTGTATGGAATTAAGAGCGTTGCATAATTGCGGAATGTAGGGGTATCTCAGCCAGAGGTGCAGATATTCAAGACATTAAATTTCATCCCATTACTCAGCCACGCCAAATTATGTAGTTATGGGAAGAATCTATCTACTGTTTATGGCAAAGATTGAATAAATCCTTTGGCGATTACGCTATTACGGAGGAAATCACTCAAAAATTGCGGTGGATCTACAGGCTGTTGTCCCATAATTAACCAGCGTAATTTAGTTAAGGCGAAAGAAACAGCAAAAGCAGTATCAGCCAGTAGTGCATAAAGCCAACCGTGGTTTTTCACAAAGTATCGTCTTCGAGAATCAAACCAATATTGGGGACGACGTTTGCGTGCAGCTTGGGGATTGGTGACTCCAGAACTTTGACCAACTAAATGTACAACTCGGCTTTCTGGGACATAATAGCAAGCCCAACCAGCTCTATTTGCTTGTAAGCAAAAATCAGCCTCCTCATAGTACATAAAATATCCTTCATCCATTAAGCCGACCTGTTCAAAAACTTGACGGCGTACAATCATGCTAGCTCCAGCAACCCAATCAACTTGAGTAATATTGTCAGGAAAATTAGGAGGTACAACAGCCCAACGTTCTTTGAACTTTTTGCCAAATCGCAGACGTAAACCATCGTCTAACTCACTCAGTATTGAATGAAATCGAAATGCAGAAACTTGAACTGTACTATCAGGATCTTCAAGACGACTACCAGCAATTCCCGCCTGGGGGTGTTTATCCATAAAATCCACAAGTGGTTTTAAAGCACCCGGACGAACAATAGTATCTGGGTTAAGTAAGAGAATATAATTTGGCGGGGTAGGAGAATTTATCACTGGATGAATCGCTGCATTGTTACCAAAAGCAAAGCCACCATTGCGTTCTAGTGGCATCAAGGATACCCATTCACCCCAACCTTCGTTTTCAATTGCGGTTTGGATTTTTTCCACTGAATTATCACCAGAAGCGTTATCGGTAACAACAACACGGGTTCCAGGTAGCGATCGCACTTCATTCACTAAAGAGTGCAAGCAATCAATGGTTAAATTCGGTGTGCGGTAGTTAACTATAACTACAAATAAATGGGGTGGATTATTTGGATCGATAGTATTAGACATCAGAATGCTTTCTTTCATATTGCCTTATTCTGCATTACATCATTATTCCTCTGTGTCCTCCTGAATCATCACCATGAGGATAAATTTGACTTGAATTAAGCTACCTAGATATGCTTGCGGCTCTTGCTACTTTTGTTCATCAAAACGAGCAATTATCACACAACTTGAGCAGTGTAAAGCTAAATTACTCGGCAAGATTCTTTGTATGCTAATTCTTGTTTTGACCTAAAATAGTCGATGATTTTACTGAAAGTGCGCCATTGAGGAGGAGACTCATTTTGCATGGGACCAAGAGAGGAGAGCCATTCTGCCACATCTGGATGGGTATCACAGAGACATTCCATGAATGTAGGCCAGAAATGAGGCCACATGGAATCATGGTAGTGGAGTATTTTGGTTGCTTTGAGTTTTTCTTGAGAATACCATTGATCATTGTGTATTTTACTGCCCATACCATAGTTATGGGAGTGAGGTAATTGTCTCCAAGAAAGACCCATTTTTACCACAGTCATTCCTAGAATATGCTGGGTAAAATAAGTACCAGTTATGCGAGAAGCTATATGAGAATCAAATAGTTTAATAGTATCTTGGAGATGCTGCTTAGCTAAACCTGTGGAGCGACGATAAACAAAAACACCACTATTGAAGTAAAGACGAATACGCTTACCTTCCAGTTCTGTTTGGATCCAGGGAAGGTCTTCAATATTTATCCCTACAGATTTACAAACTTCACCCCAGTAATACTCAAAAGCATCTCCCGAACCAGTTGTTCCACCGCATCCATCGGGGGAGCAAGCGAGAAAATCTTCCTCCTCTTTCAATATGAGCTGGTCAGGTTCGTCTAGGATTAGTAAATCACTATCGAGCCAACCAATACATTCTGATTTGCTACGTTCTTCTGCAGCAACTAAAGCGTAATGCTTATTCAGAAAAGCTTTCCAAGAGTACTTATTTTGTGCCTGATAACGAATATGCTGCACATTCAGGCGTTCAAAGGCTTGATGTGTCTTATGTGCCAGGGGAGGACCAAAGCGGGGAGTGACTGCGAATATGGGTACATTGGCAAATTGTCCTCCCCATCGGCGCAAGCTTTCGATCATACGTAAAGTTTGATTTTCGAGCCATCCAGATTCAATGCAGCATACAAAGGTAATTGAAGGATTTTCAGTCATAGTGTCCTCATTAAGGGATAGAATTTTAGATATAAATAACAGAGGCTGAAATACATATAAATAGGTGCGTTTGCTCTACCTATTAACTTACGATTCAATTAGGATTGTTATAGATAATTCTTTTGAGAGAGTACAAAATCTTTTGAAAAGCATAAAATCGGTTAAAATTTGCAGGAGGAATGCATTACAAATTAACCTTACTCTCAGATTTAGTTGTAACTTCCTGAAGCAAGTCGATGTTCAAACAGCCATTGCTGATTTTCTAGTGAATCATTTAGCCAGCGATTAATCATATCAGCAAATTTAACTGGAATTTGCAAATTCTTCCAAGTCTCGTATGAAGCTATAGAAAGACTATGATAAAGAGCTGAATCAGAAAATAGTTTTTCAATAGATGTTGCTAAAGCACTGGAGTTACCAGCAGGAAAAATTATTGCACTCATCCCGTCTTTTAAATTTTTTGTAAACATTGGGTGATCTGAAGCTACGATTGGGGTGCGCGCACAGAGTGCATGAGTAATTGCTAATGGAAAACCCTCTGGATACTCATGCCTACTAGGTACTAATACGGTATCAGCTTCTCTCATCAAAGGTAATACGGTACTATTTGGCACTATTCCCAAAAACTCTACACAATCTTCAATTTTGAGCTGCCTAGCTTTATTAAGAAAAAAATTATTTTCATCTCTGCCTGCAATCTTCAAATTTACAGGTAATTTTTTTACTTTTAACTGAGCTATCGATTCTAATATATCACCAACACCCTTAGCTTCTATCATGGAACCAATGTAAAACAATTTCCAAGGCTTGGAGTTATCTTGTAGAGTTTTTGGTGGAAAATTTTCAGGACTTTCAGTTGCTATGAAATCCCAAGGAATTATTTTTTCAGATTTAATACCTATTTCTTGAAACAGCAAAGAAGAATTAATGCCGTAGCAGCCTACCCATTCAATTATATCATGATTTAATAAGTTTTTCAGTAAATAATTACGGAATATATCACGCATTTTTTTAGTTGATAATGATTCTGCAAACATAGCTATTGTCTGCACATTATTTTTGATTGCCCAACTAAAAACCTCCTGGATATTTGTACGCATAACTAAGTGAGTCGGGTTATATTCTTTAATTAATTTTATTATTTGTTTAACTTGAATTTTACTGTTAAATCCTGCGCCAATTGCACGGGTTCCATTCTTGAGAATCTCATTATACGGTTCTTTTGTCATACAACAGAGAGTAGCGACTTCATCAATTTGTTGACCTATTGTCGCAATTGCATCAACAGAATATTTCTGAGCATAGTACGTCTCCTCTCCGCCTTGAGACAAGCGCAGAAATGCTTCGCGGTAATCACCAGCGTATTGAACTATTAATAAACGTTTTTGATTCATTCTCAAAACCTTTTCAATTTAGTTAAATATAGATAGTTTCATCAAAGTTCCTATGACATAATTTACGCCTATTTTCAAAAGCCAGTAATAAGAATAAATTACCAAAATATCTTATTGAGCATTGGAAGTTCTGGGTCTACCTATTGGTAAGTTAGTTATGCCTAACCATAGATGGAGGTAGAGAATGGTTGACTAAGGATGAGCGATTGCCTGTTAAGCTGCTATTCTCTCGCTTTTTCAGTGCTACCCCTGCTATTCCTCCACATGCAAGTGTAAAAATTGGGTTTACCATCGCATTTGCTAAACAGTCCAGTATGTATAAAATTATGACCACTGCCAGAACTGCTGCTGGTGCTACTTGGCGATTAGTCCATAAACGGGCTGGATAACGCCTCAAGAATCCAATCACCGGGAAAAAAAAGGATAAAAATAGGCTACTCAATCCAACCAAGCCGTTTAGACCAAAAGTGATAATCCAAAGGCTATCAGTGATCGTAATATCCACAAGCTCTCCTGCCCAATTATATTCATATATACGGTTTCGACCCCATCCTCCCCAGCCAAAAACTATACTTTCTCGTGCCTTATCTATGAGCAACTCCTCATTATAAAATCTAAACTCCAAGGAACTAACGCGGTCTTCAGGCAGTCCTATATTCCTCAAATATTCGGCAATCTGATCGGTCACATAAGTTTCAGTTAATGTACTTTGAGCTAAATATAAACCCATGCACAATATCAGAAGCAATAGTAGTGTGGCATTGCGAAATTGCCATGCAATGAATAAGATGATAATGCCCAATGCCAGTAAGAAATAAGCTCCTGTGGACTTAACCAACACACATGTGATCAATAACGCTACTACCAGCCACTTGATTGCAATGCCACTGAGTTGGTTGATGACACCAGTTTTCCACAAGCAAATCCCAATTAGCGTAGCTGCCATCATCCAAATAGCCACCTCAAGACCGTGTACCATGAATACGGTAGGTCTGTATCCTCCGTAACGTACTCCTTGGGTGAAAGCTCTGATATCAGCAAAGCCGTAAACCATTTGATGTAACTGCGGACTCATACGCATTTCAAATAGACATAGAGGAATATAGATTAGCCCACCAGTGAAGATGCCAATCGCCAACAATCTCAGTCCAGTTAAGTTATTAAGATATATCCGACCTAGAAAATAGGGTACTCCCCAGGTAACAGTTCGAGCCAGAGTTTCTGAAAAACCATCGTAAGGTCCTAAGCCATTAGTGATTGATGAAGCCACCGGGCATAGACACCAGATCAGCATTGGCAAGTCAACCCAGCGGATTTTAAACGAACTAAAGCGTCCCACATCGTAGATAACAGTAGCCAACAAAATACCGTAGCAAGTTGCCGACATCTTGGTGTAGTCTGGTAAGCCAATAATTGGATATTTGGCTTGCGGTAGGAATAACCATGCCAGGATAAAAGATACAACAACTGCCCGCTGAGCTGGAAACCTAATAAACAGGTAGAGTACAGTGGGAATCCAACCGAACATCACCAAAGGTACTAAGAAACTCATAGGCTTTGATTTACACTTGCTGAGGGCTTAGGTAAAGGGAAAATTTACAAAAATAAAAATTGGGTTCTTCAATTTCAAGTAATAAACTAGCTCTTTAGAAGATTAAATAAACTTAAGTATGTTTATTTTCTTACCTTAAGATTGCATCAATTGACAGTCCAAAACCCAAAAGGTAGCGAGTGCTACAAAGAATAGCAATTAATCCAAGCAGTAGTAGTGTTGCTTGAATATCCTGTACTATAGCTGCCAGCTCTTCTCGCCAAAGACCATAATTAATTGCTATGTAAAGAGGAATATCATTTAAAGCAATTGCAATTACAGCTCCCAAGAGTCCCATATAGGAAAATGCCAGTGGTAATACAAATAACATATAAGTAAACTTGAGAAAGTTGCCCCAAGCCAAGTAAATAGGTTTGCCGACTGCCAGAAGAGTCGGACCGCTAAGTTGCATTAGCAGATAAGGCCAAATACCTAGAGCGAGAATTGGTAGCATCCAAGCGGCATCATTATATCTTTGGTCGTATAGTGCCAAAATCAGAAAATCTCCGCAGAAGACTAAAACAGCTACACAAAATCCCATACCAACAAGTAGCAGCCAACGTTTCGGTAAAATTTTGGCTCGAAGGCTCTCACGCGGTAGCTCTGCAAATTTAGAAATAATTGGAAAAATAACGTTACCGCTAAGACTTCCAAATATCAGCTTTGGCAAATCTGCAAGTGTAAAAGCAACAGTATAAACACCTAGCATTTCTAAGGAAAACAATTTTCCTAAAATGAGTCGGTCAGATTGCATTGCCAAAAATGTCATAGCTGTGGATATAAATATCCACTTACCGAAAGAAACAAGTTCTTGAACTGCATCTTCGTCCCAGGTAAAACGGTTAGTAATTTCTGGAACTAACTTATGACTCCGCACAAGATCTACCAATCCAGATACAAAACTTCCACCAATAAGTGCCCAAACTGTTGGATTTAACCAAGCCCAGCTAATAGTCACTATATTTTTGACCCCTACTCCCACCAACTCAAATCTTGTTAGCTTACCCCGTAATAGATGGCGGTTAAGCGTGAATATGCCTGTAGATTTAAAACCGTCAATCACCACATTTAGTCCAATTACGGGAATGAGTAACAGCAGTTTTGGTTCTTTATAAAATGTAGCTACAGGCCAAGTGATTAATAAAGTAATTAACCACAGTCCAAAACCACGTAGAACTTGCAATGTCCAGGCAGTATTGAGAAAATCAGGGTCATCGCCGCGCTTATGGCGGATGATGCTTGGACCAATGCCAATGTCTGAAAACATTGCTAAACCAGAGATAAAGGTATGGACTAAAGCCATAAGACCGAAATACTCTGGAACAAGCAGGCGAGTTAAGATCAGATTCGCAATAAATCGCATTAACTGACCTGCAAAATTAGTAAAAAGAGTCCAAATGGTAGCGAAAATAGCTCGCTTTTTCAGGCTATTTGATGACGTGGTTGTTGTGTTTGCTTTAATTGTGAGAGAAATATTCTCACACCAAAATAGCTCTGCTAATTTTGCTGTTTCAAAAGCGATGTTGTGCCGTTGAGCAACTAGTTCACTCCCTGTTGTACCCATGTGTTTGAGCTTGTCTACTGGTAACTGCAACACTTTACCCATGGTTGCTGTTAAATCGTCCAGTGACCCAGGTGTTATCAACCAACCGCAATTACCATGTTCAATTAATTCAGGAACTCCAGCAACACAAGTACTAATGACTGGACGACCTAAAGCTAAAGCCTCCATAGCTACTACTGGTAGACCTTCGGCAAAACTAGCTAAGACTAAGGCTCGTGCAGCTAAAATTTGCTCCCGCACCTGGGAATTACTAGCCCAACCAGTAATCTCTATATGATTGTGTAATTTCAGTCGAGCGATCGCAGTTTCAATTTCAGTTCTTAAAGAGCCATCACCAACAAATACTAATTTAAAATCTAATCCTTTTTTTGCTAACTTAGCTGCTGCTTCTACTAACAATAAATGCCCTTTTTGTTCATCTAACCTACCAACACAGACTAAACGAGGCTCGTCTGACATGGGAGTTTGCTCTGCGTTTAAGAATTTTTCATCTAAACCACAGTGAACTACATGAATTTTTGACCAGTACTGGCGATCGCACCACCGATACAACTGACTCTTACCAAAAGAACTGATAGTTACTACAAAAGATGCTCGCTTGACTTTCTCATCTAAAGCAAGAACGGTGGCTCGGTCAAATTCTTGGGGACCATGAACAGTAAAACTGTAGGGTGGACCACCTAAAGCATGGCACAGCATAGCTACTGTAGTTGAATTTGTACCAAAGTGAGCGTGAATGTGGCTTATTTCTGACTCAGAACACTGACCTAGGAGGACACAAGCTTCAGCTAGGTATGCTAAATTCCTAATAATTCCCCGGTCTGAATGCCAGCCAATTTTCCAAGTTAGTTGTAAACTTCTGAAAAACTGGAAGGGTTGGGTGAGAAAAACTCGAATTACAGCTAAGAGTAAGGCGATGATCCCAACTCCTAGAATGGATTGAGTTTTCTCTAGTTCCAGTTTGTCTGCTTCATCAACTAAGTTGGAGGTACAAGGACGAATGGAAAACCGAGCTACGTCAATTTTCCAAGCTTCAATACCGACAATTTCTCGTCGGATGAAACTATGACTCACATGGGGATAATGATTAACTAGATAAGCAATTTTCATGTCTGCATATAAATCAGAAAAATTATCTCCTGATTTGGAAGTTGTAAATACTGGCGTTGCCCAATTGAAGTATGAATTTACTTTTTAAGTTTTGAGTAACGCCCCCTAAATCCCCATCTGTAAAAAAGCAAAGTATCTGCTCCTTCCCCCCAGTATTGGGAGGTTAGGGGGGCGGGGGACTTTAAATTATCTTTCTTCCCAGTGAATTGGGGGTTGGGGGGCTGTTAGCATATTTGTATTCAGCAATGCCTAAATACTTTTTATAAATCTGCAATATATACATGCAGATTTAACATATTTTATTAAAGTTTTGATGTCCTAGATAGTTCATTGTCCGTGAATTTCGGCTAGTAAATTCACTTACAGAAGGGTTCCCATGGGGATAAGCAACCTTCAGTGCTTGTTGCCAAAGCTCTGGAGATGCCACTGCAACCTCATAGGTATTAGTAGATGATTTATGGATATGATACCATTTTGTTTTTTGACAATCTTTACACCAAAAAGCTTCTAACCATTCACTGTTTAAAGTGGCTGCTGTTTTAAAAGTGGCTAACATTAGTGTTTCTTGTCTGTTTACTCCTCTTTGCTGTAATTTTTCTGGACTATCGGCAAACAGTGGGTACTTTTGACTAACACTATCTAAATAACATGTATGAATTGGACAATATATTGCTCTTCGTTTTGAACGTTTCCGATTTCGGTCACACCTTCTATGCAATTCGACCTCCTCTCACAACGACTAAGGGTTAATAACTTATCTCCTATAGGTTTTACTGTTTGCAAATATGCTTTGTTACCAAATAACAAACAAACTAGAAGAGAAAGAAGGTTACGCTGGAGGGACTGAGATCAAATGACCATCAAAGTCCAGCTCCATGAATTTATAGTGAAATATTTAGTTTGTTTTTCAATAATTGATGTGTAAGTCTTTATGTATTTTCCCCTTATTGTTATATACTATATGTCAGTCAAATATAGGACTTACACAACTGGCATATTTTTTGATGTAAGGAGTGTGACCCACTTCAAAGTGTTTGATCGTAGTAATCATAACTTATAGCGTCACGTACCAGTTACCAATTGTGACACGCAAATTTAGTCCTGAAATATTGAAATATTTTTGACAAAATAGCATTCATCATTTAAGAGGAATGGAAATAGATATTTTAATCTAGTAATAATTAAGATCAATTATCTAAATATTTCAAGACCTATAAATAAGATAATAATCAGACTTTTACAAGGTAGTATCTAGTTAAGCTATAGATATAAAAATCATATTTTACCATTAAAAATATTTAGATTTATAACTGTTGTATTGTATAATGGAAGTTTTAATTTAAAAATTGTTCCAGAAAAAACTATAACAGGTACTTGTTTTGAATTTATTTTTGTTAAAATTATTACATTTACATTATCGTTATCGCTCCACAAAATAACGTTAAACTTTATAGTTTCATTGGAATTTACTGAGCAGTTACTTTACTTGAAATCAACTTAATTAGGGTTATTTTCTCCTCACAATAAATAATATAACTATAAATATTGGTATGTGTAATAACTTTAAGTAAATTTCACCTTGAATTTAGGCTATCAACATATATAACTTACTCAAGTAATATCATAATTAACAATGGTATATCTACTGAAAATAGTTAAAAGCCAGCTATTATGTTAATTTCCAATAAAATGCGGACATCCCAGTGGATAGTCCGCTATTATCACTGATTTTGAATCTATTTTATGGTTTAGGCTTATAGGTAGAGGTAACTTGCAGTTCTTTGAGTTGTTTGTGATCTACACTAGCGGGTGCATCGGTTAATAAACATCTTGCTTGCTGTGTCTTGGGAAAAGCAATTACGTCACGGATTGAGTCTTCCTTGGCTAATAACATCACCAGTCGATCTAACCCATAAGCAATACCACCATGGGGTGGAGTTCCATATTCAAATGCTTCTAAAAGAAAGCCAAATTTATTATCTGCTTCTTCTGGGGAAAGTCCGATGGCATCAAATACCTGTTCCTGAATTTCCCTTTGATAAATCCGCAAACTACCGCCACCAATTTCAAAGCCGTTGAGAACTAAGTCATAAGCTTGAGCCCGGGCTGTTTTCAAATCGCTGATATCATCGGGATGGGGTGCAGTGAAGGGGTGATGTAAAGCTTCTAGGCGCTTTTCTTCGGCATTCCATTCAAACATGGGAAAATCAGTAACCCATAGTAGATGGATTTTGTCTGGCTCGATTAACTGGAATTCCTTAGCCATGAATTGTCGCAATCTATCTAAGGTTTTATTGACAGTTGCGATATCACCTGCACCAAATAACAGTAAATGTCCAGGTTTTGCATCCGTGCGAGTCAAAATTTCTTGTTTTTGTTCTGGGGTGAGATTGTCCTTAATTGCACCGATGGTATCTATTTCCCCATCTTCCCGGACTCGGATAAATGCTAATCCCCTAGCACCGGCTTCGCTGGCTTCTTTAAAAATATCTCCACCGGGTTTAATGCGGACATTGGAAATAGCGTGATTACCGTTGGGAATAGGGAGAATTTTAACGATTCCCCCATTGGCGATCGCTTCCCGGAAGACTTTGAAACCACTATCTTTGAGGATATCGGAAACATCTACTAACTCTAAACCATATCTAGTATCTGGTTTATCTGTACCGTAGCGTTCCATGGCTTGAGCATAGGTAAAACGAGGAAATGCACCAGGTAAATCAATTCCTTTAACTGTTTTAAAGATATGAGCCACTAATTTTTCATTCATGGCAATAATATCTTCTAAAGACATGAAACTCATTTCCATGTCCAACTGGGTAAATTCTGGCTGTCTGTCAGCCCGTAAATCCTCATCTCGGAAACAGCGAGCAATTTGATAGTATCGATCGCAACCAGCAACCATCAATAACTGTTTGAAGAGTTGGGGTGATTGGGGTAGAGCAAACCACTCGCCAGGATTGGCACGACTGGGTAGAATATAATCCCTAGCACCTTCGGGGGTAGAACGGGTTAGGATTGGGGTTTCGACTTCAATAAACCCTTGATTATCTTCCAGGAAACGACGCATGGCCTTTACTACTTGGTGGCGAACTTGGAGATTCTTCGCCATGCGATCGCGCCGTAAATCTAAGTAGCGATATTTGAGCCGTAATTCTTCCCGCACTGGATCTGTTTCAGCAGTGGAAACTTGGAAAGGTAGTTGTTTACGAACGCTGTTAAGCAAGTTAATTTGCTCGGCGTAGATTTCTACTTCTCCTGTGGGTATGCGGGTATTTAGGGATTCTTCAGGACGTTGTGTTACCTTTCCTTGGATTTCCACAACATATTCATTCCGCATGGAGTTGGCTAATTCGTAGGAATCCGGAGTGCGTTGGGGATCGCTGACAATTTGGATAATGCCAGAGCGATCGCGTACATCTAAAAATATCACGCCCCCATGATCGCGGCGACGGTCTACCCAGCCGTATAAGGTGACAGTTGCTCCAATATGTGCGCTTCGGAGTTCGCCGCAATAGTGAGTTCGCATAGGAATTATTTCTTAATTACAGATAATTACAACAGCCCAAGACAGCAAATAAATGTCAAAGCTTTTTCATTATCTAGCATCATTAGTGCTTCTGATTATTCCTGCTAAATAAATCTCAAATAAATTCGAGCAGAGGGAGTGGCGGAGGTGAGGAGGTGAGGAGGTGAGGGAAGGAGTTAAAACCCTCAACTATCAACTCCTAACTCCCAACTCTTAACTCTGACCTGTCAACTGTCAACTGTCAACTATCAACTCCTAACTCTTAACTCCTAAGAGCGTGGTGCAGTCAAAATGTCCCAAGCAGCTTTCGCAGCTGATTGTAAGCGATCGCCTAATTCTTGCACTTCTTTTGTCACAGAATCCCAGTTTTTTTGAGCTTCTTGCTGAATCATATCAAATGCGTGTTCGATGCGATCGCGTTCTATCAATTGGTTGGCTTCAATGGTTTCCCGTGCTTGGCGGACTGCACTTAAATAAGTTTCGCGGGTGAGGGTACCAGCAGATTGAGCTTCGGATTGAGCGCGTTTTTTGATTGCGTCAATCAAGGCTTTAGTTTCATTTTTTATTTCATCAGTTTCGCCAGCCATTTCTGTTTCTACTAGGGCACTGGTTTGGGGAGTAACATCTACAGTGGTATTGTTTTCAGTGTTTTTATCAGTCATAACAATTTTAGATTTTGAATTTTAGATTTTGACAAACAGATAACTAATTATGAATTGTGGTGTTACTGGAAAAGATACAGCATATTTCATCTTTGTGAAGTACATTCGGACGGGTAGGGATGCCCATCCCACTGTTCGTTTTAGTATGTAGCGAATGTACTTCATTTACCTGCAAAGTGCTGTATGAATTTGTCTCATGGTCCAAGCACTCCAAGTGCAGAGGGGAGAGTAGGAGGAACAAGGAAAATATTATTTCTTTAACTCCTTCCCTCTTTTCAATAGCCTGTTGTCAACATTTGTTGTTCTAATTTTAATAATGCAGCAACTCGCTGTTCAGTAGCTGGGTGACTGGAGAATAAATCCCCCAAAAATTTCCCTGATAAGGAATTAATAATTAACAGTGGCTCAAAAGCTGGGTTAGCTCTAATTGGTGCTTGTCCTGCGGTGGATTCCAAACGTTGTAGGGCTTGGGCTAAAGCGCGAGGATTTCTAGTCAACCTAGCCGCACCAGCATCAGCAGAGAATTCCCTGGTTCGGGAAATGGCCAATTGGATAATTGTTGCTGCTAGGGGTGCTAGGATGACCGTTGCGATGATCCCAAAAGGATTACCCCTATCATCATTCCGGGATGCACCACCAAACCAGAGACTATAACTGAGCATTTGTCCTACATAAGCGATCGCACCAGCAATGGTAGCTGCAACAGCTTGGGTAAGGGTATCTCGGTTAGCAATATGGGTTAATTCATGGGCAATTACCCCTTCTAGCTCTTCTTCTGGTAAAATGTCCAAAATTCCTTCAGTGACGGCCACAGCGGCGTGTTCTGGGTTCCTTCCTGTAGCAAAGGCATTGGCATTTTGACTAGGAACTATATATACCCTAGGCATGGGTAAATTTGCTGTTTGGGATAATCTTTCGACCATGCGGTATAGTCCTGGTGCTGCTTGGGATGAAACTTCCCGAGCTTGGTAAGCTGCCAAAGCAACTTTATCCGATTGATACCAAGCAAATAGGTTGGTTGCTGCTGCTAATATCAGCCCGATAATCAAGCCACCAGTACCCCTAATTACTAAATGGCTAATTGCAATCAAAAGACCACTTAGAGCAGCTAGCAAAGCAGCAGTTCTCAATTGATTTGTCATGTTTTATGTTCTCCTGCTAATGCTGTTGTGTATGTTGACATTAGTTTCAACAAATAAACAGCATTATTGAAGCCGCAGTTTTATTGTATCGACCCTAACATCAATCATTTGGGTAGAAATTGCACTCCAATTTAGTACGGTTCTCACGCACAAGTAATAAGTAATAAGTAATAAGTAATAAGTTTACTTTTCATAGGTTTGGGTATTCAATAATGTCTGAACGTATATGTGTAGTGCTATATATTTCATAATAATATCTGTTGGGAAATTTGCCAGTAATTTTTATTAACTGACACTACCTCATACTAGATAACCAAGAGAAAATTTATAAAATAAATATTAATTTTTTGTTACTAGTATTCTGGGTGTTTAGATCCTCAACTTCTTTAAGAAGTCGGGGATCTGTGACCCCTCGCATATTTTCATTTACAATTTTGTTAACCAAAGCATCTATCTTTAGGAGTAATTTTTTAAACTAAATGTTAGTTAGTGTGCTATGGATTCTTGTATGTGGCTTTTTTGGCGGTCAAATTGCCCGTCGTTTAGGTGCTCCACCTTTAATTGGGATGATTTTAATGGGGATTATTATTGGTCCTCAGATGGCAAATTTACTCAGTGGTAATGTACTTAGTGCTGCTGATGAATTGAGAACTGTGGCGGTGATGATTATTCTCATGAAAGCAGGGTTGGGCTTGGATAGGGAAAAGTTAGCTCAACAGGGTACAGTTGCTTTAAGGTTAGGATTTTTACCAGCTACAGGGGAAGCGATCGCTATTGCGATGATGGCGATGTTTTTATTTGAATTTGACATATTTACGGGGCTATTGTTGGGTTGTGTAATTGGGGCAGAATCTCCGGCGGTAATTGTTCCGGGAATGTTGCGACTTAAAAGTTTGGGCTGGGGTGTGGCTAAGGGTATACCTGATGCAATTTTAACTGGTAGCGCCCTCTCTGATGTGTTGCTATTGTTGGTTTTTAGTCTGTTAGTAAATTTCTTGGGTAAGGAGGGTATACAGACTATTACCCTTCCGGGAGGTTTGACTTTAACTGCTATTCAATTATTACCTTTGCAGATCATCTTACAAATCGGATTGGGTGTTGTTTGTGGCTATGTGGCAGCTCGCTTATTAGTTGCGGTATTGGCGACTCAAAACTGGACGCAAAATGCGATCCAAGATACTTTAATTGCTGCTTGTTTAGCTTTATTTACTGTCATTTATGCCAAAAATTTTCCCTATTTTTCTGGCTATTTAGCAATTATGACAATGGGGTTTTTTCTCATCGAATTAGATCCACCCTTGGCTAGGAGATTACGGATTGGTTTTAACAGTTTGTGGATAGTTGCCGAGATTATTTTATTTGTGCTGATGGGGGCAACAATTCAATTACAAGTATTAGAAAAAAATCTTTTACCCGGGATATTAATTTTAACAGTGGGGCTGTTTATTGGTCGGGCAATCGGTTGGTATGTTTCTACTTGGGGTAGTAATTGGAATTGGCGAGAAAAACTATTTTTGCTGCCCGGAAATTGTGCTAAAGCTACGGTACAAGCAGCCATTGGAGCAATTCCCCTCAGTCAAGAGATTGCAGGGGGAGAAATTATTTTAGCGATCGCAGCTTTATCTATTTTAATTACCGCACCTTTAGG